>CAZMBZ010000161.1:0-11412 GCA_964564285.1 uncultured Planctomycetaceae bacterium | reverse complement strand
TCGTCGTCATCTCAGTGGTGCTGTGGGTAGCCGTGCTGGTCTGGCTGCTGGTGAATCGCAGCAGGCTGAACCGCCGAGGCCCAACCCCCCGCGACGGCCTGCGAACAAACTTCTACCGCTGACGGGAGCGGCGGCGAGACTAACTAATGCGGTTTATGCGACCGCGCTTCCATCTCGGCTGGGGTCAAGCCTCTTCGCTATTTTGAATTGTCTGATCGTACGGTCATGGGGGCTGTCCAGGTTGGCCCAAATCGAGCTGCAGAAGTCCTTGCGGATTCCCGGGCTCATGGTAGATTCGTGGCACGGGCCCTCGATGGTCGTGGGCATTAGGCTTTCCGGGGAAACCCGGTCAGGCCTGCTTGTATTTGCAGTCATCAACGGAAGTGGATCGCATGATTTCAAGAGAACCCGCCGACCGCCCCAATATTATTCTTATCAACTGCGACGACCTTGGCTATGGCGACCTGGGCTGTTACGGCTCGCCGATCAACACCACTCCGCACCTCGACCAAATGGCGGCCGAGGGGGTTCGGCTGACGGACTTCTACATGGCAGCGCCGCTGTGCTCGCCCTCGCGCGGGGCGATGATGACGGGGTGTTACCCGCGTCGGATCGGGTTCGGCTCGTTTGATGGCCGGGCCGTACTGTTTCCCGGCATGGCGGTCGGGCTGGATCCGTCGGAGCGCACGGTCGCGTCGATCCTCAAGGACCAGGGCTATGCGACGATGCTCGTGGGCAAGTGGCATTGCGGGGATCAGCCGGAGTTCCTGCCGACGCGACATGGCTTTGACCACTATTTCGGCATTCCGTACAGCAACGACATGGGCCGCCAGCGGACCTTCACTCCGGACTGCTGGCCGCCGCTGCCGCTGATGCGCGACGAGGAGGTCATACAGGCCCAGTTCGAGCAGGAGTCACTCACCGAACGCTACGCCGACGAGGCGGTGCGGTTCGTTCGCGACAATGCCGAGAAGCCTTTCTTCCTGTACCTGGCGCACATGCACGTTCATCGGCCTGTGCTGGTGTCACCGCGGTTCGCCGGCCACGCCAACGGTCGATACGGCGGCGCCGTCGAAGCCATCGACTGGGTGACGGGCGTGCTGATGTACGAACTCAGGCAACTCGGACTCGACGAAAACACGCTCGTGGTCTTCACGTCGGACAACGGCTCTCGGGGCGATCTGGGCGGTTCGAACGCGCCTCTGCGTGGCCGAAAGGGCGGCACGTGGGAAGGCGGGCAGCGCGTCTGCTGCATCGCTCGCTGGCCCGGGCAGATCCAGGCCGGGGCGACTTGCGGCGAACTGGCGACGGCGATGGATTTCCTGCCGACCTTTGCGCGACTGGCCGGCACGCGCGGGCCGGACGACCGCGTGATCGACGGCAAGGACATTTCCCCGCTGTTGATGGGAGAACCCGGCGCGGTTTCACCGCACGAGGAGTTCTTCTACTACAGCGTTACCCAACTGGAGGCCGTCCGCGTGGGGCCATGGAAGCTGCACGTTCACAAGGGCAAGGATGATATTCTGGAACTGTACAACCTGGCTGATGATATCGCCGAGACCACAAACCTGGCCGCGGATCATCCCGAGATTGTCGCGGACCTCCAGGCCCGCCTCGACCGATGCCGAAAGGACCTCGGCGATTCGGTCACGGGCGTCGAAGGCGCAGGCTGTCGCCCGATCGGACGCGTGGAAGATCCCAAGCCCTTGACGAAGTACGATCCCAACTGCCCGTATGTTTGCGCCGAGTACGACACCGGCGAGGGCGGATGATCGCGCCTTTGCGAGCTACAGCAGCGTCAGGTCCGGGCGGATGCGGATTTTTCTGGTCTCGCCCTTGATCGTGAGGGTTATGAGGAAGTTCTTTCCGTCGCGAACCACGGCTGCGGCGGCCCGGGAACTTCCGGGTGTCAGCAAGGTGACCAACACCGCCTCGGTGTACAGTCTGAGGGGACTCCAACGCATCATTGTGGCGCTGGGGTTGGTGGGAGAGGCCGGGGCCGTGGTGGCCCGGAACAGGCCCGCGGGCTCCAGGGAGGCGTAGGTGACCCGCAGGCTCTCGGCGTCGCCTTTGATCATCGCTCCGGTTTTGGAGAAGGTCACATTCTTGTAAGAGTGCATCCGCGACTCGACAAGTGATATCCCCTGGGTCGCCACACGGTCGATGATGACGATCGCCGAGTCATCCACCATCAGCGCCAGCCGCCCGCAGAAGACAGGATCATCGGTGGGCAGCGCCATCGCCGATGATGCATCCATGCGCACCCCGTAGCAGCCTTGGCCACGCACAACCCGCTCGGAGTCGGTCTTGCTGCCCGGAATTGGACCAACTCCGTTGACGAAGATGGTGTTCTTGTACGTGGCGTTGAGATCGTTGTTCTTGGCGCGGTGCTCGCTGAACGTGGTCGGGAAGAGATACCTCCCGCTCCGGCCGTTCTCTATCAGCCATTCCTTGCCCACCAGCACGCGGAAGCTCAGAAGGTCCACGTGGGTGTGTTCCTCGATCGTGTTCCCGCCCCGCATGGAAAGATAGAGATTGGGCCTGGGCATGCTGTCGGCGATCAGGCCCCAGCCCAAGCCTTTCCAGACCTTGGCGACACGGGTTTCGCCCCTGGTGTCCTTGCTGGCGGTTCCGGGGTGCAGGACACAGCCAGTGGCGCCGCCGCCCATCAATCCACTCAGGCCTCTTCCCGTCTCGGTCATGTAACTGTCGATGGCTCCCATCACCAGGTCCAGTTTGAAGCGTTTGGCTGCGGCGTAATGAAAGGGGCTGGGATAAAAGTGATTGTTGTCGCCGAAGCCGGCCGGCATGGAGTTGGGGCAGAAGTCCAACGGAAAGCTGAGCGTCTTCTTCGTGGCGGCAAGCTTCATCAGCGGGTGTACCTTCCCCGTGCTTCGTTCCCAGCTCAACATGTATCCGAACGCGTAGGCCATTCCGTAGTTCCAGTAGCCCACTCCCTCGGGCCAGCCGCCGTCGGTTTCTTTCAGCGGGACCATGAACTCGCCCAGGGACTCCTCGACGTGGGGCAGAATCTCCCGGGCGGCGGGGCAGTCTTCATACATCGCCAGGCATAGCATCCCCAGGCCGCCTGCGCAAACGGCGTTCCAGTTGCTGAATCGCTTGGCGAACCACCACTGCCCGCCCTGGCGGCACTCTTTGAGCCCCAGAGCGAACAGACGCTTTCGGCAGAGATCGACCAGCATTTTCCGCTCGGGCTCGCTGAGCGAGTCGTACATCCAGTCGTAGGCAATCGCGATGCCCGCGCACTCTTCCCCGTCGCTGAGCCAGAATCCCCGCTTGACGTTTTCCTGCAGGAGTCGGCCGGTCTTTGCGGCGTCGAGTGTCTGAATGTGCTTCAGCGCCCCTAAGCGGAAGCGATCGTCGCCGGTCATCCGAAATGCCGTGACGAGGGTAATGACTCGGTCGATCATCCCGCGACCGAAACCCAGGCCTGACGGGTCCTGCCCGGCTGTCCAACGCTTGAGATTGGAACTGCGAAGGTACTTGCGAGCGTTCGTGATGACATCCTTGCGGGCCTGAACCATCGCCGGCATCTCGGGCTGGTTTTGCAGGCGTGCAAAATCGTCCTCGCCTGCCAGGAGTCTCGGGTGCGCAGTCAGCTGTTTCACATCGTTTTCCTTGATGTAGTCCCTGACGCCGTCACGGGGTATTTCGCCCTTGAACGTTTTGCCGTCGTTTATGCAAAAGATGTAAGCCGTTACGGATGCCAGTATCACCAGGCATGTCAGCAGGTACGTCGTCGATTTCTTCACGTCGTTTTCCGTTGCGTGGGGCGAACCATTATCAGGCTCGATTTCACAGGTAAGGACTTTCCGGCAAGGTATTGGTCAGAGGTCGAAAATCTTGCCCGGGTTAAGGATGTTGTTGGGGTCAAGGGATCGTTTGATGGCGCGGCAGATATCGAGGTATTCTTCGGTGACGAACGTGCTCATGTACTTCTTTCGCTTATGGCCGATACCGTGCTCGCCGGAGATCCTTCCGCCAAGCCCGGCCGTCAGCTCGTAGAGGTCCTGCTGGACAAGCGGCAAGGTCTCTTGCCATCTTTCCACCGACCAGTCGGGGTCTTTGACGATCCGCGTGTGGATATTGCCATCGCCCGCGTGGCCGTAGGCGGGGATGTTTACGCCGTGCCTGGCGGCGAGTGTTTCCATGCCCGCCACGAGTTGCGGAATCGCGGCGATCGGAACGACTAGGTCCTCGTTGGCCTGCTGTGGCGAGATGACCGAGTACGCCTCGGGGATGTTGGCGCGGACTTTCCAGACGCGTTCGCTGGTGGTGGCGTTGTCGGCCACGTATACCTCGATTGCGCCGGCGGCGAGGCACAACTCGCCAATGGCTTCGTATTCCCGCTCGACCTGCGATGGGGCCGCGCCGTCTACGGTTATCAGCAGCATGGCACCGCACTGCTCGTAGGGCAGCGTCTCGTTGAGGTAGCTGCACGCGGTGTGGACACTGGCGCGGTCCATGAACTCGATTGCCGTCGGAATCAGGCCGCTTTCAGTCATGATCCGCGGCACGGCGGCAATGGCGTCGTCGGTCGAGGTGAAGAGCACGAGCAGATCGACTGACGATTTCGGCAGGGGCATGAGCTTGAGCGTGATCTGCGTGAAGACGCCCAGCGTGCCCTCCGAGCCGACCATAAGTTGAATGAGGTTGTAGCCGGTGACATCCTTGACCAGCTTTCCGCCGAGGCGGATTATATCGCCGGTGGGTGTGACCATTTCCATGCCGACGACGTATCGTCCCGTGACGCCGTACTTGACCGCCTTGCCGCCGCCGGCGTTCTCGGCGACGTTTCCGCCGATATAGCAGGTCTCGCGACTCATGGGGTATCCGGCGTAGAACAGGCCCTTGGGCGCCAGGACTTCGTTGATCTCGGCGGTGACCACGCCGGGCTCGACGACGGCCATCAGGTTGTTCTCATCGACCTCGATGATGCTGTTCATGCGGTCCACGAACAGGACGATTCCGCCGCTGACAGGCACGGCCCCGCCGGAAAGCCCGCTGCCGGCGCCGCGTGGCGTTACGGGTACCATCTCTCGATTGGCCAGCTTCATAATGGACGCAATCTCGTCGGCAGAGCGAGGGCGGACTACCACCTCGGGCATGTGGGCGTAGTGTCGGTCGGGAATCTCGTCGTGGCTGAAAGGCTCGAGCGCGTCGGCGTTGTCGAAAATGACGTAACGCGGGCCTACGATTTGCCGCAACTCTTCGACAATTGCGGGAGTCACCTGATGGTACTTCGTGCTGGTCATGGGGGGATTATACCGGACCGTGCCAATACTGCCAAGCGTTGGGTAAGGCGGCGACAGTGAGGCATGTGACAAAACCATATTCCAATGACCGGCGCAGATGAAATCAGGGATGTATCAGTCGCGATGCGGGCGGCGGTGGACCTCTACCGTCCGTCGCGGGCGGTTGTCTTCGTCGTCTTCGCTGTCCTTGTCGTCGAGCACTTCGGCCTTGTAACTTTCGCCGGCGTGGCTGGGCTCCTCACGTCGTCGGCCGAGTTTGCGCTGGACCCACGCTCGCAGGCGGAAGTAGCCGACCACGATCGCTCCGATGGCGACCACCCCGAGGCCGATGCCCAGTGCGATCCCCAGCAGCGGCAGCAGGACAAACACTCCCAGCAGCACCATCCCAGCCAAGCCGAGAAGGCGAAACACAACCCCCAGCAGATCCGGTCCCTGCGGCCCGCTGCCAGGCTGACGGAAGATGTATATGCGTTGCCTCATTCACGACCTCGAAAACCACTTGTCCCGTTAGTATACGGAACGGGCCTTGTGGGTGCGAAGAAAAGGCATGCTACGCATCGACGATCTTGCCCGGGTTCAGGATGTTGTTGGGGTCCAGGGCGTGCTTGATCGAGCGCATCATCGCAAGGTTCGCCTCGCCGACGAACAGGGGCATGTACTGCTTTCTCTTATGGCCGATGCCGTGCTCGCCGGAGAGCATGCCGCCCAGACTCGCGGTGAGTTCGTACATCTGCTTCAGGATTTCCGGGAGCGTCTCATGCCACTTTTCCAGCGTCCAGTCGGGGTTCATCACGGGCGTGGCGTGGAGGTTGCCATCGCCGGCGTGGCCGTAGCAGGGGATGGGTATGTCGAACTTCTTGCTGATCTCACCAAGGCCCTCGACCATTCGGGGTATGTTGGCGATGGGTACCACAATATCTTCGAGGCTCTGGTGGGGGCTGACTACCTTGAAGGCCTCGGCGATGTTGCGGCGGACCTTCCATATCCGCTCGCTCGTGGTGAAGTTGTCCGCGACGTACACTTCTACCGCGCCGGCGGCGAGGCATAGCTCGCCGATGGACTCGTACTCGCGTTCGACTTGCCCTAACTCCGATCCGTCGACGGTTATCAGCAGCATCGCGCCGCACTGCTCATAGGGCAGGGCTTCGTTGAGATAGCTGCACGCGGCATGCACGGACGATTTGTCCATGAACTCGATGGCAGTGGGAATAATGCCGCCCGTGGTCATGATCTTCGGCACGGCCGAGATGGCGTCGTCGGCTGTCTTGAACAGCACCAGCAGGTCCACCGACGCCTTGGGTTTGGGCATGAGCTTGATGATTATCTTCGTGAAGATGCCCAGTGTGCCCTCCGAGCCGACCATGAGCCCGATGAGGTTGTAGCCGGTGACGTCCTTGACGAGCTTTCCGCCGAGTTGAACTATATCGCCGGCTGGCGTTACGACTTCCAGGCCGGTGACGTATCTGCCCGTGACGCCGTACTTGACCGCCTTGCCGCCGCCGGCGTTTTCGGCGACGTTTCCGCCGACGTAGCAGGTTTCGAGGCTCATCGGATAGCCCGCGAAGAACAGGCCCTTGTCGGCGATTACTTCGTTGATCTCGTTGGTGACCACGCCGGGTTCGACGACAACCATCATGTTGGCCTCGTCGATTTCCAGGATTCGGTTCATCCGGTCGCACATGAGTACGATTCCGCCATGAAGCGGCACGGCCCCGCCGGACAGTCCGCTGCCGGCGCCGCGAGGCGTGACGGGGACCATCTCCCTGTTGGCCAGTTTCATGATCGCGGCGATTTCCTCCGCGTTGGCCGGACGAACGAGCGCATCGGGCATATGGGCGTACTGCGCCTCGGCAATTTCGTCGTGCGAGTACGTCTCGAGCTTCTCGGGATCGTCGAAGATGACGTAACGGTCGCCGACTATCTGGCGGAGTTCGGCGGCGATGGCGGGGGTGAGGGGCTTGTATTCTTGTGTAGTGGTCATAAGTGTTGGTCCGAGATTAGTGCTTCTCGCCTTCTCTTGTCGCCTTGATCTTCTCTATCATCACTGGGACGACTTCGAAGAGGTTTCCGACTATGCCGAAGTCGGCCACGCGGAATATCTGAGCGTCGGGGTCGGAGTTGACGGCGATCACGTTTTCCGATGTCTGCATGCCGGCAAGGTGCTGGATCGTGCCGGAAACGCCGACCGCGACGTATAACTTCGGGCTGACCGTCTTGCCGCTCAGGCCAACCTGGTGAGGATAGGTGAGCCAGCCTCGGTCCACGACGTCTCGGCTGGCACCGACGGCAGCGTCGAGCGACTCGGCGAGTTCGTTGATCAGCGAGAGGTTCTCGCCCTTTTTTATTCCCCGCCCGCACGCCACGACGGTGTCGGCATCCTGCAGGCCGTGCTCGGATTCGTCCGGGACGAAATCCACTCGACGGATACGACTGGCGAGCAGTTCGGCGGATCCCTTGAGCCGCGTGATCTTGCCGGTTCGGCCCTGCTGGGTCGGGGCCGGCTGGGTCGAGCGCGGGCGGACGGTCGCCATCTGCGGGCGGTGGTTTGGGGTTTTGATCGTCGCGAGAATGTTGCCCCCGATAGCGGGGCGGGTCTGGAGCAGGTTGCCCGTGTCTTCCTCGATGTCCAGCACCGTGCAGTCGGCAGTCAGGCCGGCGCTGGTTTTGATGGCGACGTAAGGCATGAGTGTGCGTCCGGTGGAAGTCGCGCCGGCGATGACTATCTCCGGGCGGTGTTCGGCAATGAGCTTGATCATGCACGCCGCGTACGGTTCGACGAGGAAGTGTTCGAGCTCGGGCGCCTCGGTCGCGATGACGGCATCGGCGCCGCGGTCGATAAGCTCCTGCAGATCGTCGCCGTTGATTTCCTTACCGAATATGACGGCTGTCAGTTCAACGCCGCGTTTGTCGGCAAGGTCCCTTCCTCGCGTCAGCAGTTCGTGGCTGATTCGCTGCACTCGTCCGTTGAACTGTTCGGCCAGTATCCAGACACCCTTGTATTCCATGATCGTCCTTTGCGTCTTTTCGTTTGCTGTCGGCAAGTCAGATAAGCTCACGTTGCTTAAGGAAGTCCACCATTGCATCGGCGGCCTGGTCGATGGATTTCTCGTCGGAGGCGGTGAACATCTGGCACTGGCGGGCAACTTTAGGCCGGAAAATCTTTACCACCCGCGTCGGCGAGCCCTTGAGGCCCAGGTATTCCTGTTTGACGGTCATGTCCGCCTGCCCGAGGGTGGGCACTTCGAGTTTGCGAGCCTTCTGCTTGCCGCCAAGGGTGGGAAGACGCGGGTCGGCGACTTCCTTGACGACGGTGAGCACGGCGGGCATTGTGACGTCGAGAATCTCGTAGCCTTCCTCGACGAGCCGTTGGCAGCGGCAGACGTCGGCTGAGACGTCCTCGACCTTGCTGACGTAGGAAGCAACCGGCAAGTCCAGCCAAGCCGCGATGCCCGGGCCTACCTGTCCGGTGTCGCCGTCGGTTGCCCGCTCGCCGCAAATGATAAACTGGTATTCGCCGAGGGTCTTGATGGCCTCGGCGAGAACGTAGCTCGTGGCCCAGGTGTCGGCGCCTGCGAATGCCTTGTCGCTTACCAGGACGCCGCTATCGCAACCCATGGCGACGGCTTCCTTGACTGCCTTGACGGCCTTTGGCGGCCCCATTGACACGGCCAGGACTTCGCCACCGTGAGCTTCGCGCAGACGAATGGCGATCTCGATGGCGTAAAGGTCAAGCGGGTTAACGATGGCCTCGACGCCATCGCGTATCATGGTGCCTGTGGCCTCGTCCATTTTTACGGCGTTAGTTTCTGGCACCTGTTTTATCGGTACGATGATTCGCATCAGCAACGCTCCTGTCGGCGTTTTGTTGGCGGTACCGGGTCGCCCTCATGGAGCCGATGCCCGACAGCCTTTGAAGCAAGCGATTTTAACCGCGTGCTCGGATCGAGTCAAGATGGCATTGCGGGGTCTGGAAACGGCGAAGGAAACGCGAGTTTCGATGGCCGCGAAGGTGTTCGCCATGCCGGATATCGCGTTCAAGAAAGCGCAACGAAGTCCATACTGCCGCGAAGTCGAGAAATAATCTTGCGATTTTTTTTCACGATATCTTTGCTCGTTCAGCGGCGTGGAGAGAATAGTTTTGCACTCACCGGGGCGTCTGTAGAGTTTGTGCGGCATGACTGTTTTTGTGGCATTGTGGGGATTGACTTTGACTGTTTATGGCATTGTATGGCGATATAAGCCAATGTTTATAGGGTTGCCAAACCAACCTGTACATGTACATGTGCGGATAAACGAACATGGTAGTCTGGCTCGGATTCACTACGCAGTGTCGCGCCGCTTGTGCGTAAGGTGTTGCGCTAGCGTAAAGAATAACTCAACTTACGATGATAAAAGTGACGAGAAAACTATCGGTTGTTATTGCACGAACAAGTCAATTAAGAGTACAAATCAGTAATGTTTGTTTTCGTGTTTCCTTGTGCCAACTCCATGGAAGGAGGTGATATCGAATGGCAAAGAAAGCAGCAAAGAAAGCAGCAAAGAAGGCAACGAAGAAGGTAGCGAAGAAGACGGCGAAGAAGGTCGCGAAGAAGAAGGTCGCGAAGAAGGTCGCGAAGAAGGTCGTCAAGAAGGCTGTCAAGAAGGTCGCAAAGAAGAAGGCCGCCAAGAAGGTCGTCAAGAAGGTCGCGAAGAAGAAGGTGGCCAAGAAGGCGGTGAAGAAGGCCGTCAAGAAGGTCGCCAAGAAGAAGGTAGCCAAGAAGGCCGCCAAGAAGGTCGTCAAGAAGGCCGTCAAGAAGAAGGCCAAGAGGACAGCCAAAAGGAAATGATTCACCTCTCCACCGGGAAACCGGCGGACCTCTCCGCCTTGGCGGGGAATCAGTAAGACGTTCGCGGCGGGTACCACGCCACGGCGGTACCCGTCGCTGTTTTTTTGCGCACTTGCCCCAGGCCCTGCCCACTCTATAATGCCTTTCGTGTATACCATCGCTGTCATCAATCAGAAGGGCGGTGTCGGAAAGACGACGACCGTGGCGAACCTTGGTGCGGCAATTGCCGCGCGAGGTTGCGATGTCTGCCTGGTGGACCTGGATCCACAGGCGCACCTTACGCTGCACTTCAACGTCGAGCCCACCCCGCAAACGCCCACCGTCTATGATATCCTGGCCGGACGAAACAAGTTCGGCGAGGCGTGCATCAAGGTAGAGGACCACCTTACCGTCGTGCCTTCGGTCATCGACCTTGCTGCCGCCGAGGTCGAACTGGCCGCTACCGTTGGACGCGAGCAAATCCTTCGCGATAGCATGCACGCCCAACCAAGACCGTTCCAACTCGTCATGATTGACTGCCCGCCGAGCCTGGGGCTGCTGACGCTTAACGCCCTGGCAGCGTCGAACGAGGTGTTCATTCCGCTCCAGCCGCACTTCCTGGCACTCCAGGGGCTGGGCAAACTGCTCGAGACCGTCGGACTCGTTCAGCAACGCATCAACCCAGGCCTCAAGGTTGGCGGCGTAATACTGTGTCTCTACGAAACCGCAACGCGCCTGGCCGCCGAGGTCGTCTCCGATCTGTCGGGATTCTTCGAGGCCACTCGCGGTCAACAGTGCGCCTGGGCGGATGCACACATATTTGACGGCGTAATCCGGAGGAACGTCAAACTCGCCGAGTGCCCGTCGCACGGCAAGACGATCTTCCAGTACGACTCTTCGAGCAATGGGGCGGCTGACTACAATGCGCTGGCCGATGAGTTTGCAGAGGTTTACCCCCAGTTGTTTCCGCCACGGCGAGTGAAAACGCGACGGACCAGGCGTGCCGCATCGCGACCCGTCGCCCCGGCCGAGTATAACGCGGCCGCGCCGGTGCCAGTCTTGCCAGTCGGTTCCTGGCCGGGGCGAACATCGTTGGCGATCGTCAAAGCCCAACCCCAACCCGACGCTCCCAACGCAGCGATGGCACCGACCATCGTTCCGCCGCACACGTCGCAGGCAATCGTCAAAGCCCATCCGGACGCCCCCAGCGCCGCGATGGCACCGACCATCGTTCCACCGCGAGCTGTGGCTGCCTGCTCATGAAGGCGCCTTGCGATAAGGTCCGAAGTCGCGTTCGCTGGGCGATGCTGACCACGTTTATCCTGTTATGG
>CAZMBZ010000160.1:0-11450 GCA_964564285.1 uncultured Planctomycetaceae bacterium | reverse complement strand
ATGATCTCGCGGTTTCGCACAATCCAGAGATCCGGGGCAGTGGAGTGTTGCTTGAGCGCCGCCCGGCACAACGTCGCCCCCTTTCGGTAGTTCGCCAAAGCCTCGGCAGTAGTAAGTCGATAACGAAACGGAGGCGCCGCAAAACACTCCTGGATGTCTCGAAGCGTCTGGGCCGGCACCGACCCTGCCGAGCGCGCCAGCTTCGCGTCGGCACCTTTGCCCGGCGTTATCGAAAGCATTTTCAGCTCAGGGGGCAAGGCGGGGTCCAGGGCGCCGTCTGGCTCTGTTACGAGAACGTCTCCGATCAACAGCGACTGCAATTGCGAGAGATAGCGTGCGTCGTCAAGACGTCGCGATAGCGTCAGGATCGGTGAAGGCACGCCCCGTACACCGAGTTTGGCCTGGTCCACAGCATGCAATATCGTCGGCACCAGCAGAGCGTGCCCATAGGAGTTCACGAGAATGCCAACCGGGTCTCTTCGTGCATAGGCGCCGAACACTCGGCTCTTCTTGCCCCCAGGCAGTCGCATAACCGTCCAATCCAACTCAAGAGCCCGTAGCGTCCCGGCCCCGGAGTCAGGCAGTTCGTCAAGATTGAAGCTGAAGACTTCAAACCGGCCCGGATGCAGAATCTGCTGCTGCTTGATGCCCTGGAGGTACTGCTCGAAGCCCGGCGTCTTCCGCGACCAGAAAACCATGACGCTCAGCCGCCCCATCAGATCAGCCGGAAAACGCAACTCAACGCCGTCGGCTCGCTTGTATGTTCCGGCAAACAACACGTCCAGACGATTGGCTCCGAGATGTCTTCTACGGAACTCGATAACATCCAGATCGCCCGCGAAGCGATCGTCCATGGCCTTGCGGATCGCTCTTTCCAAGTCGGCATCATCGAGTTTCGGCGCGATCATTGCAGCCATCATCAGGCACTTCGCTTCGGCCGGTGTGCCGCGGTATCGCTCGACAATCGCCGCAAGCGTCCCTGCACGCTCCTGCAACGTCGCAGCTTTTGCTGCGAGGTCTCTCTCGGAAAGCAGCAGTTCCGCCTCCAAGCGAATTTCGGCGTACTCATCGGGAGCTTCAACCAGTCTGGTGCAGATATCGAACAGTGTGGCGCGATTCCGGTCGGATGTCTCCAGTGTCAGCAGAAGCTTCTGGGTCTTGAGCATGACACCCAACACCCGATAGCAATTGGGTGCGTCAGGAAAGGCTTCGAGCAGTCCTTCCGCCCGGCGGACAAGACTCTTGCAGGCTCTGCGTTGCCTCGCCGACGAGGCTCTCTTGTCTCTCTTGGGAAGCTCCGCCTCAAGCGCCGCGATCTTGCTTTCGGGTATGTCGACACGCGCATCAGACGGCGATGGCATTCCTTGCGGCTGGGCCCAGCAAGCGTAAACGGACATCAGTAATACGACGAGGAACGCAACACGGAAATGGTATTCTCTCAGTTGTCTTGTCATCGCGTTGTTCTCGCATCGGTCCGTCTACCTTTGGTAGATCGGTATGTATCGGTGCGGGGTCGCAAGGGTGATGATGGCCATGGGGGTCGCGTAGCCCGCCCCACCCCGCGCGCCCTTATTCCAGCAACCGTTGGAGTTCTGTTTGCTGATCAGGGCATCCCGAATCTGCGGATACCACTTGGCATATTGCTCATCGCTGGCCTGCACCATGGCCTGAATGGCATAGTAGTGGGTATAATAGTAGTAATGGGCGTTGCCGAAAATTCCCGGCGTCTGCTTCTCGAGCCAACGCAACGCGGCTGAAACCATTTCGGCGTCACGCTGCCCCGCGAGCTGAGCCGCATACGTTCCGCCGGCTGTGCAGGCAGTCGTCACGCCTTTATGCCCATGGGACGCGTAGGTGAAGCCGCCGGTCTGGACATTCCACGCTCCCTTAAGATAAATACCAACTTTCTTTATGGTCTCGTTCGGGACCATGATGCCCGCCTGGCGTGCCGAAGCCAGCGCAACGAACACCATCACCGTTACCGAGGTATCCTGGCCGCAGTCCGGGGTCGGCTGATACCGCCACCCACCACCTACATTTTGCGAACGCAGAATCACCTTCACCGCCGCTTCGAGCGCCTTTTGGATCGCCTCGTCATCCTTTGGGTTCCGGGTCATACCCCACATCTCAGACAGGGCGAGCGTGGCCAGGCCGTGCTCGTACATCACCGAACCCAGATACCCGTCAGCCCCATTTTTCGCCGCCTTTAGAAGGAAGTCCTTGGCCCGATCCAACTGTTTGCCGTAAGGCCCCGAGCCGGGGAAATGAGCCTTGGCCATGAACGCCATCAAACCCAGAGACGTGATGCCAACAGCCCTCGTGCCTTTTCCGTCGCTATCCCAGGAACCGTCCTTGTTCTGTGTTGAAAGCAGGTACTTGAGTCCCTTTTCAATGGCTTGGGAGGCCTTTGGGGTCAACTCCGGCGCGTCATCATCAGTTTCCGCTTGCTTGGGATCGGGCGCCCGCCTGCCAACCACCGGCGAAGCGGTACCCGATCCGGTTTTCTTCCCGACAGGGCTTTGCGCGGCGGCTGAAGATGTCCAGATACAAGCGATCATCAACACTACTGCCGCGCCCGTTCTGTAATAGCACGTCCTCATTTGGCCAACCTTTCGTAGTAGTCCTTGAGGATTGCCCGGTATTCGAGGGGCAGTTCCCTGGCGAAATTCTCGTTCAGGGCGGCCCGATCGCGGCGTCCCAGCACTTCCCATTCCTGGCGCCCGCCCTTTGGCGCCTTTCCGATGACCGCGCCCGGCATGAAGAGGGTCATCTCGTCATCTTCACCCGGATCCACCTCTGGAGACGAAGAATCCTCCGGCGGGGCCGGGGGCGGGATCTCGACGTACTTCCGCACGTACTCCAGAATGAAGTATCGCAGGACCTCGCCTGCCTGTTGCTGACTGGAGACCGCCTCGGTGCGAGAGGAGGCCTCAAGCTTCCGGGCAGCCTCTGATAGGTGCCGCTTCGCAGCCACAAGGTTCGGGTGCGACTTGGAAGCCGGTATCAATGCCGCGCACCGCTTTTCGAGTTGGCGCTGTTCCTTCGCGAAGCCTGCCATGTGTTCGGCCGTGGCGGTTTCTGTCTTCCTGTACAAATCCTTCTGTTGCGCCGCCAGAGTCAACACATCCACGATCAGCTTGACCTCGGGCGTGGGCTCCACGTTGGCGGCAAAGTCAGGTGGAGGGGCCATGAGGTAAGCCAGGTTCTCCATCAGTGTCTGAAGGTCAGCCGTATCGGCCATGAGCGTCTTCATCGCCTGTTCCATTTGGGGTTGGACCGCGGCCTTATCGCCGGCTTCCAGTTGCCCGATCGCTTCGGCCATCCTGCCCCCGGCCTCGGCAAATCGTTGCTCTCCCGTCAATTTCCGCAGTTCACTGCCAAATCGCTGGGCTTTCGCCTTCAGATCGCCCTGCTGCCGAACCAACTCGCGTAGAGCGTCAGCATCCGGCTTCGCCGCCAACTGCTTTCGCAGTTGCCGCAGCCCCGTTCGTATCGCGGCGCTTTCGGGCACTATTTCGTGCAAGAACTCAGTCACCTCGAGGACATAACGATACTGTGGTGTGACCGCGTCAATCTTTGCCCGAAGCTCTTGCAGCGTTTCAGCGACATAGGATTGCGCATCCACCGCTTCCTCGATATCATTGGCCTGCAGGGCAATTCCGGCGGAGTCCATGTCGCTCTTGGCAAACAGCATTACCGTACCGGACTCAATCTTGTGGGCCAGCACGTCCAGGGACTCCAGCACGGCATCCACGGCATGGACCAGGTTCTTCTGGGGAATGACCAGGCCGGGCAGCTCAGCCGGTTTGGCCTTTTTGGTTGCCGCCATCATGTCGCGCTGCTCGGATTCGATGTCAACCAGTTGCGGGCTGGGAGCCAGGGCGGCCTGCGTGTCCCCCAACACACCGACAAATGCAGAATGAATACCCGCCTGTTCAGCAATCACGTGACCGGCCTCTTCCAGTGCATCGAGAGCCGCCTCCTGGTGAGGAATCGCCTGATCAGGCCGACCACCCTTGAGCAAAGCCACGGCGTCGGTCAGATGATCAACAAACCGGCCGAGGTAGGCGCAAAGCGGATGATCGCCTTCGCCGGATGTTGCCTGGGCTTTGTTCGCCTCAACGGTGGCCATTCGGAATTTTTCCGCGTCATCGGCCAGCGCCTGTCCCAACTTGCCCAGATAAACGGAACCGGCACGATCGGCGGCCGCGTCTTCGGTCTTCTCGAGCAAACCGAGCAGTCGCTCCTCAAGCATGTCAATTTTCAGCGTCTGTTTAGTGCCTCTTAGGATAAGGCCGTCCACTCGCACCCTCTCCGTCAACGCCTCGATGCGTTCGCGTACGATCCCCGCCAGAGCTTCGAAGGATTTCTCCGCACGGTCTTGCTGGATTGCGGCCGCGTCCTGATCCCCCGCCTCGATATGGGCGGTGGCTTTCTTCATGGCGCCTTCGGCGGCGGCCAGCAAGTCATTGACCGGCGGCGGCGAGGGTAAGGCGGTATCGAACAAACGCGGGCGAGAAGCGGGAACCGACGGCATCAGCAGCAACTGGAGATTCCGGTGGAGCGCGACCTGGGTCCGGCCGAACTCGGATCGGCGGTTACGGAACTTATCAGCAGTCAGAGCGGCCAACTCAACACGAAGCGCCTTCTGGCCGATCGCCTCCGCAATGAAAAGCTCGCGGGCCTGCCGCAGCGCCTGGTATTCCGATCCGACCCGTAGCCGGAACTCGGCATGAAGCAACGCCTGGATCACCTCCGCTTGCAGGCGTGCCACATCGGCGGCACCGCCGTTGCCGATTAGGGAGACGGCTTCGCGCATCTTGGCGTCGGTGCCAGTGCTGACCAATCTCTTTGCAAGGCGCGACAGGTTGAACGCCAGCAGCGCGTCCTTGATGTTGCTCTCTTTCTCCCGAGGCGTCGCGGCAAGCAGGCGGATCAGCCACTGCGCGAGCCGCTCCTGTTCCCTCGAGAGGGTCTCGGCCCCATCGCCGGCCGCCCCTGACGGCATGACGGTTTTCTGCCGCAAGGATGCTTGAGTCTGTGCCGTCGCATGTAGTTCACGCGCCATCACTTCCGCGGCGTCTCTATAGCCAAGCTGCAGCACCAAGCATCCGAGTTCACGCGCGGCGGTGTTGACCATATGCACCGCTGCCGCAGGATCAGCATCGCAAGCCGATGCCCCATTCCCGGAAGCCGCGGCAAGTGCCCTGAAGCTGGACGCCGCTCCACCGACATGCTCGTCTGCGATTGTCTGCATATCTGAGCACAGACGAACCAGCATTGCGCTGTGCGTTTCGTTTGGGATGTTGTTCGCAGCCAGGTCTTCGATCAAATCTCGCATCCGCCCCGTCAGTGCGCCCAGGCGTTCCCGCATCAGGTCCTGGCGAACCGCCTCGAGCTGGCACGTCTGGATGAAGACCGCATCGGATGGATCGAGGCGCCTGGCGACATCATGCACCTTACGCTCCTCCCGGTAGATGGCCCGAAGCTGCAAAAGCAGACGACGCTTCTGCTTGGCGATATGCTCAAGGTAGTCCTCCCTGGACAAGAACGATACGCGTCGCGCCATGGAGCGTGCGCGATGCGGCCCTTTCGGACCCGGATACCGATCGGTCAGTTCAACGGCGAACGAGACGGTATCGCCGACAGCGAGATCGGTCAGGACAGACCGGTAATCCCAGTCGACCCGTTGCTCGGCGCCGTCGCTGAGTATCGGCCCCGGAACCCGAACGTTCTCTTCTTTGGTCTTGTTGACGCGATACGCGACAACCGACTCACCAATACCGTGGTCGTCTCTGCCGCGAAAGGCCAGATCGAGTTTGCGGCCTAGGGTCGCATAAAGGTTAATCTTGGGTGATGTAATCTCAACATGCGGTGGCTGATCCGGTGCCACCTGCAGGTGGTGACGGGGACTCGTGAAGGCAAAGCCGTGCTCTCTGTCCACCCACGAGAAGCTGTATGCCCGCGATTCAGTGGCGACCCGCTGCATCGTCACGATGCGTCCGTCCGGACTGACTTCGAGCGGCAGCGATTCCTCTCCGGCAGGATTGAAAACCGCCCTGCTGACCGCGCGGTCGAGGGTGAGTCGCCACTTGATGCGGGTCCCTTCTGGCACGGTGAGCGTCAGCGCTTCGACGGTTTCGGCGGGATGATCCGTATAAGGCGGAAATTCGAGGCTGACATCTGCACGCTCGATACGGGGAGACGAGATCACCTGTACGGAATGCCAAGGGCTCCGCGCGTCACCGGCACTGATGCGATACTCAAATCCCCTGAAGGCGGATTCGATTTTGTATTCACAAACGCGATTCGTGATGGCAAGTGCGTGTTTACGCGGCCTTCCCGTGCCGGTTCGCAGGGCGAGTTTTGCCCGACTTGGAACGATGCCCAAAACACGTGCCTGGATCCGGACCAGGTCACCTTCCTTCACAATCATATCGGCCTTGCCCAGATCCAGTTGCGTGCGCGTGGGATAACTGACATCCAGCCAGGGCGCAAAGATTCGCGCCACGCCGACGGCAAGAAACGAACCGTTCACGACGGCAAAGGCGCCGATGATCGCGATAAGGATGATCGCGACCGTCACCGGGCGACGGAGCCCATGAAAACCAACGACATCCTCCGGCCTGAGCGGCGCGGCGGCTTCCTCGGCCCGGCGACAGGTTAAGTCTCGCAGGGATTCAGATGTCCCGGGG
Source organism: uncultured Planctomycetaceae bacterium (assembly GCA_964564285.1). Taxonomy (GTDB): domain Bacteria; phylum Planctomycetota; class Phycisphaerae; order SM23-33; family SM23-33; genus JAUWQU01. Next base: position 4,755 of record CAZMBZ010000160.1, on the reverse strand, counting down.
GACAGTTCTGTGTCCCGGAGTTGAACGGCGCTAACCAGCAAGCTTTCAAAACCGCCCAGATGTTCTTCAATCCGCAGCGCCGTGTGCGCGGCGTTGAAAGCGCGGGCATGCCGCCACCCACAGCGCCAGGCCTTGTACACCGAAACGCCTAGTAAGGTCACGAGGATCGCGACGCGTACAGGCGCGGGAAGGCCCATCATCCAGTCAAGTGCCACGCCGGCCACAAATAGCAGTAGTCCCCAGCGACAGATCGCCAGCATGCCTGCGGTGACGTGCAGCAACTGTCCGCGACGCCACACAGCCCTGACGCGCGAATACAGGTTCTCTTGTTGGCGTATATTTGTCACGGCAGGTCGTATCTCCTTCGCGCAATCCATTCAAAACCAGTTAAGGCAACAAGCAGGAAGACGACCAGCCCGTTGTCCCACAGGGAGAATTCCGTATGGACGGTGGTCGTGTAGGGTTTGCGGTTCAATAAAGGCGCCAGGTCTTGAATCTGCCTGATGCTGATGCACTGTCCGCCCGAGAGATCCGAAATCTTCCGCAGGCGATCGATCTGCATATCCGTGTTGGCCATTTCTGGTTTGATGTCTGCCACCTGGAACTCGGTCGCATTGGAAAGCGAACGGTCAGCGGAGTTTGCCTCCATCCGGTAGCGGCCCGGGCGTGGCGGCGAGAAGTAACCTTCGTAAAGTCCGGGATGCGCCAGATCGGGCCGAAGGCTGACACGTTGAGGTTCCTTACCCGAGTCGTCCATCGCACTCACGGTAACATCAAAACCAGGCTGGGTTATCGGTTCAAAATGATCGTCGAGCACATGGGCATACAGCAGCGCCTGGTCGCCGATCGGGTATGTGGCCCGGTCTGTTTCCAGGCGGATTCTCTTATGCTCACCCATAAGCCGTGATAAAGTCAGGAACTGGATGCACTGCGACCAGACTCGCCAGTGATACTTGTCGCCCGTTTTGAAGCGAAGCAGCCACAGCCGGTCTGTTCCCATAAGCATGCATTTGCCGGTTCCGTAACGCTGCCAGCTCACAAGGGGGTAACGGTCGACACGAGAGCGAGAGTCGGAGAGTTCGGCAAGCACCGTCGCGCCCGACCTCGGTTTGAGAAGCGGCGGGACTCGATCAAGCGGAGAAACGCGGCTCCATACGCTGTCGTTTTTTTCCGGGTCCGTTTCCAGCGTCATGACCAAGCTGCTCCTGCCCTCGGCCGTCAGCACGGGATACACGCTGTCATCCACTTCCTTCCATGAACCGTCGGGATCGAACCGTACCGGAAGCATGCGCTCCACCGGTGTGCCGACATAGCTGACGGGCGCAAACCGCGAGCCGCAAAGCATCAGCAGCGACCCACCGCGCTCCTTGACAAGTTCTTCCAACCGAAGGAATGCCTCGGCAGTAAAGAAGGCGGCATCCACATCGCCGAGGATAACCAGGTCATACTTGAAAGCCTCTTCACGCGTCTCTGGAAAGCTGGAAATGTATTCGGATGAATTCCTGGCCATCTCGGGCCGGGAACAGGTCGCGATGAAGGTGGCGTTAATGCGTGGGTCTCGCTTCAACATAGCGCGAAGGTAGCGGTACTCCCATCGCGGACTGCCTTCCATGCAGAGCACGTTAATCTTTTCGTTCACGACCCGGACGCTGCGCTGGACCCGGTTGTTATCCGCCACAGCCTCGTCGCCGAAAGGTTCTATGGATACCTCGACATCAGCCACGCCCTTTTCATACACGTCGACATTGAAAGAAATATCCTCGAACTGCAAGCCGCCCTTGAGAGAGATACTTCGCTGGGCCACGCCTCTGCCATTGAGGAGCACCCTTAACTCGGCCGTCCGTTTCTCATAGCCCTTCGATCGCACCTGAACACGAATCGGAACCGTGTCACCGGAAAAGGCGACCTCCTGCATGATGATATTGCGGATGGCGACGTCGTCGGGATCGGCAATACCCACAGGCACGGTATAGACTGGAATGCCGTGTGTGCCCAGGTCATAAGCCACGGCTTCGGACCGACGCGAAGAGGTGTCAAGTCCATCGGACAGCAGCACAATACCGGCCAGGGGTGCATCGCGGTCGGCGTTGGCCACAACCTCGAGTGACTCCGATATGGATGTTCCAGACTCGACGGCCTTCAACGCAGCCAGGGAATCCGCGGCCCCGCTCTGGCCGTCACTAATCATGTGAGGCGTCTTGCCGAACGCATAGTAGCTGACGTCGAGATCTTTGCCAATCGACTCGAACATCGGGCGCGCCGACTTTGATAGCACACCCCTGGCCAAGTCAAGCCGCGAGGCGGAGGCAATGGCCTGACGCTGCTTCACTCCGAGCGCCATGGAGGCACGTTCCATATCGGTTGTCGCCGAAAACGGGAGAACCCCAAGCGCGGTCGCCGCTTCGACAACATCCTCCGACCGCATGCGCTGGTCCCTTACGGACATGCTTTGAGATGCGTCGATCAGGACCGCCAAACGGCGCTTCTGGGTGCGGGTCTGCATGACGGCCGCGGTAGGCTCAAACAGGGCTGCTACGACCAGGCACAGAACGACCAGCCTGGAAACCGCCAGAACGATGCGAACCCAAGTCGGAAGCCCCCGCGGGCGGCGGTAAAGGTATACGGTCAGGGCCACCACGGCGGCAAAAGCCGCCAGCATGGCTGCCGCCGACATCGGGCGAGCCCACAAGAGGTGTTCGATCTGAATGCCATTGAAAAACCAGCCCATCATCTAAACGTCCTCCGTGTGCGCCGGCGAAGGCGCACGTTCGTGTGCGGGAGACGGGTTCTTGAGCAAGCGACCCGCAAACAAGCTCTCGGCGACAAGGATCACCAGGCCGGCAATCATGAAGAAACGCCAGAACGACACTCCCGTGCGCGTCCGATCGATGGCGTCAAGCAGTTCCTCTTCTGAAGGAACTACCATGATGCCTGTTCCCTCAAACATCCTCACCGACTCGGCCGGGGGCAGGCATTTAACATTCGACTCCCTGGCGTCCACATTGACAGCAACAGGCATGCCGGGTGCCTGCACACTCACACGGGCCAGGTAGAAACCAGCTTCACGGGCGTGCTCAAGCATGGCCACGTACTGTTTGCGATGTTCGCTGACGGGGACGGTGATAGTTTGGCCCGATGGTGTATCAAACACGGCATCGCTTGCCTCCGGCTGATCCACATAAGACAACGACAGCGATTCGCCGACCGTCCGCGGCGTCTCGAATTCTCGACCGGTCAGATAGGTCACCATCTGTTGCAGGAGCATGGGGAAGACCGGCGTTATCGCCATGTTGTTCCAGGTGGGCTCCGCGGAGGTGGTGAACATGAACACATGTCCGCGCCCGATGGAGTGTTCAATAAGTACGGGTTCCCCACTGCCGGCAAGTGACAACACCGCGAAGCTGGAGGCGGGGGGTTGTATCTGCAACAGTTTCAGAAAACGTGTTTCACTGAGCAAATCTGCCGGCAGGGACAGCAAAGGACGGCACACGGAATGATCGGGCATCATCGGGTCCAGCGGTCTTCCAACGCCCATCGCATCACTCGTATTGACCGTCTGCTCGATCACGGCGGGGAGCAATGGAGTTCTTCCCTCACGCGCCGATCGCTCGTTCCATGCCGCAGCCTTCACGTTGTCGCCGGCGAACCAGATCAGGCCATTACCTGCTCGGACATAGTCCTCGAACCGACTCGCCTGGTCCGGCGTGATATCGGGAACATCGGCAAGGATCACCACGTCAAAGCGATTCAGGTCTTCAGCGGGTAGAGAAACCCATGGCACCGACCGCACGGTAAAGTCTTCTTTGCCCCCACCATTGCCGCGTGCGCGAAGAGCGGCAGCGATGAACCCACCTGAATTGCCCGCGCTGCCCCACGATCCCTCCACAGACAGAACGGATACCCGATCCCGAATAACCGCTACGGCCCGGCGAGAATCATCCACTGGCAGCGCGTCTGTTTCAAGCTCAGCCGTAATACGCGCCGGTCCGGGATCGTTGAACGGAGCAAACAGCGAGACCGTCTCTGAAGCTCCCGCCGGAATGACGGGAATCGTCTTACTGTCAACGTTGATTTTGTTGACCAGGCCGTTGACCCTGACGTTCGAAACGGAACTCGCACCGCAGTTACGAACGGTAGCACGATACCGTGCAATTGTGCCTTTGCGAAGCACGCCGGACACAAGATCCAGACTCGTTATCGCCAGATTATCGGCGCCCCCCTGCACCGGAACAATGAATATACTGGCGCTCTCGGCAAGGCCTTTGAATGAGTCACGCAACCATGAGGAACGACTCTTCCAGTCCTGCTCCTGCATGTCTGTGACGATATAGATTTCTTTCTGCGGTGCATCCATACCCGCCGCCAACTCCTTCAGCCGCCGCGGAACGCTGTCCAGATCCAAAGCCTCAGGCACCGGCTGCTGGGCGTGCAGAATCGCCCTGAACCGTTCAGGGGTAAACGCCATATTCCGCAAAACAACCCTGTGTTTGCCCCCAAGCAGGACCAGGCAGACCGGATCACCGGGGGTAATCCGCTCACTGATTATGTCGATCATTTTGACCGCCCGCTCAAATCGCGTGGCGGCGCCGTCGCTGTGTTGCATGCTGTAAGACGCATCCAGCGCAACGATGACACCCGCGCGACGTTCGCCGACCCGCGAAACCGTGCCCCCCACTACCTCCATGGCCGGTTTCGAGACAGCCAATGCAAGCAGCAGGACCGCGAGACAGCGGAGCACCAGCAGCAGAATATCCC
>CAZMBZ010000159.1:0-11808 GCA_964564285.1 uncultured Planctomycetaceae bacterium | reverse complement strand
TGGCTGGACTCGCTGAACCAGGCTATGCGGAACTTCGCGAAGTCGAAGCTTACACCCACCGCCATAGGCACGAGGCCCAGTATAGTTGTCGTGGCTGTCAGCAACACTGGGCGGAGTCGGGTGGCACCAGCCTCGATGGCGGCCTCGATGACATCCATGCCTTTCCGCTGGAGCATGCGAGTGTAGTCCAGCAGGACGATCGCGTTGTTGACCACCACGCCGGCGAGGCTGATTACGCCGACGCCAGTCATGACAATGCCGAACGGCATACCGCAGATGAGCAGGCCCGCCAGAACCCCGGTGAGGCTCAGCACGATGGTTGTCATGATTATCAGCGGGGCCGAGAGCGTGTTGAACTGCATGACCAGGATGATGACGATCAGCCCGAGGGCCACCAGGAACGCCTTGAGCAGGAAGGCCTGGGCCTTGTCCTGTTCTTCCTTCTCGCCGGCGTATCGGACTTCCACGCCTTGGGGCACCTTGAGCCTGGCCAGTCGCTTCTGGACGTCCTTGAGCACCTCGTCGCCCTGGCGGCCCTCGGCGTCGGCGGTGAGGGTGATCACGGGCTTGGCGTCGACGTGGCGGATGGTGCCCATCCCGCCGGTGTATTCGAACTCGCCGATACTGCTGAGCGGAACGGGCGTGCCGTTGGCGCCGGGCACATTCAGTCGAAGCAGTTCCTCGATCTTATCCCGCTGGCCCAGCGGCAGGCGAAGGGTGATATCGTACTCCTCGGTCAACTGTCGGTAGATGCCGACCTCTCTCCCGAACAGTGCGGTCTTGAGGAAGTTGCCGATAACCGCGGCGTTGACGCCCATGAGCGTGGCGCGTCGGCGGTTGATTTTGAAGGCCAGTTCCGGCCTGGTCGCCACCCAGTCGCTGCGGAGGTTGACCATTCCGGGCACGTTTGCGATGGCCAGTCGGGCGGCCTCGCTTGCCTGCTGGAGCTTGGCGTAGTCCTTGCCGATGAACCGGACCGTCACTGGCACGCCGGTTGGAGGGCCTTCCTCCTGCTTTTCGACCTTTATCTCCGCGCCGGCGATGTCGGTCAGGTCTTCGCGGATTTTCTTGAGCGTCTCGGGCGAGTTTTGGCCTGCCAGTTTGCGTTCCTCGAATTCGGGGAACACCAGCGTAAGGTTTGCGATGTGAGGCCCGCCGGTATCGGTACTCATTGGGTTGGACGAGCCGGACGAGCCGACGTTGCTGACGAGGTACTTCAGCTCCTTCCGGTAGGGGGCGACCCTGCGTTCGATGATTTTTGCCAGATGGTTGGATTCCTCGATGCTCGTTCCCTGCGGGCTGCGGATGTTGATCACGCCGTACCTGGGCTCGATCTCGGGGAACAACTCGATGCCGTTGCCCCATTTGGCGTACGTGATGACCAAGCCGACCAGCATCAGCACCGTCGTTGTCAGCGTTGCGTACCAGTGGGTCAGCGAGAACTCGAGAACGCGGCGATAGACCGCGATTATCGGATGATGCTTTCCTGCCTCGCGGGAGATTCGCTTGCCGCCGGCGATTACCGAGCAGAGCGTCGGGCTTATCACCATCGCCACAAGCAGGCTGCTGGACAGCGTGATTATCAGCGTGATGGGCAGGTACTTCATGAAGTCGCCCATGATGCCCGGCCAGAACAGCAGCGGAGAGAACGCTGCCAGTGTCGTCGCGGTTGAGCTGATGACTGGCCAGGCTACTTCGCTGGCGCCCTTCATTGCGGCCCGGACCTTGGTTCGGCCCAGGCTGATGTGGCGGTAGATGTTCTCGACGATGACGATGGCGTTGTCCACCAGCATACCAAGCGCCAGGATCAGGCCGAACAGGACGATCATGTTCAGCGTGTAGCCGAGCACCATGATGACAGCGAAGCTCATGAGCATGCTCAGCGGTATCGCCAGTGCGACTATCAGGCTGCTGCGGATGCCCATGAACAACACGAGTACGACCACCACGAGGATCAGGCCGGTGAGGATGTTGTTCTCCAGGTCCGCGTTCACCATTCTGATCTGTTCGGACTCATCGAACGTGACCTCGAAGATGACGCCGTTGGGGGCCTGCTTACGGGCCTCGACGAGGATGGCGTTGACCTTGTCGACGATGTGGACGATGTTTGCGCCGATGCGTTTTTGAATGCTGACGGTGATGCTCTCGGCGCTGTTTAGGCGCGAGTAGGTCGTGCGGTCCTTGAACGAGTCGCGGACCTCGGCGACGTCCGTCAGGTAGATGGGTTTGCCGTTTCTCGTGGTCAGCATGAATCCATCAATGTCGCCAGGGGTCTGGACCTCGCCCGGCACACGGACGTTGAACTTCATGCCCGGCGTCTCCAGTCCGCCGGCGGAGATGTTCACGTGCTGCGAAGGCACCAGGCCGATCAACTCGGGAACGCTCAGGCGGTACATCGCCACGCGGTCGGCGGACATTTCCAGGCGTATCTCCCGCTCGAGTCCGCCGAGCACGTCAACGTCGAGGACCTCGGGAATGCGTTCCTCGATGGTGTCCTCGAGTTCGTCGGCGATCAGCTTGAGCCGCCACGGGGATATGCCACCGGAGATGTTGACCATCATGATCGGCATCTCGGCGACGTTGATCTCCGTCAGCGCCGGTTCCTCGATGTCGGTGGGCAGGTCGCGCTTGGCCAGGTCGAGCTTGTCGCGAACGTACTGCATGGCGTTGTCAATTTTGACGTTCGGTAGGAACTCGATGACGATCACCGACATGCCCTCGACGCTCGAAGAACGAATCTCCTTGACGCCTTTGAGGCCGGTGAGCTGCTTCTCGATCTTGTTGGTCACCGAGCTTTCGACGTCGGCGGGGCTGACGCCTTCGTAGATGGTGCTCACGACGATGATGGGTATCTCGACATCGGGCGCGGCCTCCAGGGGCAGGCTGCTGTAGCACCACGCCCCGGCCACGATGATCAGGACCATCAGCACAAACACACTCATGCGGTTGCGGATCGCGGTGTCGGAGATAATCACTGGCGGTTACCTCCGGCGCTCGCGGGTTTGGCCGGGGCGGTCTGGCTCGTCGCGGGGCTTGTCGCGGCCTGCTCGACCTGGTCGCCTTCGCCGATGATCTTCACCGGCTGGTCCGGGCCGACGTAGTAGTGCCCGCGGACGATAAGCTTATCCCCGGCGGCGAGACCTGAAATCACTCGCACGTCGCGTCCCTTGAATATGCCCAGCTTGACGTCGCGGGGTTTGGCGACCCCATCGACCACGACGTAGACTCGGTAGCCGGTCTCCAGCGAGATTACGGCTTCGAGGGGTATCTTGATCGCCTCGGGAATCGTTCGCCGTTCCATGTGGACGGTGACGATTTGCCCGCTCTTGAGTTCGCCGTCGCCGTTGGGGACCACCAGTTCGACCCGCGTCGTCCGCGATGCGGCATCGGCGACGGCGCTGATGTAGCTTATTCGGCCTGTGAATTCCTTGGAGTCCAGGGCGTCGGCGAGGATGGTTTCGGTCTTGCCGACGCGGAGGTATCGCATGTCTTTTTCGGGCACCTCGACGACGACCAGGACGGGGTCGATCTCGACGATTTCGGCCAGGACCGCGCCTGGCGCGACGTACTCGCCGGTTTCCACGAGCACCTTGTTGAGCCGACCTGAGGTGGGCGAGTAGATCACCGCGCGGTCCAGTTGGGCCTTGGCGGCGTTGAACATTGCCTTGGACGCCTCGGCCCTGGCACGGGCCTTGTCGAGTTCCGTGTTGGTCGCCACGCCGCGGTCCCGTAGTTCCTTTACTCGCAGCAGCTCGCGTGCGTCGAGGTCCATGGTCGCCTTGGCCTGGTCGAAGGAGGCTTGGAGAAGCTCCGTATTGAGCTCGGCCAGCTTGTCCCCGGCGGCGACGGTCTGGCCCTCCGTGGGGGTGATGTACTCAATCCGTCCCGGCACCTCGGCCGCCACGTGAACCACGCTGTTGGGCTCGACCGAGCCGGGGATTGTGAAGGTGTCCTTGAAGTCCTTGATTGGCACGATCGGCAAGACGGTGACGTTGACGGCGGGGACCTTCTGCGGCGGTTGAGTGTCGTCGGGTTTGGGGATGACCGCGACGATCACCACGAACGATCCAGCCAGCAGAATCAGCAGGCCCGCGATCAGCCCGCCCAGCACCTTGCCGCGTCGCTTTTGGGATGGAATCCCGATGGAACGGTCGTTGGATACGCATGTCCGCATATTTATTGCTCCTGTCCGTCATTGGGCATCTGCCGGATGCCCAGGCTGCCGAGAACGGATTGCTTCATGGACGCCATGAATTTGTCATTTACCGTTGATCCGATGCCAAGGATTGCGTGGAGCATCAGCCCGTCGATAAGCCCCAGAAACAGCGTCGCGTGGGTCTGGGGGTCGATTCGCGGATTCACCTCGCCGCTGTCGATGCCTTCCCGGATGATGCGCTCGATCTGGGCAATCCACCGGTCGTAGGCAGCATGGATGTTCTCAGCCAGCATGCCGGTGTGGGATTCATGGGCGGCGGTAGCCCAGAACTCGAGCGTGAGGCGCCCTATCTTGAGATCCGCCGCGAAACCCTGATACCAGTAATCCAGGATCATGCAGAGCTTTTCGCCGGCTCCCAGCGGCTCGGCGACCAAGGCGTCCACTTCCTCTTCGTTTTTGAGCACCGCCTGGTTGAAAAGTTGCGTAAAGAGGTCCTGCTTGCTTTTGAAGTAATTGTATACGCTGCCTTTAGATATTCCTGCCGCCGCGGCTACCTCGTCCATGGTCGTCGAGGCGTACCCGTGACCAGCGAACAACGCCATCGCGGCGTCCAGGATGTCCTTTCGTCTGCTGTCTACAAGTTCCGTTTTCATAAACTCTTACCCTTTTGTGCTTTCACCGGCCCACGCACCACGGACAGTGGGGCTGCTTCAGTATACCAGCATGTCACGGGCCTGACTGACTGGTCAGTCATTTAATCATATGGTTGGGTGGATGCCGTTTTCAAGAGCTCTTTTGGCGGTTATTCGGGGGCAAGGGTTGTAATCGGCTGATATGTGGGGGCGTTGGAGGGCATCATTCGTTTTCCCTCAGCGTATCAGATCCCAGGTTGTCAATGGAGTCCCCCATTCACGCATAAGGGATACTTGGATTCTGTTATCCTATTTAGCCTTAAATGTGGTCCTCGCTGCATTTCGTGCTATAATATACGAGTCGCAGGTAAGGCACCGCTTGATGTACCAGCCTTTGGAGGTCTGCCCGCTCTTTTTCGATCGGGGCTTGTTATCCGGTCTTGCTTGAGTACTTGAGTAAACAAGGCTTGGGGAAAGGGATCAACCGGCCTGGACAGGTTTTCCTTCTGCTGGCAGGCACCTCTCTGATCCCCCGAGAAAAGCCTTCGTTGCGTTGCGGTCAACTCTTACACAGGAGCGGATATTATGATGACTCGCCAAACCATGACAGGCAATGTCGCATGTCTCGTGTTGCTTGGCCTTGCCGTGGGTCTGGGGGCAGGGGTTGCCCAAGCGGAATTCCTCGTCGTGGAGGACTTCGAGGGCCTCGATCTCGACCGCATCGGTGGTCAGAACGGCTGGGTTGCCTCCGGCTTGAGCGGCGAAGTGGTAACCTTGCCCGGCCAGGGCGACAACCAGGTTTTGGAGTTAACCGTCGATACCGGCGTACTCCGCAAGGGCTTGACGATTCCCACGGGCGAGACGAGGATGCTGTTCCTTCGCTTCCGGTTCGATGGGAGTCACAACTACTCGCTTGGCATGTCGCGCTTGACGGCTCCCACCGAATACAGCGATTTCGGCCCGGAGCTTCGCCGCGTAACCGCCCAGGATCGCCTGGAGATCCACGATGGTTCGACGTACGAAACTCTGGACGAGTTGACTCATCTGACCTGGTACAACCTCTGGGCGCTGGTGGATAACGCTTCTGGCACGACGCAGGTCTGGATGCACGCCCGTGATGGCCAGGCTGCCACGACGGGCGACCAACTTGACGATGACGAAGGGGATACTGTTTTCAATTTCCGCAGCTTCGTCAGCGGCAACGACCTGGTCAATTTCTATCTCAAGGCCTCCGATGGCGGCAGCGGTCCGGCCCCGCTCTGGCTGGATGACATTTACATGGAGAACGTTGACGGCTCGGCGAACCTGACCAATCCCGTGCCCGAGCCGACGACCGCGGTCCTGCTGGTGCTGGCTTGCCTGCCTGCCCTGCGGCGGCGGTGGCGGCGCGCCTGACAGACCCAGTCAACGCCATTGGGGACAGTTAGTTAGCATTGGCCATGTATTGGCCATGCGGATCTAGTACGCTGCAAGTCCGTTCCTCGGGGATTGTCCAGGCTACGGCGCTCGATGCAGTCGCCTGAATCATGTCGCCATGCCGGGCAATCCCAACCATGCTGGCGGCGAGAAGAGGCATGTCTCCGGATTCCAGTTTCAGAAGAATCCGATTGTCGTTGTTCGGGGTCGGCATAGAATTACCCACGCTGAATATGACGGTCGTGTGACCTGATCCATCAGGCGAATCTGTTCTTCTCCGCTGCTCAGCGGGTGCTTGGGGGCGAGGCTTTTGTTTTGGAGGCTTGATATGTCAAAGCGACCGCTCAACGCTTTTGTCCTGGCTGGCGTGCTGATCGCCATGGCAGCGCCGGATGCCCCGGGCGCCTTCGATATCGTGACCAGTGGCAGTGTGTATCCATCCCACGCAGCCGACGGCGACTGGCGGGTTGTTTCGGGTGGGGGCAGTGACGCGGAGTTGTACGTGGGAATGAGTGGGGCCGGCAGAGTGGACGTGACCAACGGGGCGACGCTGACCACGCCGAAGCGTGTCCACATGGGATACATGACCGGCGCGACGGGCGTCATCAACGTCAACGGTTCCGCGTGGGTTGCTGAGGATCACGTCGGCCTGGGTGACGCCCGCTGGACCGATGCCAATGTCACTGTGACCGACGGCACGTGGAGCGTGGCCGACTCGTGTTACATCGGCGCCCACAGCGATGCCAACGGGACGGTCAACCTGCACGACCAGGCTGTGTGGACCAGCCAGGATTACGTCCACGTGGGCCACTACGGCGCCGGCGTGGTCAACGTCGATTCCAACGCCTCGTGGATCTCCCAGGAGAGGGTGAACGTCGGGTTCTTCTCCGACAGCAGCGGCAGGGTGAACCTGAGCGGCGGCAACTGGACATCGCAGGGGACGACCCAGATCGGCTACGATTACTCTGGTGTCGGTGGCCAGGTCTACGTCAATGCCGGTTCGACACTGACGTGCGCCGGATCGCTGAACCTGACGGACATCAGCGAGATCGTATTGGATGGTGGCACGCTGCACCTGGCCGGCGGGGCGGAATTGGCTGGCGAGTTCCGCGCGAACGCCGGCGGGGGCACGGTGCAAATCGAGATCGGCTCGGCCGACCCGAACAGCGATCTATGCCTGATCGGCGAGTCCGTGAACCTGGCCGGCTGCGCGATGGAGGTGTTGTTCGAGCCAGGCTTTACCCCCGGCAGGTCAGATGTCTTCAGCCTGTTCGCTCCGATCGGCGAGGCCGACTTGCCCGCGATACTGGGTGCCGCGGCCTCGATTGCAGTCCCGGCCGACTGGGAACTCGACCCGAACACCGGCGTGTTGACCTGCCTTCTCGATCCGGTCCAGCCCGACACCAACGACGACGGCGTCGTCGACGCGCTTGACTACATTGCCCTCAAGACGCACATCGGCCAGGGCAGCGATATGTCCACGGCCGACGGCGACTGCGATGGTGATTGCGACGTGGATTGGTACGACCTGCAAGTCTTGCGGGATTACTACGGCCAGCTTATCCCCGAAATCCAGACGATTCCCGAGCCGGGGGCCGCGATTCTGCTGATGTTCGGCGCTGCGGGCTTGCTGTGTCGGCGATTCATTGTCAGCAGGCTACGTCGATAGACGTCACTTCGGGGCAGACCCCGACTGGCCCGACTCGATCGAGGTTTCTTGCAGAGCGACTCCTGGGCCGCCGTGAACGATCAAGTCTGGTATTCGCCTGTTGGGAGGTTCAATCCTGCTGCGATGATAATGCCAAGTGGACGAAACCTCCTTGCGCAATTGTTGAAGGTGTCTCGGGCTGTAATCGTGGCAGATGTGGATGCGAGACCGGAACATCTCAGACAGCACAAATCTGAATTCGGTTTTGCCTGGCACCGCGGCTGTCTTTTGCACGGACGACGGATTCAGAACAGAAGCAAACCAGTTGGTGGTGACATCGCGTGAAGGGGCGTCGCACGTTCGGGGGGAACGGTTATGGTAATTGTGGAGCGGCGAGAGCGGAGGGGGCGGTTTGTCAGGCTCACAGATATGGTCCCTGAATTCGGCGTCGACAGGCACATCTTCGCGTGCAAGAACACGGTTCTGGAAGAGGGAGCTATTGGCTATTTGAGGCTCTGTTGATCACTCAGTCACGAAAGTCCTTGAAGAGCCAGAGAATGTCTTTCAGCCCGACCGCCGCCAGCGGATCATTGCTACCCAGCCCAGTGCCAGATTCTAGGCTAGCTCGGGATTTCAGCTCCGGCGTCGCCTGCGCTTCAACAAAGCAGGAAGGCCTGCGGCCATCATGACAAAGAGCGTGGCGGGCTCGGGAACATTCCCCGGGGGGGCCGGGGCCGCCGTGCCAATCGGGCCCTCGCCGTAACTGAATTCAAGAATAGCCTTGTCGTCTAAATCCACGTCTCCGTCGCCATCGAAATCCCCCTGCTCCCACGTCGCGCCCGAGGCCGTTCCGAAGTTTGTTTTCAGTGCGATGTAGTCTGCCGCGCCCACCACACCGTCGCCGTCCGCGTCGGCCAGCAGCATCACGGCGTCGATCGTGGCCAGGTCGTCAGTGGTCAGCTAGGTTTCGCCCGTGAAGCTATCAATCGCCGGCAGGTTGCCGAATGGCGAATTGGGATCGCCCCCGGTGGCATCCCACACAATCAGCGCCTCCAAAGCCAGCAGCACGTCCACTCCGTCGACGACGTTCCCGAAAACGGTGAAGCCGCCGTTCTGATTGTCGAGGTTTGCCGAGTTGTCATTCAGATTGAAGAACCACTGCGAGGTAGCGGTGTCGGGGCCAACGTCCGTCTTGGCCATGGCGATGGTCCCGAATAGGTTGGAGCGATCCGGGCTGTACTCGTTGATGATCGGATCGTACGTGGGGATGTCACGCACGTATGAGTCGGACTCCACATGTTCCACCGCGAAGCCTCCCCCCTGAATGATGAAGCCCGGCATACTTCGATGGAAGAAGGAGTTGTCGTAAGCACCTTCGTTTACATAACGAAGGAAATTGGCGCACGTTACCGGGGCCGAGTAGTCCAACTCGACGTCGATGGCCCCCAGGATGGTGAACATGCGAACGACTGCGGCGTCGGCGACACCAGCCAGGCAAGACAGGAACAGGGCGATGACGAGCACGAACTTTGTCATGGACTTCTCCTCATACCTTCGATGGCTGGACAACCCGTTGTCCGTTCGCGAATGAGCGTTCGCGGCAAAACACGGCTAAACGGAGTTGTCTGACGAGCGCCGAACCGGCAGCGCCGCTTCCATAAAGACCTCACTTTACGGACTGATTATACAGGAAATGCCGCAAAAAATCAAGCCATGAAATCCCCCAATCAGGCTCGCAAACGGGGCTGTCCGCCTTGGCTCGCAGTGCAAAAAAGCACCCGCCCGCTCCCAGAATGGGGTCGGGCGGGTTTATTCGCAAATGCGAAAGAACGGGTTTCGGAGGCCGCCAGTGGCTAAGCCCGTCAGCGCACCGGCTGGAGCGTGCCGTCCAGCACGAGCTTATGTCCCTTGGCCAGAGGCAGTTCACGCGTGACCTGGCCGCAGCGAACGCGACAGGTCGACTTGGCGTTGCTGACTCCGCGGATGACTGCCCGGGTTACCTTGCCGGCGGACCATTCGATGTCCACCTCGAAGCCGCCGCGGGCACGAAGGCCAGTCACCTGGCCCTCTGGCCAGGCGTCCGGCAGGGCGGGCAGGAGGCTGACGGTGTCGCCGCAGCTCTGCATGAGCATTTCCGCGATGCCGGCAGCGCCGCCGAAATTGCCATCGATCTGGAACGGCGGGTGAAGGCAGAACATGTTCTTGGCGCCTCGGCCTATCAGCAGCGAAAGCAGGCGATGAGCGTGGTTGCCATCGCCCAGCCTCGCCCAGAAGTTCGTCTTCCATGCCATCGACCAGCCGGTGCTGGCATCGCCGCGCCGCTCGAGCGTTACCCGGGCTGCCTTGGCCAGTTCAGGCGTGCTGGCCGGTGTGATTTCGTCGTAGGGGTGCAGTCCATAAAGAGGCGAGACGTGACGGTGATGGAGCTCAACCTCCTCGTAGTCGGTCAGCCATTCCATGATCTGCCCGTGCTTGCCGACCCGGTTGGGAGCCAGCTTGGCCCGGGCGCCGGCGAGGCGCGTGCGGAAATCGTCATCGATCCCAAGAACCTCCGCCGCTCGCACGCAATTGCCGAACAACTCACGCAGAATCTGCATGTCTATTGTCGGACCCATGCAGACCCGGGCAACCTGGCCGTCCGCCAGTTTGAAGGCGTTCTCCGGCGAGTTCGACGGCGCCGTCACGAGCCATCCATGCTCCGGTTCGGTAATCAGCATGTCCAGGTAGAACTCGGCCGAGCCTTTCATGATTGGGTAGGCCCACTTGAGATAGTCCTTGTCGCCGCTGTAGTCGTAGTGTTCCCAGAGATGCTCGCACAGCCATGCCGAGCCGCTGGCGGTGGCGCCCCAGGAGGCCTTCTCGCCCGGGGCGGTAAATCCCCATACGTTTGTGATTACGTGAGCGACCCAGCCGTTGGCATCGTAGTATTCCCGGGCGGTGGCTGAACCTGGTTTCTGGAGCGATTCGATGAGCTTCAGCAGCGGCCTGTGGCAGTCGCCGAGGTTGCTGACTTCCGCCGGCCAGTAATTCATCTGCACGTTGATGTCCAGGTGATAGTCGCCGTTCCACGCGGTCTGAATGCGCTCAGCCCAGATGCCTTGAAGGTTGGCGGGCATCGTACCGGGCCGCGAACTGTTGATCAGCAGATATCGCCCGAAGTTGAAGTACAGCGCCGCCAGTGCCGGGTCGGCCTGGCCCTTGGTCAGCAGGGCCAGTCTCTGGTCGGTCGGCAGTTCGGAGGCCTTCTTGCTCTCGGGCTTGCCATCATCCAGCGTTAGGCTGACGCGGTCGAAATATCCGCGATGCTCGGTGACGTGGGCGGCGCGGAGATCGTCGTAGCTTTTCCCGGCTGCCTTGTCCAGGTCGTCCTTTGTCGCCTTGAGCGGATCCCCCGTACCGCGACCGGCGAAGCCTTGGTAATTCGTCCCCGCAGCGATCAGCAGAACGATCTCGTCGGCGGATTCTACCCGCAGGGCGCTGGCCGCCATGGTGACCTTGCCACCGCGATTCAACGCCCTCAGCCGGGCAGCGTACGTCATGCCGTCAACATCCGCAACGCCGCTCTTGAGCTTGCCCGTCATCATCAGCCCGGCTTGACCGTCGGCAACGGTCTCGAACCGCTCGATGCGGTCCAGTTCGGCCGTGAAGGAAATGCTCCCGGGTCGGTCGGCTGTGAAGCGAAGGACAATCACCTGGTCCGGCTCGCTGGCGAAGGCCTCCCGTGTGAACGTTACCCCGTCGCGATTGAAGCTGCTCGTCGCGACGGCGTCGCGAAGGTCCAAGCTGCGGCGGTAGTTCTCGACGTCCTCTCGCGGGTCCAGGAGGACCGACAGAGGCAGCCTGCCGTGCCGCCGGTAACGGTGGATGGCGATTGCGACGACATTGTCGCCAGGGGTGAGAAATCGACTGACATTGTAGCGGACCGTGGCGTTGTTCATCGCTTGCCAGCCCGCGAG
>CAZMBZ010000158.1:5898-11875 GCA_964564285.1 uncultured Planctomycetaceae bacterium | reverse complement strand
CGAGGATTGTCATTCCGGGTTGCGCTCATCACCTTGTGCAGCGGGGCAACAACAAGCAGGATGTATTCTTCGTCGATGACGACCGCCGGCTGTACCTTCGGATCCTGGCGGAAGAGTGCGATGCCCGGGGCCTGGACGTGCTGGCGTACTGCCTGATGAGCAACCACATCCATCTGATCGCCATCCCGGCCGACGAGCAGTCGCTGGCCAAAGGCTTCGGGCGGACTAACTTCCGCTACGCCCAGGCCGTCAATCGGCTGCACGGCCGGAGCGGGCACCTGTGGCAGAGCCGGTTCTACTCGTGCTCGCTGGGCTCTTCGCACTTCTGGCGGGCGATGCGGTACGTCGAGCGAAATCCCGTCTGTGCGAATCTGGTGCGGCGCGCGTGGCGCTACCCGTGGTCCAGCGCGGCCGCCCATTGCTCCAAGGCCTCCGACAAGACCGGCCTGCTGGACATGGCCTGGTGGGCGAAGAAATCTCGCAGCAGGGACTGGCCTGCGTGCCTCCAGCAGCCGCAGGATGAGAAGGAACTCGCCGGGCTTCGCCTGGCCACCAACCGCGGCCGACCGCTGGGCGGCGATTCGTTCATGAG
Source organism: uncultured Planctomycetaceae bacterium (assembly GCA_964564285.1). GTDB lineage: Bacteria > Planctomycetota > Phycisphaerae > SM23-33 > SM23-33 > JAUWQU01. Next base: position 11,283 of record CAZMBZ010000158.1, on the reverse strand, counting down.
CAAGATGGAGAAACTCGTCGGCCGTCGCCTGCGTCCGCTACCCGTAGGCCGGCCAAGAAAGAAGAAAGGCAAGGCCGGGCGTCAGAAATAGATGACCGTCCCGTATTGTTATAGCCCTCTTCGTGAACCACTGAATAGGGCGATTCTCAGGAAAATCAGAGAGCCGCAGTAGCACAGACATCCTTTATCAGTACCTTGGAAGATGAGTTAACGAGAGCGCAATTATAGCCTCAAAGGTCTCTTGCGAGCGCACCGTGAGGCACACAATTCGACAGGAGAACAATCATGCAAAGCATGACACTTGGCACAACTGCGGGCGTGATACTGGCCTTTTCGATTGCCGGCTGCGGCGTGGCGGGTCCGGCGTCGGTCAGGGCAGGCAGGGCAAACTACAACATCGCTATTCAGCAGACCAACGCCGAGCAACTCCTGTTGAATCTGGTGCGACTGAGATACCGGGATGTGCCATACTTCCTGGAAGTCGCCAGCGTTTCCACGAGCTTCGAGTTCAATACCGCCGCGTCGGTTGGCGTCGCGCTTCCTGAGTCGGCAGCCAAGGCGTATAGCCTCGGCGCGGAGGTCTCGGTGTTGGAGAACCCAACGGTAACGTATACTCCATTGCAGGGCGAGCAGTTCGTAACCCAGTTGATGTCCCCGATCAACCTGGAGACTCTCCTGCTTCTCTACCATTCCGGCTGGTCTATCGAGAGGGTGTTCCGGGTCTCTCTCCAGAGCATCAACGATGCCAGAAATGCCCCGAGTGCCTCCGGCCCGACCCCCGATTACCTGCCGCAGTACCAACGGTTCGTCGAGGTGACCAAGCTCCTGCGGTCCCTGCAACGTCGACATCTTCTTTCGCTGGGCCAGAGCATGGCGGAGGGGAGCGACAAGATCTTTGTGGAAATGCGCGTGGATCCCAAGGCACTGGAATCCGATGAATTCAAGCAGCTCTGCAATCTACTCGAACTCGAACCAGGCCAGGGAAGGTTCCAATTGACCACCGAACGCGGGGCGGGCGGGAGAGACCGTCTGGCCATCGCCACTCGTTCTCTCAACTCGATTCTTTTTTACTTATCCCAAAGCGTGGTGACGCCTGAGAAGGATGAACTGGCCGGAAGAGTGACCGTGACGCGAGACGAGAAGGGCAAACGGTTCGACTGGCAGGAGGTGACCGGAGGCCTGATGCGCATCGGCTCTTCCAGCTTACCTCCCGGCAACGCGTACGTTTCCGTCCCCTATCGAGGCAGTTGGTTCTATATCGACGATAGTGATCTGACCTCCAAGTCAACGTTTTCTTTGCTGATGCAGTTGTTTGCCCTCCAGGCCGGCGACGTCAAGTCCACTGGGCCGATACTGACACTCCCCGTCGGTCGGTAGCGTCAGGAGTACGGTGCGGCAAGACGACGCGATCTGAATGGTCTCGCCCGGTTCCGCAATCGTTTGGTGACCTTTCCATCGGGCTAAAGAGGCTTTCTAAACCGGCTGCCAATACTCACCTGTCCTGGAAACGTCTACGCGTATATCGCGGCATGGGGCTTTAAGTCACCACGAACTGCGGATATAATGCCCGTTCATGCACTGGCGAGCCCGAGAGACATCCGACTTGCTGTCGCGATCGGCAGCTCATATCCCGAGCTTAAGGCCAATGTGAACGATTATTGCAACGGAGAGTAAAAATGTGTCAGTCTTGCTTCCCGGCCGAGGAACTCGCGCTGCGGCGCGAAAAGCTTTTTGACGCCATCGGCGACCAGGCCGTCGCTGTGATTCAGGGCGCGGCCAACCCTCAGGCCATGCGACGCTTCCGGCAGTACAACGAGTTCTACTACTTCACCGGCGTCGAGGTGGCACACGCGTATGTGGTGATGGACGGCAAGAATCGCAAGACGACCTTGTACCTGCCTCGCGAATCGCAGATTGCCAAGGAGCACGACGGCGCCGTGCCAAGCGTCGACAACGTCGAGTACACGATCAAGTTGACGGGCGCCGACGATGTCAAGGGCGTCGAGGCACTCGGGCCGCGACTCCAGAACGAGAGCGTCGTCTACTCGCCATTCAAGCCCAGCCAGGGCTTCAACATGACCTACGGCACGGTGGCGGCGTGGCACGCCGGCGCGACGGCTGACCCATGGGACGGCCAGCTCAACAGGAACGTCCAGTTCATCAATAAGCTTCGCGACCGCTACCCGGGTTTGGAGTTCCGCGACCTGACCCCGATCATCAGCGATCTGCGCCTGGTCAAGGACGAGCGTGAAATCGCCCTCTGCCGACGGGCCGGCAACCTTTCCGCCATCGGCGTCTGCGAGGCGCTGCGGTCGACCAAGCCAGGCGTGTTCGAGTACCAACTCGACGCGGTCATGCGATATCACTACATCGCCGGCGGCGCGCGCGACCTGAGCTACCCCGCCATCATCGCCGGCGGGCTCAATGCCTGGCACGGGCACTACCAGATGAACAATTGCCCGCTCAATGACGGCGATCTGGTTCTCGTGGACTGCGCGCCGGACTATAACTATTACACCAGCGACATCGGCAGGATGTGGCCGGTCAACGGCACCTACTCGCAGGCCCAGCGTGAGCTTTACGGCTTCGTCGTCGAGTACCACAAGTCCCTGCTTGCCGGCATTCGTCCGGGTCGCCTTTACGCGGACATCCAGGCCGAGTCGGCCGAGGCGATGCGAGCCCTGGCCGCGAAATCGACGTTCTCCAAGCCGATCTACAAGGCAGCGTGCGAGAACATGTGCGATTTCCCATGGCACCTTTCGCACGCGGTGGGCATGTGCGTGCATGACGGCAGCCCCCGCTTCAAGCCTCTGGAACCCGGTATGGTCTTCGCCGTGGACCCGCAGATGCGAGTGCCGGAAGAGCGGCTTTACATCCGCTGCGAGGATACGATCGTCGTCACTGAAGATGGCTATGAGAACTTCACCGCCGGTGCCCCGCTGGAACTGGACGACATGGAAAAGATGATGACCGAACCGGGAATGCTTCAGGCATTCCCCCCGCTGGCGTAACGGACGCCCAGGACATACCAGCAAGTAAAGCATCAGGTCCGAGGTCTCAGCTTCACGAGCCCGCCGGCGACAGGCGTTCTGCCGCTGGGAGGCCCGCGAACTGAGACCTTGGACCTTCTGCAAGGAGCACGTGAGAATCATGAGCAACGGCCAGTCCTCCAAGCCCGGTCGGCGAATATGGCACACCGAACCGGCAAGGAAATTCAATGAAGCCTACCCGATCGGCAACGGTCGGCTCGGGGCGATGGTCTTCGGCGGCGTGTATCACAACACCAAGAACAACGACCGCCTGTCGCTGAACGTGGATTCGCTCTGGTGGCGATGCGAGACTGATGACCGCCACAACCCGGCCGCACTGGAAGGCTTCCGCGAGGCGAGAAAGCTGCTGCTCGATGGCAACCCAAGGGAAGCCCAGCGGCTGGTGCGGATGACGATGACGTCATGTCCCAAGGAGCAGCCGCCCTACGTCCCGCTGGCCCAACTGATGATGGTCTTCGAGGACCACTACCGTGGCGTCGAGTTTGAGGACTACGTTCGAGAACTGGACCTTGAGACAGCCGTCGCCCGCGTGTCATATACGCTAAAAGGCATACGCTACCACCGAGAGTACTTCGCCAGCGCCGTTGACGGTGTTGTCGTCGCGCACTTTACCGCCGAGACTCCCGGGGCCATGAGCTTCTACGCGGACCTCGTCCGAAGGCCCTACTCGGGTCCCAGTTCGCGGATCGACGACAGCACGATCCAGATCGAAGGCTCCGCGGGCCCGGTGGGTGTTCGATACGCGGGCAGGACCAAAATCATCGCCACCGGCGGGCAATCCGGCACAAAGGGCGACTTCGTCTTCGCAAGAGGCGCCGACGAAGTTACGCTTCTGATCGCAGGCAATACCGATTACGACGGACACGATCCCCGCGAGCTCTGCGAGGGCGAACTGACGGCTGCGTCGGGCAAAAACTACGAACAACTCCGCGCCGACCACGTTGCAGACTATCGCAACCTGTTTGGCCGGACGACAATCAGCCTGCCGCGGGACGAGAAGGTCGCCGCCCTCCCTACCAACGAACGGCTGGAACTCGTCGTCGATGGCGCGGATGACCCGGATTTGGTGGCACTGTACTTCCAGTTCGGGCGGTATCTGCTTATCTCATCGAGCAGACCTGGTACGCTGCCTGCCAATCTCCAGGGGATCTGGAACGACACATTCCTCCCGCCGTGGGAGTCCAAGTACACCATCAACATCAACGCCGAGATGAACTACTGGCCGGCCGAGGTGTGCAACCTCTCCGAGTGCCATCAACCCCTGCTGGACTTCATCGACAAGGTAGTCGTCAACGGGCGAGTCAGCGCGAAGAAGCTCTACGGCTGCCGCGGCTTCGTCGCCCACAACAACCTCGACGGCTTCGCCGATACCGCCATCGTGGGCGAGCCGGACGCCGCGTACCTCTGGCCGATGGGCGGGGCCTGGCTGACAATGCACCTGTGGGAACACTACCGCTTCAACCGCGACCTGGAGTTCCTCCGCAGCCGAGTCTACCCGGTCATGGTCGAGTGCATCACGTTCTTCATGGACTACCTCCACGAGGACGATCAGGGCAGACTGCTGACGGGTCCATCACTCTCGCCGGAGCTTTCATACGTCCTGCCGGATGGCGCGACCGCAGCGGTGTGCATGGCCCCCGCCATGGACTGCCAGATCCTCGACGCACTGTTCGGCGCATTCGACGAGGTATCCGAGACGCTCGATGAGGACCCCGACCTGCGGGCCAAGGTCGCCGAGATGAGGACAAAGATCCCGCCGCAGCAGATCGGCGAGCACGGCAGACTGCTGGAGTGGCAGGAAGATTACCTGGAACAAGATGTCGGACACCGGCACATATCGCACATGTTCGCCGTCTTCCCCGGCCGGCAGATAACGCCAGCCACCCCGGAATTTGCCGCAGCCGCCAAGAAGTCCCTCGAACGCCGCATCGAACACGGCGGCGGAAAGAGCGGCTGGAGCAGTTCGTGGCTGACGTGCTGCTGGGCGCGCCTGCTGGAGGGCAACCCAGCCGAGCGTCAGATCATGCACATTCTGCGTCACTGGACATACCCGGGGCTGCTGGACGGCCATCCGCCGGGCGTATTCCAGATCGACGGCAACTTCGGTGCCACAGCCGCAGTGGCGGAGATGCTTCTCCAGAGCCACTTGGGCTTCATCCGCCTGCTGCCGGCCCTGCCGGACGCCTGGCCTGAAGGCTCGGTAAAGGGCCTGCGAGCCCGTGGCGGCTTCGAGGTGGACATAGTATGGAGCGACGGCAGGCTGACCAAGGCGACGGTGCGAAGCACACTCGGCCTGGCGTGTGCGATATTCGATGCCGGCGCCATGCGAGTGACC
>CAZMBZ010000158.1:0-5798 GCA_964564285.1 uncultured Planctomycetaceae bacterium | reverse complement strand
AAGCACACTCGGCCTGGCGTGTGCGATATTCGATGCCGGCGCCATGCGAGTGACCTGCGACGGCAAGGAAGTATCGGTCGTTCGCGAGGATGGGCTGATAAAGTTCGACACCGATCAGCATGCGGCGTACGAAGTAACGATCGTCTAACCGCTGACCGGAAGGTCACCCAAGAACACCGGATGGCGGCGTTCGAGGGCTTGGTATAGTTCGGACAGCGCCAGTCAACCTTGCCGCGGACTCAAAGCTGGATGCGGCGCATCGAGAAAGGCGAAAGCGACAATGAGACATTGGGCAGCGATTCTCTTGGTAGTGACGGCTGAGACGTTTTTGGTTTCGATTTCGTCCGTTCAGGCAGCCCAGGCCGGCAAGAGTCCGGTGAAGGTCTTCATCCTCGCCGGGCAGTCCAACATGCAGGGCCAGGGGGTCGTGGATATGGATGGCCCGAAGGACTACAACGGCGGCAAGGGCAACCTTGAGTACGTGATGAAGCACTCGCCCGACGCCAGGCTCTATAAGCATCTCAAGGACGCCAGCGGCAAGTGGGTGGTGCGAGACGACGTGTGGGTTTCCCACAAAACCGGCAGAGGCAAGCTGTTGACGGGTGGCCTGACCATCGGGTTCACGGGTTACGGCGGCAAGAGTCACATCGGCCCGGAGCTTCAGTTCGGGCACGTTATCGGCGACTGCCTGGACAACCAGGTTCTTCTCATAAAGACAGCCTGGGGAGGCAAGAGCCTCTACGTTGACTTCCGCCCACCGAGTTCCGGCGGCAAGGTCGGACCGTACTACACGCAAATGATCGCCGAGGTCCGCGAGGCCCTCGCCAGCCTCAAGAAGCACTTCCCGGACTACGACGGCAGGGGCTATGAGATAGCGGGCTTCGTCTGGCTGCAAGGCTGGAATGACATGTGTACCGCCCCCGCCATTCCCGAGTACGCGCGGAACCAGGTGAACCTCATCAAGGACCTGCGGAAGGAGTTCAAGTCTCCGAAGTTGCCCGTGGTGGTCGGCGAGCTCGGTAACGGCGGGCCTGACGTCAAGGGCAGCATGCTTGCGTTCCGAAAGGCCCAGGCCGCCATCACCGACGTGCCTGAGTTCAAAGGAAACGTTACATTCGTCAAGACGGCCCAGTTCGCCCGCCCGGCCAAGGAATCGCCCAACGTAAGCCACGGCCATCACTGGTGCGGCAACGCCGAAAGCTACTTCCTGGTAGGCAAGGCCCTCGGCGAGGAAATGAAAAAACTCATCAAAGCCGGGCCGACGAAGTAGAACAAGCCAGACGGCAAGATCGAAAATGTCGAGCTGCTTTATCGGGTTGACGATTCCGCTTTACTTGGCGTGGGCTCGGCCTTCGGGATGGGAAACAGCGGAACTTTCCGCCCGTTACGGTAAATCACAGGCTGGCCGGATACCTTGCGATCCAGAGCCTGCAACGGCGCCAGGGCCTGGCCGATGAGTTTCTTGATCGCGGCGTCCAATTTCGGCTCGCCGGCACCGCAGGAAACGTTGCCCATCAGCGCCAGGTGGTTGAATTCCAGGTTGAGTCTGTGCCACCTTTGCCACTCCCGTGCGCCTTGGGCCGAGAAACGCAACGGCTCGATATGGATGTTTACTGCAAAGCTATCCGCCTTGCTGACGCGATCCTTCGCCGCACCCGCGTCGCTGACCCAGCGCGAAGCACTGATATCGATCCGCCCGGGCTGACCCTTGGGCAACAACTCTGCCAGCGGTTTGCCGGCTGTCTTGCGTAGCTTCGGAAACTGCTCAGCCATCGTAAGCAAGCCGGTGCGTATCTTCTCGGCGGCCTCGGTCAACAGTCGATCACGTTCGCGACGGACCTCATCGGTCAGAGCGATAGCAACTCGCCTGCCGTCGCCATACTTATTCAATTTGAACCCCGCCTTACTGGCATCTGCCAGACGGGCGATCCATGCTTTAGGCGGCAGGCCGCGTTCGAGACGGTTCAATGAGTCGGTATATTCAAGGAACATTTCATCGTTGCTATACTTGACCACGCGGACGCCCCGGGCCAAGCTCGCTTCGTCTGGACGATCCTTCAGCGGCCCCTTGCGCAACGCCAGACTGACGTGGCCGACATCGGTCAAAGCCTTCCAGACCTTGTCCGCATCCAATGTATTTGCGGCCATCGCCTCAACGAGCATCCGCCACCGCTGGTCCCGGGTCAGGCCCGGCGCGGGCTTGAGTTGCACCTCGACGCGGGCCTTGGCAAACAGCAGGCCTTCCCCTGCCGCGAAGACGTCGACCGGAAGCGTTGTCTGCCCTTCGGGCATCAGGCCCGGAGCCTCCACGCGGACTTGGCCGTCAGAGACACGCGCCCTGATGCTACCCCATTCAGCAATGCCGAGCCGCGGCTTGTCCGTGCCCAGGCCAACCGGCACAAAGTCAAGCCGAACCGTCGATTCCAGGGCCATGTCGATCCGTGCGGGCAAGCCCTTGAGCCTGGGGATTTCGGCGAGCCGTCCTCGCTGAACCATATCCGACTTGCCGGCCAGGAGTTTGTCCAGACGCTTCAGCTTGTTCACATCTACCACGTCCCGGCAATTCACATGAACAAAGACATTGTCTCGCACGAACATGGCCCAACTCGGCCAGATGTCCCTTCGGTCCCCGATTTTGCCCTCATCCCCGCCCGCGAAAGCGCGAGGATTCCCCACCGCCATGTGTGCTAAGGTAAGCTCGAAGATGGCGTTTGCCTCCGATCGAGAGCCGCAGACAGCAACCGCCACAGCAATGACCGCACCCCTGCTACTATGCTTGGTATTCATGAAAACCGTGCCCTCGCGAGCGACTTCAACGAGCCCTGCCGACACCACCCCCAATTCCTTCAGGAAAACCTCCCGGTCTATGCCGATCACCCCCTCGGCCTGGGCTTCGCTGGCCGGGCTTGGGGCCGGGCCGTCAGCGGCATTCAGCGCCGCCAGGATGTCAGCCTTTGCGGTCGGCCAACCATCGCTGCCGACCCACAGGAACACACGCCGGCCTCGCCATGGTGGCAACTCCTCAGCGCGATCATCCGCACCGACCGTGGGAGTAGCTGCGTACCCGGGCTTCATTACACACACAATAACGTTAGCTGCCTGGCCACCTCCTGCAATGCCGCGAACAAATCGCAAATCCATGCTATGGTTAGCCTGTTCGTAGCCCTTTGGTCTTACCAACAAGGATGCGTTTGGCGCTGATGCACTCGAATCCCAGTTATGTGGAGCCAAAGGCATCAGCACACCGAACAGTTTCTCAAACGCCTTCTTCTCACCCCGGCCAGCGACCTCCACCGGCTTGGTGCTCGTCCCTAAGCCTGCTTTTCCCTGCGGCGTCCCTCCAACCGTGAAGTGGCACTCCAACTGGTAGAAGGCCCTGATGCGGTCCTTCGGGGCCGGGACAAGCTGGCCATCTTTTTCCTCATACTCGGCGGCCGTCAACTCGACGTGGTATCGGCCGGGCGGGAGATTCTGCGGAAGCTTACCCCATATATAGTTCGCGCCAGCGGGCTTCTTCGGAGACAGCGCGACGAGAATCTTGATTTCGTGCCCATCCCGAACAAAATCCATGACCTTGATCGGCGTGCTGTCGTCGCTCAGCCGGCCCACGAGTTCGAAGCTCCCAGCAGAAATCTTTCCGGAAGCCGCACTTGCATAAAGCGAGTTGAACGGCAAGAACCTTAGGCGACAGTAAGGTCCGATTGCGCAGAGCCCCGGCTTGGCATTATCGGCCGGGTATTGACGAACCTCCAGGCTATTGAGGTCCAAGCTGGCATTGGCCGGCTGGGTAATAGCCGCGCTGGCGGAGGTTGGCGGAACGGCTCGCCCTGAGTCTGTGGTGGCGTCGGAATGGAATGGACCGGCCGACAGTTGAAGGTCAGGCCGCGTAGGATAATCGGCGGCCTGAGTACGCCGGTCCTGTGCGATCTTCCGCAGTGCCGTTGCGGCCTCGATCTGCACCCAAGGCTCGGGATCCGTCAGAAGCTTTCGCATGGGTCCTACCGCGTCGGCGGCACTTGCGCCCATCTTTGCTAATGCCCGCAAGGCAGAGACGCGATCCGCGCGATCATTCTGCTCCAGCAGGCCGACGAGGGTTGGCAGGAGCGATTTGTCCAGCGAATCCATTTGTGCGAGGCACTCGGCCGCGTAATCCTGCTCTCCCTGCGTTCCATGCAGTTTCTGCACCAGGAAGGGCACCGCGCCCGAGCCAATGGCGGCAATGATCTTTTTCGCACGGTTCCGATCCCAATTTCCCATGCCTTGGGCAAAGAGCACGGGCACGGCTGGGGCGGCGTCAGGGCCGATCGCGCTGAGCGCGGCCCAAGTCTCGTCTTCGCTATACTTATTCTTGAGGTTTTGGATCAATGCGGGCAATGCATCCTTGGCTCCAGGTCCAATTCCTGTCAGGGCCTTTATCGCCTCCACCCCCAGTACGTTCGACACGTCACCCAGCATCGCTCGCCGCATCAACGTGATCAAATGCGGCACAGCCGCCGCGGCCGCCGGGCCATACTGCCCAAGCGACAATTCGGCGCTCCAACGGAGTAACATTTTTGGGCTGTGAAGGGCAGATATCAGGGCAGGAATCACGTCCGGGTCATCGGACTTTATCTTGCCAAGGGCCTCGACGGCGTTGCATTGCACCTGCCCCCCCATCTCCCGCGCGGAACTACCAATTGGGGCCTTGACCGCCTTGAGCAGAGCCTTTGTTGCCGGCGCAGCCGCCGGACCCATCTCGCCCAGCGCGACGGCGGCATTTGAACGTTCATCTGGCGTGCCTGATTCAAGCTGCTTGATGAAGATCGGCAGGAATTCATCAGTCGCGCCGAACTTGGCCGCGAACTTCGCGGCAGCCACGGCGCGCGACGCCCAGCCAATCTTGCCCTGGGTTCGTGCCATATTCAGAAATTCCGGCAGCGCCGGTCTGGCCACATCCCCCAGCACTATGAGCGATTCGGCCGCTTCCCAATTCCCGCGACCGACCTCCGCCGTCAACACCTTGGCGGCCTCATCCAGGTGGTCCTTGGCAAACGCCAGTCCAAGGACTGCCGGCTCAAGCCGCATCCGGTCACGCTTCTTCACCTCGTCAATCAACACATCCACGGCACCTATCTTGGCCAGCGCCTCCCCGGACAGCTTGGCGCAGAAGTCGCCGTTGCCCATAGCCTCCCTGAGCTCCTCCGCGGCTTCTTTGGCCGGCGGGCCTATCGCGGCAAGCGCCCTCGTCGCCGTGCAGCGACAACCAGCGTCGGAATCGCGAAGGGTCTCCCGCAGCATCGGTATGGCTGCCGGATCACCAATCTTGCCAAGAATCCTCAGGGCATCGCACCGCCACTGCGAAAGTGTGTTTTCCTTGGCAGCCTGGATGAACAACGGGACAGCCGCCTTTGCCTTGGCAGCGATGTCCGCGCGATTCATGACGTAGTTGATGTCGAATGCACTAGCGCCATTGCGCATGCCCGGCGCCCGACCAGCGATAAAACACTCCCCCAAGGCGACGGCGACCTGGTCGTCAACGTGTCCCAGTTTCGCAAGAGACACCGCCGCAGTGTATCGAACCTGGGGCACGGAATCGTCGAGGGCCCTTTTCAGGACAATGACCGCTCCCTGATCGTCCACACATTTGCCGAGTTTCTCGGCCACGTGAATGCGGACATTGGGATTCTTGTCCGAAAGCTGTTTGCAGAGATCGTCGGATCTTTGCTCGAACCAAGCCTCTTCATCCATGATTGCCGGCGCGGTTGGCTTGGCCTCCGGCGCGGTGGCTTTCATGGCCACCAGGGACACGACGGTGGCAA
>CAZMBZ010000157.1:0-11979 GCA_964564285.1 uncultured Planctomycetaceae bacterium | reverse complement strand
TGTCCCCTGCGGACGTTCTACTACCGAAAACCGCTGCGACCATTCAGAGGATATAGCATGGAGGATATTTACTGCTATTCCTACGTGGAAGATGCACCTTCTGCAGATGTGGTACGGAAGCTCGTGGCGGAACGAAACATCTCTGCCGCTTACAAGCTGCTGTTCTTCGATGGGTTTCCGACGGTAACCGGCGGCAACATCGCTTTGAAGAAGAAGTGCCCCAGCTTTCTCAATATGGCCAAAGGAGGGCTGTATACCGTCTCGCTCACTGATCTGGATACCCGACCGTGTGCTGCGGCTCTCATCCGACAGTGGTTTTCTATCCCTGATGAACAGCCCATCGAACTCCCCAAGCAGGTTGTCTTTAGAGTGGCGATACGCGAGGTAGAGTCGTGGATCATGGCCGATCGTGACGCGTGGGCCGAGCACGTCAAAATCCCCGCTGACAATTTCTCAGCAGCCCCCGATGAACTGCCTGATCCAAAGCTGCACTTGCTGAACGTTATTCGCAAGAAGGGCCGAAAGAGGTATCGCAAGGAAATGCTTCCAACCAGGACGGCCAGCATCGGCCCAGGCTATAATGACGTGCTCTGCGAGTTTGTGCAGCATCACTGGAATCCGCTTAGGGCCTCAGCGAACTCGCCCAGCCTCGAGCGCGCGATCAAAGCATTCCGCGATATATAGAGCGGAAACCGGGGACATGGGTACCAGGGTCCCGGGGCCATTGGGGGGCCATTGGGGACACCATACGGATTCTGCTTGAATCGACCGACGAAGATCGGCGGTTGGGACAGCGACTCTCCCCGACCTCACTGGGGGATCGCCGGGCCTGACCATCCGTCCAGACACCGCGAAGGCACCTTTTTCCTGGCCTCATCGAGTTTTCGCCGAGCGGCCTGTTCCTTGTCCCGGTCAGGTACGATGTAGCGATAGTACTGGATCTGACGCGCCAGGCCATGGAGCTTCCGTCGACCGTCCCAGTACTCTTGCATGCCAGCCTGGAGTTTCGTCCTGTCTTGGAAGTACTGCCCGATCACATCCCCATATCCGCTGCATTTATGGAGCCGCAGCCAGGCCTTGTTGAGCTTTCGCTTCCGCCAATCGCCGCCGTCCAGCAGGCCCGCCTTGGCCATGGACCGGCAGAGGATCGGGAATGAGAGCTTCGGCCTGATCTCCGTCAGGTGCGTGATGATCTTGTCGGCGAGCTTGCCTTCCGCCGAGGCCAGGGCCTTGGCCATGAAAGGAAACGCCTTGTCGTCCATCGTTGCGCCAAGAGCGCCTGCCGCCAAGACGCGGGTCAACTTATTCTCATTCGGATCGAGCAGGATCTTGCCGAGATAGTCGATTGCTGCCGGATCTCCTAAGACCCACAGCGCCCGGACGCTCTCTTGGTGGCGGTAGTCGGGGTACTTTGTCCCGACTCGGACGATCCAGTCTGTGGCGGACCTGGCGCCCATACGGCCGATACATTTAAGGGGTATTCCGTGATCGCCGAAGTCAGTCTGCGTGGAGGCCATCAGGGGCTTCAGGCCGGCCTTGTTGCCCCAGGATACCAGTGAGCGAGCGACACAGAATCGCACACCTGCATTGGGATCGTTCACGTGTTTGAGCAGCAGGGCAGCGGCCCCGGCCGGATCGAACGAGAGCGAATTACGCCAGTTCAGCTCATCCGCCGCCATCTTTCGCAGAGCCGGCCTCTTGTCGTCGAGTGCCGCTTCGACGACCAGAATAGACCTGGCCGACTTCGGCGGGATTGGCTGGTGGGCCGCGACATGCACGACCATCTCGGCGAGCTTGGCCTTGTCCTTGTCGGGCCGAATCGCTCGGTATCCCGCCAGGAGCTCGCGGGGATCGTTGCCCGTCAACGCAGTCTGGAGTTCTCGCAGGACGTACCAGTCGGCCTCCCGCTTGGCAAGCCGAGGGTAGGCCCATTTCTTGGTGTTCGGCTCGATCTTACGTTTTTCCATTGCCCGCTGCGCGGCGAAGATCGCTTCGATCCCCTTGCCGCCCCGGCCGTCCTTACACATCTGCACGCCGATGCTCATGACACGCGTGTAGGCGTGCTCGGCCAATTCGGGCGTGCTGACTGCCAGCAGAGGGCCAACCATCTCCGGCCCGGAGTTAGCGTAGAGCAGATCGAGGATATCCCTGGCCGCGTCGGCGACAGTTTGGGACGGCTGGCGCTCATAGGTCTTCGTCGGGTCGTAGGGCGGAAACACCAATCCGGATGCTGTCCTCTGCGGCTGGGGGACCCCCGCGTATCTGTTTCGCCACTGCCGCCAATCGCGATCGACGGCCGCCAGAGCGGTGGTGTAATCGCCTTTGGTCAGAAGCCTGACGGCCTCCTCGCCCATCTTTCGGTCGGCCGCCTCGTCTTCCCGCTTGGGTGGGCGGGCAGCCTTGTCTTGACCGGCACACGTCGGGATGGGGTAGATCGGAGCCAGGTTTAGAGCCTTCAATCGACAAATGTAGTCGATGCGTCGGCCATGGTTGACGACCTTGGGCGCCACGCTGTTGCGCAGGTCGGTGTAGATCACCTTGTTGTCGGCGTAGCGGGTGATGCTCAGCAACCTGGCCTGGGCGTCAAAGTTGCGAATGACCGTTCGGCTGTACTTCGGGCCGTTGTCGTGTATAGCGTACCGGTCGAGTGAGTAATCCGTCTCTAGGTTGACAACCCGGCGGAGCAGCCCGTCGCGGTCGTAATCGCCCCATTGGAAGTAGCATGGCTGACCGTTTACTGAGTTGTGCACCGAGAGGATCGGAGCTCCCCGCGAGTTGTACCAGAACCTCTCGCTTACATACGACGGCTTGCAGGGCACAGCAATCGTGATTGAGTACAACCGGCCGGCCCGGTATCGCCATATCAGGATGGCACTTGCGTTGGGGGGTGTCTCTTGCATTGACGGCGACGTCGGAATCCAACCGTCATGCCGCCAGGCGACGCCTTCGCTGTAGAATATGCGGTCATCCTTGCGTTTTTCCAGCGGCGTTTGGATTAGCCGTTTGATCTTCTCGATAATCGCCGCCAATTCCTTTTCGCTCGGCCTTCCGGTTCCCGCACCGGCCCGCGTGCATGAGCGCGAGGACACTTGTTGGATGACCCACGTGGACATGTTTGTCACGGCTGGGTGTCGGCTGACCAGCAGTTCCTTGATGATCGGCAGCCACTCGCGGTCAGCCAGGTTTCCCAGTGCTTGCAGGCATCGGCATCGGACCGACGGCCAGTCGGGCACGTTGACGAGGATGTTCAGAAACAGCGGGGCCAGCGACCTGAACTTGTCCCTCTCCCTGGGCGATGTTGTGGCGATCCACTTTGTAAGCGGGGTCATCGTCTCGTTAAGTGCCTTCTCGCCCCTGGCGTCCATAATGCTTGCCACCAGCAGCGGGATGCCCGTGGGGTTCTCCAACGCGGCGACGGCCTTGATCGCGCGGACGCGCTGGGCCCAGTCTTTCGATTTGGCCATTTTGGCCAGGGCTGGGTGCTTGGCGGAAAACGCCTCCGGCTCAAGCGCAGCCAGATTGTCTTTCAGGTCGGCCAGGCCTTGGTCGACCTCCCGCTTGATCTGCGGGTAACTCTCCCACAGGTCCGGTCGGGGACAGTCGATCTTCGCTGCCCAAGCGCAAGTTGACGACAGCACGATTGAGGCAACAATCAGAAGTGTACGGACGTTCATCGGTTGCTCCTTTCCCATTACTTGGACGCTCGAAGGCGAGTCGAGTTTCATGGCTTAAGAGAAAGCAGCCTGCCTATCTGCCTTCGTAACAGAGCACTGGCCAACTTGGCCGCGGGGAAATACAATCTGCATCTATGGCTGAAGTAGTGTCAGAATCACTGTCCGCACCCGCACCCGCACCCGCGCTCACGCCTGAGCCAGCGCTCGACAATGCGCCGAAGGCAATGCGCGGGCCGCTGGTTTGGCTGGCGGTGGCGATGATGGTTGGGATCGTCGCCGGGCGATACGTGCCGATCGACTCATCGGCATGGTGCGTATGGGCGGGCCTCGCCTTGGCGGCCGGGGCGGCTCTGATGCTCGCCGGGAGGCGCCGACTGGCAGTCGTGGCCCTGGTCTCAGCCGTGGCGGCGCTGGGGGCTGTCCACGTTCGCCAGGTCCTGTTCCGCCTGCCGGATGACCACGTCGTTACATACGCCGGGCGAAGTCGAACCATCGCCAGCATTCGCGGGCGCGTGGCGGAGACGCCGGCGATTCGCGCCTCCGCGGTGGGTGCCGGCTACGCGCGCAAGCCGGTAACCACCTTCAATGTCGACACCGAGGCGATCCTCGTCGCCGACCAGTGGCGACCCGCCCAGGGCATGGCGCAGGTTACCGTGCTCGAGGCGGACAAACGCCTCGCGCGCGGTCAGCGCGTCGAGCTGGCCGGGGCGATCAGCCGCGTCATGCCACCGGACAACCCGGGCCAGCGCGACCCGGCCGAGCTCGCCAGGCTTACCGATCGGCTCGTGAAGTTTCGCGTTCCTGCCGCGTCGGCGGTTCGGGTCCTGGGCGAGAGTTCAGGTTCGTGGCTCGGGCGGGTCCGTGACGGGGCATCGCGGTGGGCCCGCGAGCGACTGGTGCCGCCGAACCCGCCGCGGTCGGCCCTGCTGCTCGAGGCGCTGGTGCTGGGCAGGCGAGACCCATCACTGCTGGACCTGCGAGACGCGATGGCGGATGCGGGCGTTGTGCACCTGATGAGCATATCCGGCATGCACCTGGGAATCTTCCTGGGCTTTGTCTACCTGCTGTGCCGCGTCAGTACGCTGGGCCAGCGGCAGTCAGCCGGGATGGCCCTGGTGTGCCTGGTTGGGTACCTCCTGCTGGCCGAACCGCGATCGGGGTTGTTGCGAAGCGCGATCATGGCTGCGGCGATGTGCGCGGGGGTGATCGTGCATAGGCGCGGCTCGTCGCTCAATGCACTCGCCCTGGCGGCGGCGGTGCTGCTGGCGGTCGCGCCGACGGACTTGTTCCGGCCTGGCTTTCAACTGAGCTTCGCGACCGTCGCCGGTTTGATCGTGCTGCACAGACCGCTGCGCGACCTGCTGTTTGGGCGGTTCCTTCGCATTCGCGGGCTGCGCGTCTATCGCGATGAGCAGCGCGTGCGACGATGGCTGGCTCACAGCGCCGCGGACATGGCGATAGGGGCGGTGACGATCTCGATACTCGCCTGGCTGATCTCGTCGCCGCTGGTGGTCTGGCACTTCGGCAGGATAAGCCCGTACGGCGCGCCGCTGACGCTGGCGATCGCGCCGGTGGTGACGGCGGCGCTGGTGTGCGGATACCTCAGCCTGGCATTCGCGTGGGCGCCGAACCTGGCCGGGGCGCTCGCCTCGGCGGGCGGCTCGGCCGCGGAGGCGATGGCTCGCATCGTCGAGGCCGTCGGCTTTCTGCCAGGCCCGGCCTTCGACGTCAGACCCGTCGGGGCCGTGTGGGTACTGGCCGCATACGCGGGCATCGTGCTGGTTATCATCCACCGCAGGCTGTGGCTCGGACGGGTGTGGGCCTCGGCCGGCGTTGCCTGTCTGGTGACCATGACGGTTGTCACCCAGTTGCCCTCCGCGGCGCCTGACGTGGCGGAACTCCACGTGCTGGCAGTGGGGGCGGGCAACTGCATCATCCTGCGAGCGCCTGGCGGGCGAACCGTCGTCTTCGACGCCGGCAGCCTCGGCAGGGATGAGTGCGGACGTGAGATACTCCTGCCGTTCATCCGCCACGAGCGTTTGCCCATGCCGTTGGCAGCGGCGATCAGCCATGCGAACTCCGACCACTACAACGCGATACCCGCGCTTATTGAAAGCGGCGGGGCGCGGCAGGTGTACCTGAACGATTACTTCGGCGCGCCCGGCGACCAGACCAGCGGACCTGGCGTGCTGGACCTCATGGCCAGGCTCGCCAGGAGCGGCGCGGCCGTGCGGCGACTGACGCCCGGCGAGGTCATCCGCCTCGACGAGCGGACGGAGGTTGAGGTAGTCTGGCCGCCGCCGGGCCGGGGGGATATGGAGGTCAACGACCGGTCGCTGGTCTTTCGCGTCCGCTGTGATGGACGAACCGTGCTCCTGCCGGGCGACATATCCAACGAGGCCCAGGCCGCCCTGACAGCCCAGCCCGAGAAGATCCGCGCCGACGTCCTCATCCTGCCGCACCACGGACACTGGCGAGAAACCTTACCCGCCTTCCTGGCCGCGGTGGACCCCGAAGTAATAGTCGCCAGCAGCCCGGTCATGCCGACAGGAACAGTAAAAGGCGGCCAGGCCGCCCAGGAATTCTACGAGTCGATCCCAACGCGATACCGCTACTACGTAACCGCCATGGACGGCTACATCCGAATAAGCCTGGGCCCCGACAAGATCAAAGAAAAAACGATGCGGTAACAGCTCCCGCCCCAAAAGAAGCAAAGTCGCGGCGCAAGCGTGCTCATGTCCCCACCGGCCAGGGTCCAAGCCGGTAGCGGACCGGGGAAGCATTGACACCCCGGGCTCACCGGGGTAGATATTGGCGCGGGTACAGCGTTATCGCACTGCCCCGCGTTATGGTTTTGCCTGGCCTGTTACAATAGGAGCACATCGTGATCTACCGTGAGCTTGGACGGACTGGTTTAAAGGTTTCGCAATTGGGTTTTGGCGCGATGCGCCTGCCGATGGTTGGCGAGGGCGAGGACGCTCGCGTCGATCGTGAGCTGGCTATTCCCATGATCCACCGCGCGTTTGAGGGCGGCGTGAACTACATCGACACCGCCGTCGGGTACTGCAACCAGGACAGCCAGCGGGCCGTCGGCGAAGCGCTCAAGGGGTGGCGCGACAAGGTGGTGGTATCGACCAAGAACCCGTGTTACGGCGAGGATGAGAAGGAGTGGTGGACGAACCTCGAGCAGAGCCTCGAGCGCCTCGACGTGGACTCCATCGATGTCTACAACCACCACGGCATCAACGCCAGGAAGTATGATGAGGCCGTCCGCCCGCGCGTCAGCAAGTGGATGCTCAAGGCCAGGGACCAGGGGCTCATCAAGCACGTCTGCTGTTCGTTCCACGACGACAATGATGCGCTGCTGAGGATCATCGACGAAGGCTATCCGGAGTCCATCACGCTCCAGTACAACATGCTGGACCGCAAGCTTACCGAAGGCATCGCCCGCGCGAAAGCCAGGAACATCGGCGTCGTCGTGATGGGGCCCGTGGCCGGCGGACGCCTGGGCGAACGCAGCGAGGTGCTCGCCGGGCTGGTCCCCGGCCTGGCACGCGTGCCGGAGCTGGCCCTGCGGTTCGTGCTGGCCAACCAGGACGTCACCATGGCGCTTTCGGGCATGAGCACTATGCAACAGGTGGAAGAGAACCTCGCCGTCGCCTCCGACACCGTAAGCCTGACCGACGCCGACCTCGGCGCCATCGAGCAGCACCTCGAGCGGCTCAAGTCGATGGCCAACCTGTATTGCACGGGGTGCGGGTACTGCATGCCCTGCGAGGCCGCCGACGTGGACATCTCCGGCATCTTCGAGAAGTTCAACCGCGCCCGGGTGTACGGCCTGTGGGACCTTTCCCGCAAAGAGTACGCGAAGATCGGCAAGGTGCCTTGGAACAAGCGCAAACCCGCGAACGCCTGCACGCAATGCGGGGCTTGCGAGGAAAAGTGCCCCCAGCACATCGAGATCCGCAAGCAGCTCGCCGAAGCCCACGCCGCCCTGAGCGACGAGAAAGACTGATCCCCGCGACCCGCGGATCATGAAGGGGCGCGTGGCAATGCCATCCCATCGGCCCGCTCTTCGCGGCGGCAGCCTGTGGAGTGCGGCGGCAACGACGCCGCTTTGGCTCGCACCAGGCTACTCGCCCCAAGCCAAAGCGCCGTCGCTGCCGCCGCACTCCATATTCACCCATCCGGGCTGACGGCCGTGGTCCTCGGCCAGTGGTACGTCATCGGCTGGGTATGGTTTCGAAATGCGCTACGGCGCAGACTGGCTTTCCAACTCGCCGCGGGGCGGGCTGAGCGCTTGCCTGCAGGGGAATCATCTGGAATACGTATCATGGCCGCCAAACGTCAGCGTCCGAAGGCCATCGCTAAGGTGAACCATGCCAGGACGATTGTCCCTATGATGCCCATCACCAGGCCGAAGATGGCCCGGCCGAGGCCGTGTTTGTCCGGATGCCGCTTGAGGTGACGCATTGCCACTATGGAAATCAGCAGGGCCAGGGGCGCCGGCAGAAGCAGCACGCTGATCAGGCCCAGGTATCCGGCGGCGATGGCCCAGCCGCTCCGGCCCACCGGGAGGAGCATCCGCATGCCCGCGTTGTTCTCCAGCGATTGCGCGATGTGCGAGTAGGGAAGCGGCGGCGGAGGCATTCCCGCTGGCGGGGCAACAGGCGTGAGGATGACCGCCTCGGCGGCCGGGACCTGCACAGCCGCGCCGCAAGCGGAGCAACTCACGACCCGCCCCGCATCGGCATCCGGCAGGTCCATGATTTGACGGCAAGTCGGACAGGCAATCTTCATTGGCTTTCTCCCTGCGAATCCGCACGCACGCGCCAGCCGCGTAGTTCAAAGAGTTCCCGTCCCACGGGACCCCGCCGCGCCGGTCAACCCAATATACCCCGACATCCGCCAGCCGACAACCGGCTTGCGGGCGGGTGGTATGGTCCCAAAGCGTTTGGAAGTGGTGCCATGCTTCCGGGTGCTGTTGCCGGAAGCATGCTCCAAGTGCGATCCTGGCAGGATAAGACCACAGTAGACCCACAAGCGTCGAGGGAACATTCTTCCCGAAACGGCCGCGGAAGCATGGCACCACAGACCCCCGAACCGGCCGGGAGCATGCCACCCGGTGAATAGGAAGCATTGCGATCATGCGATAGCCCTTGGAGCCTGCCTACCGGCAGGCAGGCTCCAAGGGTTCCGCGATTATGAGGCGCTACTTCATATTCGAAGTGCAGGGATTGGCGAAGAAGGCACGCCGCGCCGGGCTGGCATTGACGCCGTTATCGCCGTCCCCGCGGCGTCCGCGTACGGTCACATCGTCAGAAGTGATGATACCGCAATCATGGCCACGCCGCCCAATTCTTCTCCCGCCCATCACCATGCCGTAAGCCTAACTTTTCCAGCCGGTTGCGTCAACTTGTCGCTCGAAATATGAAAAACGGTTCCTGACCCATGATAGCCTCCGGAATTTCTTGACTTGGGGGTTTAGGTCCTATATCCTAGATTTTGGACTTTGGATCTGAGATTTGGGATTATTGATTTGGGAATGGATGAAGCGGAGTTGAAATTCCAGGCTAAGCGCTTTTCGCTGCGGGTGATAACGCTCGTTGGAGCACTGCCGCAAATGACGTCCGGCTGGGCGATTGGTAAGCGACTGGTTCGCTGTGTGACTTCGGTAGGGGCGAACTATCAGGCCGCTCGACGAGGCGGCCCAATGGCCGGACGCTGGCCGAAGCCTTCCGGCGGCGGGATGCTGCACTTCGGATGTGAGTTGGCGTCTTCCATTGCCTGGTGGAGGGCTGAATCGTAGTTTTCCTTTGTAAACACCCGGGTTCTGCATGAGTGAAGCAGAAGCCCACCAAGGCCTTCCCAAGCGTCCCCGACACGCCTGTGCCGCCGCTGCGCGGCGATCACGCCTCGATCCCCCAATTTGTGACCGTTACGTCTCTGCCCATGTGTGTGCGCGGCTGATGCTGCGCGGAAGGAAGTGATCCGTATGAGTCGTCAGATTCCCACATTCGAAACGTTTGAACCTCGCCTGCTGATGAGCGCCACGGACCCGGTTGACAGCCTGTTCGCTTCGGCAGGGGTCCTTGACAATACGTCTGGAATGACCGTGTCGGCGGATGGGCAGCCGGCGACGGAGGTACTATCCCCGATGTACAGCCTGACCGCCCAGGCCGCCGCGGCCGAGTTCTCTGTGAGTTCTGCCGACGACCTCATCGGCTTGGCCGAGCCGCTGGCCGTCGGCGGCGCGGGCAAGACCGATCCCGCCCCGACTCCCGGCGCCACCGTGGGCACCGTAAGCGTGTACCCCTCCGACGACAACGCGGCGGGCACGGACTTCCAGTTCACCGTGATGGGCCTGCTCGGCGACCTGGACCAAGACGGCGACGTGGACAACGCCGACATCGGTAAGGCGGCCGGCTCGTTTACCGGCTCCGGCGGCACGGGCATGACGGCGGCAGACGGGGACGTCGATGGCGACGGCGACGTGGACAATTCCGACCTCGGGTTGATTACCGGCGCCTTCAGCCGCCAGGGCGGCGAGTGGGTGGCCGGCACGGTGGAGTCCTCCGGCGGCGTGACGCGGCTGGTGATTGCCGGCACGGACGGCAACGACGTGATAACGCTGTCCTACGATGGTTTCGTCACCACGCTGAGCAGCCAGGACGGCACGCAGACGTTCGATGGCCAGTACGAGAACGTTTCGGTCTTCGGCTTTGCCGGCAACGACGTGATCCGGCTGGACTACTCGCTCGTGAGCACCACCATGGTCTACGCCGGCGACGGCAACGATACGGTCTACGAGAACAGCCAGGGCGCCTCGATGCTCTACGGCGGCGCGGGCGACGATCTGCTGATCGCCGTCGGCGGCGGCAACGACGTCATCTACGGCAACGCCGGCACGGACAGCTACTGGGTCGACACCACCGACACCATCGGCGACGTTTCCTCGGCAGAGACTCTGGCCAGGAACGTCCACGGCATCGCGAGCTTCTACCAGCCATGGTCGACCGACCCGGCCTCGGCGGACTACGTCTCGACGGAAATCGACGGTGCGAACCTGCGGGACCCCGTCAGCGGCAGCGCGTACAGCAACTACGCCGACCGGTCGCTGTTCACCGACGGGCCGGAGTACGACGACGTCATCCAGGGCTCCCTGGGCGACTGCTACTACCTTGCCGCCATGTCCGGCCTTTCCGACACGGACCCGAACGTCATCCGCCAGGCCATAACGGACCTCGGCGACGGCACGTACGCGGTGCGGTTCAACCGCGCCGGCGCGGAGGTCTACCTGCGGCTCGACGCCGATTTGCCCGGCTCCTACGCCAAGCTGACCCCGGACGGTGAGACGTGGGTCATGCTGATGGAAAAGGCGTACGCGTTCTTCCGCTACGGGCAGAACTCGTATTCCTCCATCTCGGGCGGCTGGATGACCAGTGTTGTCGAGGAACTCACCGGCGTCGGCAGCCAGACGCAATGGACGGGCGGCTCGGTGATATCGCTGGCCGACCACATCAGCACCAACCTCGAGGCCGGCCACTCGATTACGCTGGGCAGCTACAGTGTCCCCCCCTCGCCGATCGTTGGCAGCCACGCCTACGCCGTCATGGGCATCGAGGGCAGCGGCACCAGCGCCTACGTCACCGTCTACAACCCCTGGGGAGTCGACGGAAAGTCCTATGACAGCAACTACAACGACGGCCTGTTGCGGCTGAGCATCTCGGCGGTCCAGACGTGCTTCTCGGCCGCGGTGGTGTCGCTAGCATGACAGTACATCGGGCGGCATAGAGCGACGACTGCGCCGGCCTGCATTATTGACGAAGGAATTGACGAAGAATTCACGAAGGTGTCGCCTTAGAGCATTGTGCGAAAATCTTGTCGCCATCTTCTGGCTGCGGCTACGTCCTGCGGCGTCTGGCTGCACCGACAATGCTAAGGTATTGCCTGCTTCGCCTTCCTTGCAGGACTTGTCCTCGCCGACGAATATGACGACATTATTTTCGCACAATGCTCTAGTTCATACTGAGCCGTCAGCAAAGCCGATGCTTTGCTGGCGGATGGGATAGCGAGGTCCGGCCCCCTGGGAACGCCATCTCCCGACTGGCCATGCCGGCCCCGCCGGCGGGGGTTGGGGGTCAGCCCTTAAAAGATAAAATAGCGGCTTTGATCTTCACTCTCTAGTCGAGTTCTGTTTTGATCGCTGCTTCGACTTCGGATAATTGCTTCCGGATCTTCCGCTTCGACGATGCGGCTGATGTCAGGTTCTTCAGTTGAATGCTCACTGCGGCGCCCGTCGACA
>CAZMBZ010000156.1:0-12030 GCA_964564285.1 uncultured Planctomycetaceae bacterium | reverse complement strand
ATCACCTCCTTCCAAGTCGGCTCGCCAGACGCTCCGCAGATGACGTCGAACGGACTTCGTGAGTGGCTTGTCAGGGATCAAGCGGTTGTTCGAGGCTGCGGCCCGGCTCACATTCACCGCCGATGGATCAGCCACCAGGGGTGTCGCAACGGCGTCGCAGGAGCCGGTATGGCTGGTGCCATCCTCGACCGCCACGTAGTGCACTGTTGAATGTGGGAATTCTGCTGAGGATCCTGACGACAGGATCTGGTTGACGCCACGGCGCGAGGGTTTACCACTCGCACGAGTGGATATCGTCGTCGCCGCCGCAGGAATAGCAGCAAAAACCGGCCTTGGCCACCTTGGGATTCTTCTGCAGCACGAGCTGGGCCTCATGGCATTCCTCGAATCGCCCGTGAAGCATCCATAGTCCCTGCCAGAGACCATGCTCCTGGATGGCGTGCTTACCGTACTGGGAACAAGTCTCGCCCCCGTGGAGCAGGCAGTACGGGCAGGCGACGCGTAGTTCGGCGTATAGCCGATAGACGAGCTCAGCGTGCTTTCACCCAGCTTGCCTGCCTTTGTCCGAGCTCGACCAGGACCGACTGCCGCGGTCGCTCACAGACCCGACGCCGATACTAATACCGTCAGTACCTTCGGATGGTCAGGATGCCCGCCGGGACGGGCACAATCCGTTCGATCGAGATCTCGGCTGGCTCGCTCAGCACCGCGACTTGATCCTGGGCATGGCGTTCCGTTGTTTCGGAGTCGCAGTGCCACCGGAGAGGAGCGACGCCGTACGCCATCCCGAGCTGGTCGGGCTGAAGCATGAGCTGCAAACACGGGCAATAGCGGGTGGGAGGGGCGATGCGACTGAAGCTGAGACGAAACTCGATGGGACGGAAGAACATCGGAAAGACTTTACTGGCCAGAAGGAATTCTGGGCGAACGAGGCGATCATCTACCTCGGGCTGGACCGTCTCGAACTTTCGCGCCCCGACATGGCATTGCAGCGGCTGATCAAAAAAGGATCGCTGACGCCCACGAAAATCGGCGGCCGCTTGGTATTCAAGAGGGCTGAACTCGATCGCGTACTCGAAAAAGGCGACGAGGTCCGTAGGCGGGGAAGGCCGCGAAAGGACGCCAAATAGGGGCATACTGGGTCGAAAGTGAGGCGAAAGTGAGGCGGGAAAGTCTCCGCAATAAGCTTCATTATTTCAGGGTAAAAAATAAACCCTTGCTTTGCAAGGGTTTATCGACAGCGGGCGAAGGGATTCGAACCCTCGACGTCCAGCTTGGGAAGCTGGCATTCTACCATTGAATTACGCCCGCATGGTCTGCGATGCTTTTGGCATCGACGCGAGTATTATCGGCAAGTCTGGGCGGGTTGTCAAGTTTTGTGGTCTCTTATGTGGCGAAGGCCGGCGGGTCAGGGGCCGGCGAAGCCTGCGTGGAATTTGCCGAAATCCGTGGGGTATGGCACGGGCTTGGCGCCTGGCATGTCGACTCGCGGCTTGTCGTTTAGGGCTTTTTCGCCCTGTTTTATGGCGGCAAGGATGGCCTGGTAGTCCGGGTCGTCCAGGCCGGTGAATGCCGGCTCGATTCCTCGCCCGCCGGCGCTTTTGGGCAGGTGGTCGACCAGGACATTGCTCCACGCGGGGTGTGTCAGATTGATGTACGCCTCGCCTTTTTTGGTCCTTTTGCCGGCTTTGAGAAGTTGCGTCACCTCACGGAACCATGGGCCCGTCCATATGTCTCGCGAGCCGGCCGTGCCGGGGCGGGTGTTCTCGTACGTGCCGTAGTAGGGCACGTTGGTGTCGATCCACGCGTAGATTGCCCGCCGGCCCGCGTCATCGATGTCTACCTTCTGGTGGTGGGCCTCGATCAGCCTGGTCAGGCCGCTGACGTACGAGCCGGTTGTCATCGGTTTGAAGATGGCTGTCGCCGTGGTGTTAATCCAGTAGAAGGTTACCCACTTGGGTTGCGTAAGGTTGGTGTAGGCCATGTTGAACAGCCTGGCCTTATCGCCCGATAGGTCCATGCCGCCTTTTGGGTTGGGTCCGCTGTGGCAGCTTGCGCAGTGGCGGTCCAGTACCGGCTGAACGTGCTTGACGAAGTCCACGGTGCCGGCGCCCCACGGCGGGGGGGGGTAATATCGACGGGCGACCGCTTCACAGCCAGCGGCTGGGAGGTGGTGGTGGCGGAGGAATCCCGCGGCTCGTGGCAGCCGACGCAGCCCTGTATTTTGCCGGGCATTATCCCTTCCTCTCGCCTACTTGGTGGCGACATGCACAATAGTAAGCGAGTGGGGAGGCAGATTGACGACTCCCTGGGCGAACGTCACCTTCTTCCCTTCCGGTACCACGCGCTGAGGGTGCTCGACGTCGTTAAAGGCCTCGGATGAATCGCCGGCGAGAACTGTCGCATCGCAGGGGCCGTCCGGCAGTTTGTCCCCGATCTTGACGGTGCAGGCCGCCGGCTTGTCCGGATGCCGGTTGATCAGGGCGACTGCCCATTTGCGGCCCGATTTGTCGCATGTGGCGATTGCGTCGACAACGGGGATCGAGTCCTTGCCGCGGGTAAGCCGGCCGGCTTCGAGTTGCAGCTTCGCGACGCGGCTTTCCAGCAGATTGGCGTACATCGACAGGGCGTGGAAGTGCGTTCGTTTGACGATTCCCTTGGGATGCACGTATAGCGGGCCTCGCGTGTTAACAAGGGGGGCGATGTTGGCCATGCTGACCTTGTCGCAGTGCCGCAGGCAGGCGTTGAGGAACGATGCGGAGAACAGCGCGTCGGCCATGGTGTATTGGCTGGCGACGTCGTTTTGCCTTCTTCTCCGCTCGACCAGTTTCCGGATCGCGGGGTCGTCGAAATCCTTCACCGCGTTGCGGGGGAATCCCGGGTGTTGCCACGCCCGCAGGTTCCATTCGTCAAAGGATATCTTTAGCCGATCCAACCGCCCGGCTTTACGAAGAGCGTCTATCGTGCCGGCGATATAGAGACCGGGCAGTTCCGACCTCATGATGGCAGTCAGGTAATCGTACCTGATCAGCGTGTTTCCGCGATCCAGCCAGTAGTTGTGGATGGAGATCAAGTCAAGATAGCCCGCAGCGGCGACAAACAGGTAGTCGTTGACGAACGCCCGCCTCCCGCCATGCGAGCCAGAGCACATAATCCGCAGGTCCGGGTCGAACGCCTTCATCTTCCGCGCCGTCTCCCGTACGCGGTCGATGTACGCCTTGTCGTTTCGTTCATTACCCACACTCCAGAAGCGGACATTGAACGGCTCTGGATGTCCGTTCGCCTTGCGCAGTTCGGCGAACTTGCCCTTCGTCGCATTGCAGTAGGCTACCCAGTCGAGGTTTTCCTGAACGTCGGCCAATCCATTGAAGCAGATGTACGGTTCGGCGCCGATTCGCCGGCAGAGCTCGACGAACTCATGGGTTCCAAACGTGTTGAGCTCGATCACTCCCCAGCGCGGATCGCCATAGGGCTCGCGGTTTTTGCCGACTCCCTTTCGCCAGTGATATGCATCAACAAAACATCCGCCGGGCCAGCGTATGACCGCCACCTTAAGTTCCTTCATCGCGGCGATAACATCCTTACGAAAGCCCTTTTCGTCGGCCAGCGGTGAAGCGGGGTCGAAGACCCCGCCGTAGATCTGATTGTCGAAGTGTTCGAGGAATCCGCCGAAGATCATTCGGCTGTATGCTTTTGTCACGGCGCTCTTGTCGATCTTGATTATCGCCTTGGGTTCATCCTCGCTTACGGGGGGCGTCTGTTGGGCGGACGCGAAGCTCGATGTCAGGGCAAAGAGTGCGACACAAATGAGAGGTATTAAAGCATGCGTCATGTTTGGGCTACTTTCTGCCTTTGCTTGCGCTCGGCGTTCGGGGCTTTTCCTCTGGCAGGAGGGGTTTTTGTCGCGGGTCCTTGTACATGAAGACGTTGTCGAATCTGTACGTCCCTGCCGGCCAATAGGAGTAGACCTGAATCTGGAGCCATTGGACGTCGGCGGGCAGGCCGCCGCGCGGCGGGAATGGGGCGGCGAGGTGGTTCCACTGGCCCGCCTTGCCGCGACAGTTGAGGTACCATCGGTAGCACTCGCGCAGGAATGCCTTCGGGTGTTTTTTCGCAGCCTGGGCGACGAGTTTATTCCGTCGGGTCTCGGGCAGTTCGGCGAACTGCCTGGGCGTCATGTTCATCGCGGCCAGGACGCTTTCGGGCAGTCCATCAAGGGCGAAATCGGTGGTCTTGAAGCCCTTGACGAAGACCTTCGAGGCGGGTTTTTCGAAGTCCGCCATCAGCCAGTATCGCTGGCCCGGGGTCGCCTTTATCCAATCGCTCTTGAAGTGCACACCTTCCATGCCGCCGAGGCAACTGTAGCCGGTGGCGGTGGCGATCTTCGGCGGATTGGCGGGGCTGGCGGTGCCCATGCGGATGGCGCGGATGTAGTTGATGTACGGCGCGCGGGCAAGGTCGGTGCGGATGCGGAGGATTGTGCCCCGACCGGCCTGGCCTGGTTCGATAAAGCTAGCTGCGTTGTCTGGTTGTTGCCAGCCGGCATGGCCTGGCTGGTCGAAGCTGCCGTTGACGTTCAACGGCTTGCCGAGTTCGGCGGGTGTGGGTTCGGTCTCATCGCCGTATTGCGGCGGGACCCACTCGGCGGCGCCGGTGACGGCCTGGACGGCGGCCTTGCTGATGACGGCCTCGGGGCGCTGGGTGTTGTCCGAGAGGTCCGTTTTCCATGTCTTGCGTTTGGCGCCGCTGCGAAGGTCCACGCCGCGAAGTTCGAGGCGGACGCCGGCATCGGTCTTTGAGGCCGTGCCGTAAATGGCGACCTCGACGGCGAGTTTTTTGGTCATAATCTCGATGACTTTGGCAGTGTCGGCGCCGGCAGGCATTGCGGGTGCGAGTTCTGCGGTGGTCAACGGGTCGATTACCTCGAAGTCTTTGTGGCGAGCGAGGCGCATTCGGATTGCGTTTGCGAGTTTTCGGCCGTACTCGGCATTGGCGGGGCAGTGGAAGTTCAAGACGCAGACGTAGGTCTTGGCGGGTTTGGTCGGGGAGGTTTCGGTGTCTTGGGGTTTGGCGTCGGTTGGTTGGGCTTTCTCCTGCTCGCTGAAGCGAACAGGCCTCGGGGTGCCTGCGGCGAGGAGTCCCACCGGGGCGACCAGTAGTATTGCGAAGAACGCGGCGCGAATTGTCATGATCGAAGCTCCCTGGCTTGAACCAGCGACCTTAAGTGCGACTTCTGCGGGCATAACGTGTTCTTGCTGAGCGTTTGTTTCAATCGATTTTGACTGGGTTCTACAACTCCTCGGCTGTCGGAAGCACGGGCCAGGCTGGGATGCCCTTGGGCGACTGGGCTTGGAGGTTGTAGGCAGTCTTGAACGGGTTTTCTTTCGGCACGGGGGCGTCCTCGTTGACCATTGCGGGCAGGACCTCGGACCACCATTGGTCGTATGCTTTTTGCAGGTCGGCGACGACTTCGGGGTGCTTGTCGGCGACGTTGGTTTTCTCGCCGGGGTCGGCGGGCAGGTCGTAGAGTTCGGTGTTTTTGACCAGGTGGAATCGCTGGTTGCGTATGGAGCAGTTGGCGTATTTGGCTTGGGCGGCCTGGCCTTTTCTCCATCGGCCCAGGTGGGTGAAGACGTAGCGATCAGGCCAGGTGGCTTTGGGGTTTTTCATCAAAGGCACTAGGCTTCGGCCGTCGAGTTTGACCTTTTTGGGTAGGTTTGCCCCGGCCAGCTCGGCGAAGGTGGGCAAGAGGTCAACATGCGCGGTCAGCGCCTTGCAGTCGATGCCGATGGGGGTATGGCCCTTCCAGTAGAAGAAGGCAGGCACGTGCGTTCCGCCCTCGTATGGGGTGCCCTTCTTGCCCCGCATGCCCGCGTTGAAAAGTGCCTGGCGGGCGGGAGCGTTGGGCTTCCTTCGCCGGCCGCTGCTGCCTGCCCTGGCCGAGCCGTTATCGGTCATGAAGATCAGCAGCGTGTTATCCAGCAGCTTCCACTGGTCGAGCTTCTTCAGCAGGATTCCCATGTTGTCGTCGATGTTGGTGATCATGCCGTAGAACCTTGCATCGCTCTCCGGCAGGCCGGCGTCCATGTACGGTTTGTAGTATTTCTCCGGGCATTGCAGGGGCCCGTGTGGGGCGTTGGTGCTGATGTAGGCGAAGAACGGGCCTTCCTTGACCTGTTTGACCCATCGCATAGCCTGGGTGAAGAAGATGTCCGTGCAGTAGCCGGCCGTCTTTACGAACGTGCCGTTGTGGCGGATCGCGGGGTCGAAGTACTTGTTGCCCGGCGCGTCGCCGCAGCTTCCCCGGTAGCTCTGTCCGATGCCGCCGCCTCCGTGGATGAAGACCTCGTCGAAGCCGCGGCTTTTTGGCTGGTACGGCTCCTGGTCCCCGAGGTGCCACTTGCCGAAGATGCCGGTGGTGTACCCGGCGGCCTTGAGCAGGCTGGGCAGCGTGACTGCGTCGATGCCCATTCGTTCGCGTTCGTTGATGGTGTGCGTGACGCCCGAGCGGAACTCGTGCCGGCCTGTCATGATACTGCACCGCGTCGGCGCGCAGGTCGGGCTTACGTGGAAGTCCGTGAAGCGCAGGCTCTTTGCGTGCAGGGCGTCGAGGTTGGGCGTCTTGATGATCTTATTGCCGTGGCAGGCGAGTTCGCCATAGCCCTGGTCGTCGGTCATAACAAGGACGATGTTGGGCCTCGCCTGCGAACCGGCGGCGGCGGCTCGGGCGGCGGCAGCGGGCCAAGCTCGCGTCCCGGCCGCGATGACCAGGCCGGCGCCGATGCCCTTCATCAGATCTCTTCGGGTGATTTTTCCGGTCATGGGTGTCACCTTTTCTTTTCAATGTCCCAAAGCTGATTTAGTTAGCGAGATGCGCACTGACCTCAAGTTATCTTAAACTCACCTGCCGGCCAAACGTGGCGGCAGGATGGGCAGGTCAGCGGTCTGTCAGCGTGTGCCTTGAAGTACCGGACAGTCTGTTTGCACTTGGGGCATCGGTCGCTGGTAGTGCGGACAATCATGGCGACAAGGCTGGCGGCAAGCCATATCCCCGATATCGCGGCGGCGACTATAAGGGCTATGTCGGCGTTTGCGGAGATGGTCATCGCGAGCATTGCCCATAGTCCGAAGATTACGAAGACCGGTCCGAAGATAGTGACCAGCCAGCGGAGCGGCCCGGCGGTGGTGGCGTTGGAATCTACGATGCGTTGGACAACCGGCGCGCTGATGGTATCGACGGGTTCGGAGGCTTGGTCTTGCGGTTCGGCCAGCGATGTTCGGATGTGTTCTATGGCCTTGACCAGTTCGTCTAATCGAGCGCCGACGCCGGTGAGGTTCAGGGCGATCTCATCGTCGGCGACCTTCGGCGCGGCAAGTCCGGCGGCACCGCGCCCGGTGGCGAAGCCCGGGATTGTCTTGGGCTCGATGGTGCGGACGATGATGAACGGCGTCAGGCCGTGGCGGCTGAAACCTCGCAACTCGGCGATTCGGTCCCACGGCAGCAGTTGCATTTGCCTGGGTATGCGAAGGCCCGCCTGGTCGATGGTCATGACGACCGGCCTGGCCAGGAGCCGGTACAGTGCCGTCGCCGCCAGCAGCAGTCCCGCGACGGCGGGGATCCAGCCGCTTATGGGCACATAGCTGCTGTTGGCTGCGCCTAGCACCAACCCGCCCAGCAGCAGAGCCGCCGCCACCACGAGCATCTTGGCAACCTTCCTGCGTGACGTGCCGAGTTGGATAGAGAATTCCATTTCTTTACTCCACGGAACAATGCCGTCGACTTCAGTTTAGCGCCACCATAGCGCCCGTCGATGCGGATAAGAATATACCTATGCCGGCCGGGCGTCAATCGCACTCCGGCGATGAATCGACGCGGCGCGTTGGCGTACTCGGCGGCGCGATGGCCTGTTCGCCACTTTCGCTTGCGGCACATATTCAATATTCGAAAGGGAGAAGCATTAGTCATGCGGAAGGGAAAATACCATTGGAATCAAGCCCGTATGTAGCGTTTAATGCTCTGATCTAGAGTGGGAGAGATACCATGCGTATACGTTTTGTGATTGGGCTGCTTCTCTTTGGGGCGAATGCAATGGCTTGGGCTGCTCAAGGCGCAGGTACTGTTTCAGCCGCGCACCCGGAGCGTCAACCGGACGCATCTGCCGGGCCATCGACGACAGCCGGTGCCGGCGTTCCGGCCAGCCGCGTTCTGGTATCCCAGGCGGAGATGAACCTTTGTCCGCTGTCCGCTGTTTCCGAACAGTTCGGTGTGGCAGTGTTCGTACACATCAGGCATGAGCCGCCACAGCGGCATGCGGCCTGCTTGATTGATCTCAAGACAGGCCAGGTCAGCGACCTGAGCGAAAGCTTCGTAGACAAGTCACGTCCAAACTCTGTGCCTCGATTGTCCCTCTCTCCAGATGGCAGGCGATGCCTGATCACGATAACGACGGAAAGGGACCGTGTGCTGTACGTGTTGGACTTGGCGACGCGCAAAGCCGCGAAACTCACTGTGCCGTCGTTGGGTTCCAGGCCCCGGTGGTGTGGAGCCAGCAAGTTGGTCTATAACGAGCGCCGGCGGCGCGGCCTGCCGAACAGGGCGAAGGTTATCGACGTTCAAAACGGCAAGGTTGCCGACTTATGGTTCTACGGTCGAGTTCTGGCGGTCGACATGCTGGGGACAACGTTTGCGGTTCTGGCCAATCGGGACGATCCGAAACAGCCTGACGCGGGAATGAGATCCATCGCCCTGACGATACTGACCGATCAAGGAAAGGTTCTCAAGACGTTTCCAGGCCTCGGGGAAAATGACGTGCGTGCCATGAGTCCCAGGGGGAAATACATGGCGCATTGGGAAGCTGGCCATAGAGGCTGGGATCGCGGGGGCAAATGCACTATCGCTGCCTTGGACAAAGGTGCGACCTGGCGGTTTGATTGCCTGCCGGGGGAGAGAATCAAGAAGGTTTCCGACGCGGGGGAAGTCATTACGGCGACAGAGCCCGGAGTCGGTGAGCGGGGCACCACAATACGCTATCGAAGCGCGTCGCAGCAGGGGCGGGTTCTGGGCAGTCTGCAGAACCCTATTGTCAGCGGGAACATCTTGTACTATCTGGGCGAAAAGAACCGGTCAATCGTCAGGATGTCTCTTCCCTTGGCCACAACAGATCCTAACGAAACCGAATTTCGCAGAGTACAAATTGTAACGACCGCGCCGGGCCCGCAATCTTGTCCGTCCGGTGGAATGGCCACGACCGCGCCGGGCCCGCAATCTCGTCCGGCCCGCGGGCCATCAGGGGCAATACATGGCGATTTCAAGGGGACGGCAGCGGAGTTTCTCGCCGAGGCGATGAAGGACCCATCCGTTTGCATCATGAACCCGCCGGCTGACGAAGACCCCTACGGCTCGCCTGGCGCAAAGGAATGGCGTGAAATGGTGTCTCGGTCGACGGTGATGTTGATGCTGTACCCGGATGCCACCGTGGCTGAGTTCAATCCAACTCTTCGTATGCGGCAGCGGCATGCTCGGTCGTCATTTGGGTGGGGCCGTGCCATCGGTTACCATCGCGCATGGTATCCCGACGGCAAGGTCATGTTGATCGAACACTTCACCGAGAAGGGGTTGGTCTGGGCACGCTATTACGATGCGGGCGGCAAGTTGCTGAGCCAAATCGACGATGGCAAGGGCCTGGCCCTTTCGATGCAGATCGTTCGCCGGCCGGGTTTGGTTTGCGGGGAACTTCGCTATATCAAGGGCCAGCCGGTCAATGCGGATGGTAGGTTTGACGAGTCCAAGTACGTGTCGGCGACGAGGAATGTTTGGCGGTCGGGTGGCCACAAGGTTTCCCTGTCGTGGCGGGATGCGATTGGGAAGGCGGCGCGCGCCCTTGAGTTCGTCAAATCCCAGCCAACATCATCCGCATCATCTCAGCCGACGTCATTCATGTCATCCCAGCCGGCGAATGCATGGAGTGAGGAAGGCATCGGGACGATATGGCGGGTTGGCCGACGGACGTATGGCCTGCGGGTCAAGGACGGGGCGATGTTCTTCAGTGACGATGGCGGCGCGACCAAGCGAGAACTGAAGTCTGGCCTGGATGTTCCGCCCGGCGGGCTTCACATCACCACGGACGGTTCCGTCTACCTTTGGGGCGCTGTTGCGACGGACCACCCGGAGAAGGGAATCCCCAATCGGATCGTATTCTCGCGCGACCATGGCGTGACTTGGGTGAAGACAGCCGCCCCGATCGACTACATGATCGGCCTGGATGTTCTGGATGGCGGCACTATCAGGGTCGATGGGCGTTATCTGCCGACCGGAGGCCTGCGGGAGGGCGAACATTGGTTCCTGCTCCAACGGTGGTTCGCCATGACGACGCGCGGGCAGAGATGGACGAAGAGTCCGGATCCTTTCGGGGGGACGCCACGAGTTGTGAGGCGAATACAGGTCGCTGACAAGGGCGGCATGATCTATGTGGTTCAGGAACCGAGTTGGCTCGATCCCGGTAGCTACCTGGTGCTGCTGTGCCGCAGTCTGGCCCAGCCGCCAATCAAGGTCGGCAGCAGCAGCGATGAGCCAGAGGTGGTTCTGGCTGAGGATGGCCAGTCGTTTCGGGTGCTGGTCAAGGGAAAGCCCATCAGCACGACAGACATTCGGACCGGCAAGGTGATGCCGTGCCGGCCGTGAGTGCTTCCAGCAAGATCGTCCTACACCACATTGCTCACGCGTCCCAGGCCGCTACTTCCGTTTGCGGCGGTTTCGGCGGGGGCGGGGGGTCTTTGCGGGTTTCCCGGAGTTTTCGATTTGTTGGGGCTCTGATTCTGCCGCCATTGGCGAGAGTTGGCCTTCGGCGCGGGTTGGCATTGGATGGATGATGCACAGCACCAGAAGCACCGCGCCGATCACCATCGGGATGATCGACAGGTATTGGCCCATCGTCAGGAAGGATTCATCCAGCGCCTGGTATTCCTTGACGAACTCCACGAGGAATCGGCCCGTGAAGTAGAGCAGCAGGAACAGGCCGACAAGCAGGCCCCGGGGGCGTTTCTCCCGGCCTGCCCATCGGTCGGCCAGCACGAGCACCAGCAGCACGAACAGGCCCAGGCCGAACTCGTAGAGCTGTGACGGATGGCGGGCGGCCGCGCCATGGTCCTGGTATCGCGCGAACCGCACCGCCCACGGCAGGTCCGTGGCCCGGCCTACGATTTCTGAGTTCAGGAAGTTGCCCAGTCTGACGCCGGCGGCGCCTACGGCGGCCGAGAGGCTGAAGCGGTCCATCAACTCCAGGATCGAGAGCTTTCGAATGAGCGCGTACATCACCAGCGCCAGGACCAGCCCGATTGTCGCCCCATGGCTGGCCAGGCCGCCTTGCCAGAAGTACAGGATGCTGATCGGGTGTTCCAGGTAGATATTCGGCGTGCCTGTCCAAAGTGCCGGGAGCATCTCATAGAACAGGCAGTGTCCCAGGCGAGCCCCGACGATGGTCGCCACGGCGCCCCAGGTTATAAAGCCCTCGATGATCGCCTTACCAAAGCCGCCTCGCCGCATCTGCCATTGCCAGAAGAAGTACGCAATGACAAGCGTGCAGACGAACACCACCCCATAGTATCGAATTGTGAGGGGTCCCAGATGAAACAGAACGGGGTCGAGATTCCAAACGAAGCCGAGCATGAAAGCCTTTCCAGATTACTTCCCCACCACAATGGGGGAAAGCAAGGATACTAACAAGCCTCCGCCGCAAGGCAAACATGTTTCCGCGAAACGGTTAGCGGCCCTTGAACGCCTGGACGAACTCTTCCAGAGTGACTCCGGCCTGACGCAAGGCGCCGCGGAGCGTGCCAACGGCAAGCTCTTTGTGCAGAGGGAGGGCACAACCGGTCTTGCCCCGGCGCAGGACTACATGACTTCCCCGCTGCCGAACTTGACGAAACCCCATTCGCTCCAATATGCCGACCGCCTGCTTGCCGGAAATCCGGGGTAGCTTAGCAGCCCGTTTAGAAAGCTGCCCTTGCTGCGAGCGGCCCGAATGTCTGCGC
>CAZMBZ010000155.1:0-12053 GCA_964564285.1 uncultured Planctomycetaceae bacterium | reverse complement strand
CAACAGGCGGTAGATGCAGATTCGATCACGCAGGAACGAGACCATGGACCACAGCCCGGGACTGCCTCCGTCCGGCGCTGCCAGCAGCGTGGCGCGGTAGCGATTGTGCAAGTCCCGTGCGTTGGCATTCAGCGCCAGGATCACGGCCGCGGCATGGGCCGAACAGGGCGCTCCGGCCCCGCCCGTTTTCTCGATCAAGTCATGGATGACGGATTCCGGTGTCGCGTCCCCCTGCCGGAGTGCTTCCTTGGCGAGACAGAAACGCGGTACGACGTCGGCCCCGGGGGGCAGCTTCGCGGCCAGAGAAGCGCGCGCCTCTCGGGCCGCTTGTTCAAGATGCTTGGGCTCGCCGGTAAGGTTCCACATGCCCAGAAGGGCGATGATCCTTCGGTTGTGCACGATCCAGAGATCGGGCGCGGCCGGGTGTTGCCTGACCGCCTCACCGCACAGCTTCTCGGCCTTCTCGTAGTTCGCCAGCGTCTCGGCGGTCGTCTGTCGGTAGCGGAAGGGCGCCGGCGTGAAACATCCCTGGATGACGCGCAGTGTCTCGACGGGAACTGACTCGGCTGTACGAGCCAGCTTGGCGCCGGCTTCCTTGCCCGAGCCCATTGGGGCCATCTTCAACTCGGGGGGCAAGGCGGCATCCAGGTGACCATCGGGCTCTGTGACCAGAACATCGCCAATCAACAGCGACTGCAATTGCGAAAGATAGCGTGGGTCGTCAAGGCGCCGATACAACATGGGCATCGATAACGGTACGCCGCCCTTGCCAATCTTGACCTGTTTCGCCGCGTTCTGCAAGTTCGACGTCAGGAGAGTATGGCCGTATGCGTTTACCAGGACGCCGACCGGGTCCTGTCGTGCATACGTGCGAAATGCCTGGCTCTTCTTGCCCCCAGGCAGCCGCATAACCGTCCAATCCAACTTCAAGGCGCGTAGCGTCCCGGCCCCTGCGTCAGGCAGTTCGTCGAGATTAAAGCTGAAAACCCCGAATCGGCCCGGATGGAGGCGCTGCTGTTCCTTGATCCCCTTGAGGTATAGCTCGAAGCCGGGCGTCTTTTGCGACCAGAACACCATGACGCTCATCCGCCCCATCAGATCAGCCGGAAAACGCAGGACAACGTTGTCCGCACGTGTGTACGTGCCGGCAAACAGTACGTCCAGCCGACCGAGCCCGAGGTGTTTCCGACGGAACTTAATAACGCTTGGATCGCCTGCGAAACGTTGAGACAGGACACGGATGATCTTGCTCTTCAAGTCGAGCTTGCCGAGTTTCTCGGCGATATGGGAGGCCATCATCAGGCTCTTCGCCTCCGCCGGCGTGCCGCGATAACGTTCGATGATTGCCTCGATCGCTTTCGCTCGTTCCTCTAATGTGGCGTCCTTGGCTGAGAGGGCATTTTCCGAAAGCAGCAGGTCGGCTTCGAGTCGAAGCTCGGCATATTTGTCGGGCGCCTCGGCCAGCTTGGCGCAGATTCCCAGGAGCGCCTCGCGGTTCGAAACGGACTTATCCATGCCGAACAGGTACTTGCGGCTATCGAGCATGATCCCCAGCACCCGCCATCGGTTCGGGGCCGCCGGGGTGGTCTCCAGCAGATCCTCACCGTCGCGAAAGACATTCTTGTAGGCCCGTCGCTTCCCAGGCGATGATCTGGCCGTGCCCGCCTCGGCCAAGTCGTTCTGCAGGGCGGCAATCTCGCTCTCGGGAATACCGGATGGCGTCGCTGCCGGTTCGGCGGCCGGACACGCGTGAGACCATGCAAGGAGGAAGGTCAGGCATGCGCAGTGGAAGTTATTCATCATCATCTTTGGTAAATCGGAATGTAGCGATGGGGGGTGGCCAGGATAATGATCGCCATGGGCGTCTCGTAGGAAATGCAGCCAGGCTTGGCGGCCTTGCCCCAGGCCCCCTTGGCGGTTTGCTGGCTGATCAGCGCGTCCCGGATCTGGGGATACCACTTGGAGTATTCCTCGTCGCCCGCCTGCACCATCGCCTGGATCGCGTAATAGTGGGCATAGTAGTAGTATTTCGTGCCCGCGCCGAAGATTTCGGGGGACAGGCTATTGAGGTAGCGGATGGCCGAATCGACCATTTCCGTGTCCCGTTGCCCCGCGAGCTGCGCGACGTAAACGCCACCGGCGGTACAAGCAGCGGACAGTCTGTGGGGGCGACCGTCGTAGGTGAAGCCGCCGGTTGGGGTATCTCGATATCCCTTGAGGCACTCGACCACCTTCGTGATCGTCGTGTCGGGAACAACGATGCCTGCCTGGTGTGCCGAAGCCAGGGCGTGGAACACGGTCATGGTGCATGAGGTGTCTTGACCTCCATAGGCGTTCGGCTGATAGCGCCACCCGCCACCTGCGTTCTGGGACCGCAGGATCACTTCCACAGCCTTTTCGAGAGCCTCCTTGATTGCGTCGTCATCGTTCGGATCATGGGTCATCCCCCACATTTCGGACAAGGCGAGGGTGGCAAAGCCGTGCTCGTACATCACCGTACCTATGTATCCATCGGGCCGTTTCTTCGCCTCTTTCAGCAACCACTTCATGGCACGGTCCAGTTGCTCGCCATGGGGCTCGAAGCCGGGGAAATGGGCCTTGGACATGAACGCCATCAAGGCCAGCGAAGTGTAGGCCACCGCGTGGCCTCCCTTGCCATCGCTGCTCCAGGAACCGTCCTTGTGCTGGTTCTTCAGCAGGTATTCGAGTCCCTTGTCGATAGCCAGGGTTGCTTTGTTAGTCAACTCCGGCGCGCCGTCACCGGCTGCCAATGGAGTCTGAGCGCACAGCGGCGACCCGAGCAATGAGACAACGACAAAGCAGACGACAATGTGTGCGGTACGCCGCCGGCACCTCGCAGTGTGGATAAAAGCATCACTGATCATGTGTCAACCTTTCATAATAGTCCTTGAGAATCTCTCGATACTCCAGCGGCAATTCTCTAGCAAAGTTCTCGTTCAGGGCGGCCCGATCGCGGCGGCCAAGCACGTCCCATTCGGGGCGGCCACCTTTCGGTTTGTCGCCGGTCAAGGCTCCGGGCTCGAAGAAGGGCAAGTTCTCCTCGAGCTCCTCTTCGTCCTTTGGTGCGGGGTCCTCCGGTGGACCCGGGGGGGGGATCTTCACATGCTTCAGCGTATACTCGTAAACAAAGTGGCGCAGGGCGTCGTTCGCCTGCTGCTGGCTGGTGCTCGCCGCCGCGCGATCACTCGCCTCCAACGCGGCTGCTGCCGCCTTCATGTGGATATGTGCGCTGGCCAGCTTCGGGTGACTTCCCGCAGCCCCACATTCATCCGCGAATTCGCGCTGCCGCTTGGCGCTCGCCGCCAACTCCTCTTTCACGACGGACTGTG
This sequence comes from uncultured Planctomycetaceae bacterium, assembly GCA_964564285.1. GTDB lineage: Bacteria > Planctomycetota > Phycisphaerae > SM23-33 > SM23-33 > JAUWQU01. The sequence goes on along the minus strand of CAZMBZ010000155.1, from coordinate 8,703 downwards.
TGTTCCGCGAGAGGTCCTGGTGATGTGCAGCCAGATCCAGCACTTTCTCAAGCAGGGCAATCTCGGGTTCCGGTTCGGGGGCATGGCCCGTGATTGCAGGCGGAGCGATGAGATAAGCCAGGTTCTTGAGCAGGGTCTGCTGCTCGGAGGCCTCGGCACGCAGCGTGTCGAGCGACTCCTTGAGCGCGGCTTCAGCGCCCTTGTCCCCGATCGCCTGCACCAACCGGCCGGGGGTGGCGGCATGGCGATCCTCCCCGGACAGTCGCTTCAATTGGCTGCCGAACTCCTCCGTCCGCCGTTTCAGTAGATCTGCATCCGGCGCACCCTCCGCCTGTTCTTTCAATTGTCGGATCCCGGTCAGAATCGCTGCGTTGTCCGACATCAGTCCATACTGACACTCTGCCATCTCCCGGACGTAACGATAGCTCGGCGTGACCTCATCAAGTTTTACCTGGAGCTTATGCAGCGATTCCAAGATGATCGACTGCGCGTCGAGGGAATCCTCGATGTCGCCTGTCTCCAGCCCGATCGCGGCGGATTCCATATCTTCCTTGGCGAACGCCATGACGGTGCCGACCTCGACCTTGTGGCCCAGAGTATCGAGCGAATCCAGCACGGCATTCACGGCATGAACCAGATTCTTCTGGGGAATCACGAGCTCGGCCCGCCCTGCCGGCGCGTCCTTGGTCTTCGCGGTCGCCGCGGTCAGAACGGCCTGCTCGTCTTCGATCTCCGCCAGGAGCGGGCTCGGGGTCAGAGCGTCGCCGGCGGTCGCCAGCACCCCTGCAAATGCGGTCCGCGTTTCCGTCAGTTCCTCGATCACGCCGCCGGCTTCGTTCAGCGAATCAAGTGCCTGCTCGTGGAAATGGACCGCTGCATCCGGTTTGTTTTCCTTGAGCAACGGGGTGGCATTGTTCAGGGCTTGCACCAACCGGCCGACACAGTCGGACAGCGGCAAATTGTCCTCGCCGGGACCGATGTTCCGCAGGAGCATCCCGGCATCGTCGGCCAGCGCCTGGTTTTCAGGGACAAGAAGTGCTGTGTCGACCTCTTCATCCGCGGCGTCCTCGACCTGCTCGAGCAGGCCGAGCAGGCGTTCCTCCAGCGCGAGGATCTGCGGCGCTTGTTTGTCGAAAATGGAGATCGAGGCCTCTATCCTGGCCTCCTCGGTGATCGCTTCTATGCGCCGGCTGGCGATTTCGGCGAGACTGGCCAATGCGGTTTCCACCTGTTGCTGGTGCGTGGCAGCAGCCTCTCGGTCACCCGCCTCGATTGCGGTCACGGCTGCCTTCAAGCCGCTATCAGCCTTGGCAAGCAGGTCATTGACCGGTGGTGTGGCGGGATAAGCGACATCGAACAGGCCGGGTCGATTGGCAGGCACCTCCGGCATCAGAAGCAATTGGAACGGTTGATGGAGCGCCGTCAGTGATTCAGCGATCGCCGTCTGGTTGCCGCTGAATTCCTTCTTGCTCAGGACGGTGACTTCCTCGCGCAGCTTCTTCTGCCCGTCGGCCTGTTCGGCAAGGAGGTTGCGGGCATTGGTGAGCGCCTCGTATTCCGCGCCGAACCGCAGGCGAAACTCCGCGTGGAGCAGGGCCGAAATCACCTCGGCCTGCAGGCGGGCTGCCTGTTCGCTTTCGCCCTTGGCAATGAGCGCGGCGGACTCGTTCATCTCGTCGATGGTCCCCGAACGGAGCAGCCTGTTGACCATGCGCGAAAGCTTGAAGGCCACCAAAGCGTCCTGCTTGGTGCTCTCCTTGTTTCGTGGTGTGGCGGCCAGCAAGCGAGCCGTCTCTTCCGCAAGCCGGGTTTGCGCCGTGGCCTCAGCCTCACCCCCGGCGACAGTGCGCTGGCGCAAGCGGGCCTGAACCTGGACGGTGGCGTGCAGTTCGCGCGCCATGGTGTCCGCGCCCTCCGCAAAACCGAGTTGAAAGACCAGGAGACTGAGTTCGCGTGCCGAACTGTTGACCATGTCGACCGCGGCCACCGGATTTCGGTCACCGGCGCCGCCGTTCGTGGGCCCGGCCAGGTCCCGCAGCAACGAGGCGGCACGCCCCACGTGATCGTCCGCAATGATCTGCAAATTGTCGCCCAGCTTGACCATCGCCGCGGTTCCGGCCTCGTTCTCTACGTTGTTCGCCGCAATGTCTTCAACCAGCATGTCGATGCCCTTGCGCACCGCGCCCAGACGGTCGCGGATCAAGCCCTGCCGCACGGCTTCTAACTGGCAGGCCTGGAGGAAGGTTTCCGCCGCCGGGTCGAGGTTGCGGACGACTTCATGCACCTCGCGCTCCTCCCGGTAGATCCTACGGACCTGGGTCAGGAGCCGGCGCTTCTGCTTCTCAGTCCGCGCCAGGTAGTCTTCTTTAGAAAGGAACCGCACGCGTCGTGCCTGCGATCGTACGCGGTGGGGCCCTTGCGGCCCCGGATACCGGTCGGCCATTTCGATCACGAACGATACGGTGTCGCCCACTTTGAGGTTCGGCAGGGCCTCAAGGTAGTTCCAGTCGACCCGCTGCTCGCTTCCGTCGCACAGTTCCGGCAAGGGGATGGATACTTTCGCCTCCCCGGCCTTGCTGACGCGGTAAAAGATCGCAGCCTCGCCGATCCCGTGATCGTCGCGACAGCGGTAGGCGAGGTCGATCTTGCGACCAAGGGTCGCGTAGAGGTTGCGGTCGGGCGAGGTGAGATCGATGCCCGGCGATTGGTCGGGGGCCACCTGAAGATAGTGGCTCGAGCTGGAGAAGGCGAAATCGTGATCCCGATCCACCCAGCTGAAGCTGTATGAGCGGGATCCGTCGGCCGCCCTCTCCATCGTCACCGACCGGCCATCCGGGCTGATCTGCATCGATTGCGCCTCCGCCCCGGCTGGGCGGAACTCCGCCTTGCTGACCGGACGGTCGAGCGTGAGTTTCCAGTTGACGGTGGTCCCTTCGGGCACGGTGATCGTCAGCGCATCGACTTCTTCCTTCGGGCGCTTCGTGTAGGGCGGATATTCCAGAGTCAGCTTGGCTTTCTCGATCCGCGGAGAAGAAATCACTTCTACCGAGGCCCAATCGCTCGTCGAGTCGCCGGCAGTGATGCGATACTCGAATCCCCGGAAAGCGGCCGGGATCGTGTATTCGCAATTGCCGTCTGTTATTTCCAGTTCGCGCAAACGTGGGCTTCCCGTGCCGGTTCGCAGGGCCAGTTCCGCCGCGCCTGGAACGACGCCCGAGACGCGTGCCTTGATCTGAAGGCCGTCGCCTTCCTTGACGACCATATCGCCGGTTTCCATTTTGAGATGGGTGCGAATGGGATAGCTAATCTGCAACCATGGCGCAAAAATTCGTCCGGCACCGGCGAGCAGGATGTCGGTTTTTACGATAGCGAAACCGCCGATACCAAGAGCCAGTAGGAGCACGGCCGTCGCCGGCAGGAAGAGCCCGTCGTATCGCACGGCCTCTCGCGGTCGCAATGGCGTAGCGGCATCCTCGGCCTGGCGGCACGTCAACTCGCACAACGACGCGGATGTTCCGGATACCGGCTGAGAACTGCCGAACTGGACGGCTGTGACCAGCAGGCTCTCGAGACCGCCAAAATGATTTTCGAGCCGCAACGCCGCATGCGTGGCGTTGAACGGGCGGACTTCCCGCCAACCGCAACGCCAGGCCTTGTATAAGGAAACGGCGAGGAAGGTTGCGAGGATCGCGACGCGTCCCTGCATCGGAATGCGAATCAACCAGTCGGTGGTCATTGCTGCGAGAAACAGCAGTATTCCCCATCGACAAAAGGCCATCATGCCGGCTGTAAGGTGCAGTAACTGCCCGCGTCGCCATACGGCCCTCACACGCGAACGAAGAGTCTTGTTTTGATGATTATCCGTCACGGCAGGTCGTACCTCCTTCGCACAATCCATTCGAAACCCAGTAACACAACAACTAGGAAGAAGATCAAGCCGTTATCCCACAAGGGACGTTCCGTAACGACGGTGGTCGTGTGTGGTTCGCGGTTGAGTAAAGACGGCAAATCTTGAAGCTGCGTGATGCTGAGGCACTCTCCTCCCGAAAGATCCGCGATCCTCTGCAACCCTTCTATCTGCATGTCCGTGTTGACCATCTCCCGTTTGATGTCGGCCACCTGGAACTCGGTCGTATTGGAAAGCGAACGGTCGCCCGAATTCGCTTCCATCCGGTAGCGCCCCGCCAGCGGCGGAGAGAAGTAGCCTTGGTAAAGCCCGGGAGTCGCCGCGTCGGGCCGCAGCGTGACGCGATGAAGTTCCGCGTCCGAGTCGTCCAGCGCGATCATATTAACCTGGAAACCGGCCTGGCTTATCGGCTTGAAACTTTCGTCGAGTACGTGTGCGTAGAGCATCGCCTTCTCGCCGATCGGATACGTGGCTCTGTCCGTTTCTAAGCGGATTCTCTTGTGCTCGCCCATCAGACGCGACAACGTCATGAACTGGATGCACTGCGACCAGACTCGCCAGTGATACTTGTCGCCCGTCTTGAGGCGGAGCAACCAGAAGCGGTCGTTGGCTATCATCATGCATTTGCCGGTCCCGTAGCGCTGCCATGCCACCAGCGGGAACCGTTCGGTGCGTGCCTGGGAGTCGGAAAGCTCGGCCAGCACGGTGGCCCCGCGGCGCGGTGCGAGCAACGGCGGAACGCGGCCGAGCGGCACAACGCGGCTCCAGATCAGATCGTTCTCCTCCTGGTTGTTCTCCAGCGTCATGACCAGGCTGCTGCGGCCTTTGGGAGTGAGCACCGGATAGACGTCGTTGCCGACATCTTCCCAGGCGCCATCCGGGTCGAACGCCACCGGCAACATCCGCTCCAGCGGCGTCCCGCCATAGCTGGTGGGCGCAAATCGCACCCCGCACAACATGAGCAGGGAACCACCGCGATCCCGGACCAGTTCCTCCAGCCGCTGGAAGGCCTCCCGTGAGAAGAAAGACGCATCCACATCCCCCAGGATTACGAGGTCATAGGCAAAGGCCTCTTCAGGATCCTCCGGAAACTTCTCGATATATTCGGACGACCCCCGCGACAACTCGGGCTGGGCGCGTGTGGCGATAAAGGTGGCATTGATGCGGTGATCCCGCTTCAACATGGCACGAAGGTAACGGTACTCCCAGCGGGCACTGCCTTCCATGCAGAGCACGTTGATCTTTTCGTTCACAACCCGAACGCTGCGTTCGACGCGGTTGTTCTCCGCCGTAGCTTCATCGGCAAAGGGTTGGATGGCTATCTCGACTTTGGCCGCGCCTTTTTCCTGCACGTCGACATGGAAGAAGATGTCCTCGAATTGCAGGCCTCCCTCGAGCGAGACGCTTTTTTGTTCTACGCTACTGCCGTTGAGGTACAGCGTCATGTTGGCGATCCGTTTTTCGTAGCCTTTGGATCGAATCTGCACGCGGACGGGAACTTTGTCGCCCGAGAAGGCGACTTCCTGCATGATAATGTTGCGGATAGAGACGTCGTCGGGATCGGAGATGCCCATCGGCACCGGAAATACGGGGATGCCGTGCGCGCCCAGGTCGTGGACTGCGTCTTCAGCCCGGCGTGAAGAAGTGTCGAGCCCATCGGTCAGCATCACGATGCCGGCCAATGGAACGCCGCGGTCGGCTTTGGCTACCGCCTCAAGCGACTCCGCTATGAATGTTCCCGTCTCGTCGGCCTTCAAGGCAGCCAGGGAATCCGTGGCTCCACTCTCGCCGTCGCCGAGCATGTGAAGCTTCTTGCCGAACGAATAATAGCTGACGTCAAGATCGTCGCCGAGCGATTCGAGCATCGCGCTCGTCGATTTCGACAACAAGCTCTTGGCCAAATCGAGTCGCGAGGAAGCGGTAATCTGCTGATGCTGCTTGGCGTTGAGCGACATCGAGGCTCCGTCCGCATCGGTCGTCTCCGATAGCGGGACGATCCCCAAAGCGGCGGCCGCTTCGATAATATCCTCGGGCCGTTTGCGCTGGTCCTTTACCGACATGCTCTCGGATACGTCGATCAGCACCGGCAGGCGACGCTTATGCGTGAGCGTTTCCCTGAACACAGCCATCGGCTCGAACAGGGCTGCCACGATCACGCACAGAACGGCTAACCTGCCGATAGCCAACGTGACGCGAACCCACATCGGAAGTCCTCGAGGACGAAGGTAGAGGTATGACGTCAGGACTATCACGGCCGCAAATGCCGCAAGCATAGTCCCCGTCGACGCCGGACGCGCCCACATGACCTGATCTACCTGAAAATAATCCAAAAACTGGTCGATCATCTAACGTCCTCCGTGTGCGACGACGCAGGCGCGGGGGCCTTTGCCGAAGACGGGTTCTTTAACAGGCGATCCGCAAACAGGCTCTCGACGACAAGCAGCGCCAAACCTGCAAGCATGAAGGAGAACCAGAACGACCGTCCCGTGCGAGCTTCTGCGACGGCGTCGATAAGTTCCGGTTCCGAACTCGCTATCCTAATGTCCGTCCCCTCGAAACTGCTCGCAATCTCCGACGCAGACAGACATTTCACATCCGACTCTCTGGTATCGACATTCACCGCAATCGGCATGCCGGGCGCTTGCACGCTCACTCGAGCCATATAGAAACCGACCTCGCGAGCCTGATCCAAAAGGGCTACGTATTGGTTGTGGTGCTCGCGGACGGGCACGGTGATCGTTTCCTCCGAAGGCGTATCGAACACCGCATCGCTGGCGTCCGGTTGATCCTTGTAAGACAACGAGAGTGAATCGCCGACTGTCCGCGGCTTCTCGAACTCTCTCGCGGTCAAATACGTCACCATCTGCTGGAGAACCATCGGAAAGACGGGCGACAACGCCATCGTGTTCCACGTAGGCTCCGCAGAGGTGGTGAACATGAAGACGTGTCCGCGACCGATGCTGTGTTCAATCAGCACCGGCGCACCGCTGCCGGCAAGCGACAGCACTGTAAAGCTGGTGGCTGTAGGCTTCACCTGCAATAGCTTCAGAAAATGCGCTTCACTGAGCGAATCCTCTGACAGTGACAACAAGGGGCGGCACACGGGATGGTCCGGCATGGTCGGGTCCAACGCGCCGCCAATGCCCATCGCATCGCTCGTGCTAACGGATTTCTCGATCAAGGCCGGTAATAACGGGGTTCCATCGAGCGCCGATCGCTCGTTCCATACGGAGGCTTTCATGTTGTCGCAGGGGAACCAAATCAAACCGTTGCCCGCTCGCACATACTCCTCGAAACGCTTCGCCTGATCTGGCGTAATGTCGGGGACGTCCGCCAGAATCACGACATCAAAGCTGCTCAGGTCTTGCGTTGGCAGCGCCATCCACGGAACCGATTCAAAGTTGAATTCCTCCTCGCCGGCGCCATGGCCGCGGGCAGAAAGAGCGGCGCCAATAAACTTACCGCAGACGCCCGACCCGTCAGACGATCCCTCGACGCATAGAACAGATACCCGGTCTCGAATAACAGCAACCGCCCGACGCGAGTTGTCCACCGGCAAAGGGTCCGTGTCCAACTCGGCCGCGATACTCATAGCCCCTGGATTCTGAAAAGAAACTCGTAGCGGAACTGTCTCCGAAGCGCCTGCTGCAATCGTGGGAATAGTCTTCGTATCCACGTTGATGTTGTTTATCATGCCCTTGACGATCACATTCGCGACGGGAGCTGTTCCGTAGTTTCGCACTGTTGCCTGATAGCTTGCAAGCGTGCCTTTTCGGAGCACTCCGGACACGAGTTCGAGATTCGTTATCGCCAAGTTGTCCGGGCTGCCGAGCACGGGAACAATGCACGTGCTGGCGAGTTGCCCGATGCCCTTAAATGCGTCTTCCAGCCATGCCGAACGGTCTTTCCAATTCCTCTCCTGCATGTCGGTGACGATGTAGATTTCCTTCTGCGGCGCTTCCATGCTCTCGACCAACTCCTTCAGCCGCCGTGGCACACTGTCCAGGTCCAAGGCTTCCGGCGTCGCTTCTATGTCTTCTAGTATCGCCTCGAACCGCCCCTGATCGAACCCCATGTTCCGCGCAACCACCTTGTGCTCTTCGCCTAAAAGGATCAGCGATACAGGATCGCCTGGGTGGATGTCGGCGGCGATTGTTTTGATCTTATCGATCGCTCGGTCGAATCGCGTGGCCGTGCCGTCGCTGTGTTGCATGCTGTATGAGGTGTCCAACGCGATCACAACGCCGGCGCGGCGTTCGCCTAACTTCGCGGCAACGCCCTCGGCCTCCTGCAGCGACGGCTTCGAGACGGCAAGCACCAAAAGAACGATCGCCAGACAGCGTAGCAGCAGCAGCAGAATGTCGCGTGGATGCAGCTGCCGCGAACGGACGCGGATGCTGTGGTTCAAAAACTGCATCGCCGCCCAGTCCGTGTGTTTGACCTGGTAGCGGTTCAGCAGGTGGGCAAATATCGGCAGAGAGATTCCGACCGCCGCGAACAAGAACAGTGGATTCATGAATGTCATAGACGTGCTCCGGCAGACGAACCGTTAAGCGTTGATTGACGCAGGAAGAAGAACTCATTCAACACCGCGTCAAGAGGACGCGAGGTATCAACCGTCGTATAGTCGATACTACTCGCAACGCACCCGGACCGAAGTGCGTCCAGGTACGTATTGAAGGATTTCAGGTACTCCTGGCGAATCCGCTCGGGCTGGGTCGTCAGTGGAAGTTCCTCCTCCAGGCCCTCAAAACGCCACGTGCCCTTGAACGGAAACTCGATCTCGTACGGATCCA
>CAZMBZ010000154.1:0-12157 GCA_964564285.1 uncultured Planctomycetaceae bacterium | reverse complement strand
TCTCTCGCTCCCTCAACGCGCTGGCGCTTCTGGCCAGCGGCAATCCCGAGTACCTTCCGTTGGTTAAGAAGGAGGCACAATGGGCGGCCGGGTTCTCGGTCGACAGCAGGCAGGCCTGGTACTACGGCTATGTCATCGCGCTTCTCGCCGAGTACAAGACGGCGACCGGTGACGAGTCGATCATGCCGGGCCTGCGGCGCCTGGCGCTGGAGGCCGCCAACGGCCAGAGCCTCGTCGGCTCGTGGGGCCACGGCTTCGCCGAGCCCGATGGGCGTGTCGGCGGCTACGGAATGATGAACGCCCCGGGCGTGCCACTGACGACCTCGCTGATTTTGGCACGCAAGGCGGGGGTCAGCAACGCCATCGTAACCCAAGCCATCGATCGGAGTGTGCGTCTGCTGCACTTCTACGTCGGCAAGGGCTGCATCCCCTACGGCGACCACGTCCCGTGGATTCAGACGCACGAGGCCAACGGCAAGAACGGCATGGCCTCGGTAATGTTCAACCTGCTCGGCGACGCCAAGGCGACGGAGTATTTCTCGCGGATGGCGATCGCGTCGCACGGCAACGAGCGCGACTACGGCCATGCGGGCAACTTCTGGAACATCCTGTGGTCGGTACCCGGCGTGGCGCAGTCCGGTCCCTGCGCCACCGGCGCGTGGATGGAGGAGTTCGGCGCCTGGTATTTTGACCTGGCGCGCGAGTGGGATGGCACCTTTGGTTATCAGGGCCCGCCGAAAATGCACCATAACGGGTACAAAGGCTGGGACTGCACCGGCGGGTATATGCTGGCCTACGCGATGCCGCTCAAGAAGATCTACCTGACGGGCAAAGGCGAGAACCACATCCCGCAGGTGAGCATGGCCGAGGCGAAGAGCATCATAGACGACGGCCGGGGCTGGACCAGAAAAGACCGCAACAGTTTCTACGATAGTCTGACCATCGATCATCTCATCGCCCGGCTGAGCAACTGGTCGCCGGTCGTTCGCCAGCGGGCCGCCGAGGCGCTGGGCCGTCGCAAGGACCAAGTGATGGGCCGGCTGATCGGCATGCTCGACGCCAAGGACCGCTATACTCGTTACGGCGCATGCCGAGCGATCAAGATGCAGAAGGGCCGGGGCACCCCGGCCGTGCCGGCCCTGCTCAAGACGTTCCGTAGCGACGATCTCTGGCTGCGGATTCTCTCGGCCGAGGCATTGGCGGGCATCGGCGAGCCTGCAAAGGCGGCCGCCCCCGAAATCCTGGAACGACTGGCCAGGAGCGACCCCAAGAACGACCCTCGCAACATGGAACAGCGTTATCTCAGCTTCGCCTTGTTTAACAAGGGGAGCGGCCTGCTCAGCAGATCGCTTGAAGGAGTCGACCGCGACCTGCTCCGCAAGGCCGTCCGGGCCGGCCTGAAGAACGACGACGGTAGATCGCGAAGCAGCTTCGCCACCGTGTACGACAACCTCACCTTTGACGAGATCAAGCCGCTGCTGCCGGCCATTCTCGAGGCGATAGTCGTGCGCGCCCCCAGCGGTATTATGTTCTCCGATAACATCCGCACGAAGGGGCTCGAGCTTCTGGCGAAACATCACATCGCCGAGGCCATGCCGCTGTGCATCGACATCATGGACATCCAAAGGTGGAACAAGTTCTGGAGGATCTACGGCTGCCTGAAGGCTCTGGAATACTACAAGGGCGCCGCCAAGCCACTGCTGCCCCGACTGGTCGAGCTCGAAAAGCAGTTGGTCAATCACAGGGAAGCCAAGATGCTTCAGTCGCGCATCGATATGCTTCGCAAGATCATCGCTGACATCGAGGCGGACAAGAATCCGCCCAAACTCCGGAGTATTGAGAATCCCTGATCAACGCTCATGCGCTGTGTGAATCCAAACGGACAGGATAAGAGCCCGGCCGGCCGAAGAAGGCGACGCGGACGAACGAACAGTATGGTCCTCAGATTTCCCGCATTTCATTCCTTGCCCTGTTTGTCCCAACCGAACAGTTTCTTGGCGTTGCCGCGGTAGACCTTGTATCGCACCTTGTCGGGTAGACCCAGAGACTCGAAGAACGTGCAGTGCTGGTAGGGCGACGGGTTCTTGTTGAAGGACTACCACCCATCGTCGGTGCCGAACAGGAGCTTGTCCTCCTAGGGGAGTTAGAAAGCACAGATGTCGCCAAGTTGCGCCAATTTGGTGTGCTCTTTCTCAAGATAGGCCAGGCGGGGGTAATTACCAATAAAGAGAATTTCAGTTAAGAAGGCGTAACAAAGCAAGCATACACCGGGATTTTAAACCCCGTCAGGGCGGCAGAAACGCTGCCTGCCGAATTCGCCTACCGTCAATTGGGTTTTGGCTGGCCTTCCATCAGGAACAGGATGGAGTCCGACCCCCAGTGCCATTCGCCAAAGGGCATGATCACGTCGGCCCGGCCGTTGTTGTCCAGGTCTACCTGACGGCGGATGCCCTCGTGCCCGCCGGGCATGGCATGGGCTCGCCAGGTGCCGCCGAGGTTCTTCTTGTATACGTTCTTATCCAGCATTCGATTGTAGGGACTGGGCAGGAAACTGATCGCGTGCAGCCGCGTGCCGTCGCCATCCCAGACGCTGAATATCCCATCGACGTTGGTGCCCAGGCCGAAGGCGAGAATCTCCTCATCACCATCGCCGTCCCAGTCACCCCTGGAAAGCAACGCCGCCGGCACGGGTCGCTTCCACATCAACTTACCCGTTGCGTCGAAAAGGTAGATGTTGCGCCCCTTTTCGCAGAAGGCGATTTCCAGACCCTTGCGGGATTTGTCGAAGTTGCCCAGGGCGATGTTCTGGGCGTGGCGGACGCCTTGCTTACGATAGTCGATCCGGGATTTGATCTTCCCGGTCAGCGGCTCGACGATGTAGATAGGCCCCTTGGCGGCGCCGCATCCCTCGTGGTCGTAGATCACCTCGATCTTGCCATCACCGTCGACGTCGCCGTAATCCACGAAGTCGCTGTGATGTTTCTGGGTGCGGTCTTCCCAGAGCACCGTCCCATCGCCCCGCAGGCCCATGGTCAACTTCTGCCAATTGGGAAAAATCTCATCCAGCCCGTCGCCGTCAACGTCGCATCGGCCCATCTCGTGTGCATAGGCGGCCCCGCCTCGCAGCTTCGTATCGTGGGTCCAGCTCTTTCTGCCGGTATGGTCGTAGCAGTGCAGGACTCCGCCGTCCCGGACGACCACGGCCTGGGTCTTCTTGTCGAGGAAGTGGCCTACGATGATATCGCCACATCCGTCTCTGGCGGCCCATTCGGTTCTGCCGGTTTCGGCGTTTATGCACCACGTCCCATCCTTGGTGGCGTGGAGCACGGAGAATCGCCCCGCGCCGTGAAGGTCGAACACGGGCAGGCGACTCTCGTCGCCGTGCAGGGCGCCCATTGGCTCGCTCTGCCAGACCACCGAACCGTCGTCGTAGCGAAGACGTTCGATCCGCGCGCCTGGATGCTCGCTGCGGCAGCGGAAGATGTCGAGCTTGCCATCGGCGTCGACGTCCTTGACCTCGGAGATAATCGGGTGGAACGCCATGCCCGCAACGCCCTCGAAGCCCTTCATGGGCCAGGCTTTCTTCACGCCGGGGACCTTCGCCCAGTCGGCGGCGGTGATCTTCAGCATGTTCACCCGGACGATCTTGCCCCACTTGTCCTGGCCGAGAGCCCACTTGCCCTTGGGACACAAGTGCATGTTGGTTTTCCGGCAGTCGAGCTTGCCCGAATCGTCACCGGGATCCTGCCGGGCGGATGGTCCTTGCCCCTGGGCCGCTGCCGATAGGGCGGCGGATACGACTGCAACGAGTGTCAGCAGAAAGATGTCTATTCTTCGCATTTTGGATTCCGCGCTGGTGTCGGAGTGGTCAGCTATTTTCCCTTTGTCCCGGCCTGGGTTAGGCCGGGGGTTTCCAGATGAACCGCCGCCAGCCACTTGTGGCGGAGGTACTGTTCTATGCCCGCTCTCTCGGCCGCGCTGAGCTTACCGTCGAAGACCAGGACCTCGGCGAGTTGGCCTTCCCAATGGCCGTCGGTACGCTTAAAGGCCTTGGCGATCGGCTTGGCGAACTCGTAGGTGGCCACGTAGAAATCCGTCGGCATGGGGTGCTTGAAGGGGTTCACCTTCTGACCGTTGACGTAGACCGCTCCTTGGCGAATGTCGTCGGAGACGTCGCGGCTCATCAGTCGCTTGCCGTACTCACCGACGCCGATCAGTCCGCTGAGATCGCGCCACGGCGAGGTGCCCACCGATGAGAAGTCATGCTCCTTGCGGACCATGAAGATGGTCTGATAGCCGCTGACTTCCTTGGAGATGCTCTGGAGCCAGATGGTCTTCCAACTCGCCACGCCCAGGCCGTTTTGCATATTGGGCAGGTAGTAGACGAACTCATTGAAGTCCACTTCGCCCGCCTTGCCCTGCCAACCCATGATCGACCCGCGCCGCGGCGGTTCGACATCCGCCTTGTCATCACCATCGACGTCGCTCGCATCCAGCCACATCAGCAGCTTGGCGGTGGAGGCCTTGTCCGGTGCGACGGGTTTTGCGGCCGGCCCGCTGGGGTTGACGACTATCGCAAAGCCAACGCGGTTGTTGCTGATCGCACCGGTCTTGGCATCCTGCACAGCGACGAAATAGTTGCCCGAGGTCAGCGGGGAGAACTCATCGCCGACGCATAGTGGCTTGTCCGGCACATCCGGGTGTGAGGCGTAGAGAAGTTGGAAATCATAGCCGGTGGCGTTCTTGGCCTGAAGCACCAGCCGCCCGTCGGCGACCTTGCCGAACCACGTCCGATCGTCGATCTTCTGGTCCTCTATGACGAGTTCCAGCGGGGCCTTGCCCTTGCTGGTGGTCTGGACTTCGACTGTCAGCGGCTCGGCCTTGCGTCCGTTGACGAAGGCCCGGGCATGAACCCAGAAGCCGTAATTGTTGCGCCCGCTGCGCTCGGCGTCGATGAACAGGCCGCCCTTGTTCTGGATGACATAGGCCTCGGCATGGCACTTCTGGCCGTTGGGTAGGGTGAACGTGCCGGTGTAGATTCCGTGCGGGAATCGAGGCAGGTTCGGCGGGTAGTCTTTCGCGAACCAGAGGTACCGCGACCCCGTGGCAGCACCGGAGACCTTCACGCGGCCGGGGGCGGTCTTTGTCAGCGAGAGCTTCGGCGCAGCGAACCGCGGTTCGCTGCCAACAGTAACGCTGAGCGTTCGCTCGGTGAGGTTGGAATCGGTGATGATGACTTTGTACGACCCGGCGGGCATGAAGGGCCGGCTCGTCTCGGCCAGTCGGGCTCCGTCGGACCAGGTGAAGGTGTAAGGTGCCCGCCCGCCGCGGACGACCAGTGAGACCAGACCATTATTGGCTCCGCCGGTAACGGGCACCACCTCGCCGACCTTAACGGTCAGCGGCCTGGCCGGCTTGACAAGCGTCAGCGACCGGGTGACTTCGCTGCCGTCGGCGTGGCGAAGGGTGCAGGTATAAGTGCCGTCGGCGAGCTTCTCGACGCGGGAACCCTTGGACCCGTTGGACCAGGTGGCAGTGATGGACTTATCCTTGGCGCCATCGGCGGTGACCTGCCATCTGCCATCGCGGAATTCGCTGCGGAGCGAGGTGTCAATATCGGCGGCGCGGTCAAGTTCGACCGCGGCCGAGGCGACGCGGAATTCGCTGTCGGTCACTTGCAGCTCGTATCGCCCGGGGGCGAGAGCGGCGCGGTCCCGAAGCGATGCACCGTCGGACCACGCATACGTATACGGCGGCTTGCCGCCGGTCACCTCGACGGTGACGGCGCCGTCATGCACGTCGCTAAAGACTGATGGCCTGGGCGTTAGCGAAACCGCAAGCGGCTTGGCCTGGGACTGCGGTTTGGTGTTGGTAATTTCCCATCGCGTCTCGGCGTGGGGGTACTGCGAGAACGGCGGGTCCGGGCGGACAAACGGCGTCTCGTCGGTGAGCGAGAATACCAGTTCGTACTTATCCAGTGCCCCGAACGTCACATCCACCTCATCGACGCCGGTTGCGATAACCCTGCCGTTGAGTCGCCACTCGGTTTTTTGCGTGTCCGGGATCGGCTTGATCCGCGACGCAACGAACCGCACGGTCCGCGAACCGTCGATGGAGATTGCTTCCTGGGCGGGCTGGACGCGATCGACGACTTTGACCCACCTATAGAACCGCTGGACGGCACCCTGGCGACAGATGGCACACATGCCTTTGGCGTTGCCCGCGAAGCTGCCCGCTCCCATGATGCAGCCGCGGGCGGTCGGGCGGTACAGATGGGCCATGCGATGGACGCCGCCCTCGAAGAGCCCCACCTTGTCGAGGTACTTGATTGAATATGGCGTGGGCACGGGCGTGCCGGGCTCGATCCAGGCCCGCCAGTTGACCGAGTCGCGCCGATGCTCGTTAGTCGTTGTCAGCGCCTCGCCGCCATGGCCCCACAGGCCCGAGGAGGTGTACTCGTCCGGGCAGCCGGGGGCGGTGTGATTGAACTCGTGAATGAACGCCTCGATCTCGTTGCCGGCGATCATCGCGTCGCCAACCCTCTGGTCGAGCTTGCGACCGGCCCCGCCGCCACCGCTGTCACTGTTGACCATCGCCAGTTGAGTCACCCAGCCCTTGCCCTCGATCCGCCAGGGCAGGAACAGCCTCGCCCGAATCTCGTTGTAGTCCTCCCAGTGCATGCCATTCTTGCGATCGTTGGGCTTCCACTGGGGCATGTCAGGCCACCATACCCCATAGACGTTGAAGAAGTTTCGATATGCCGGATACGGATCGATCGCCACCGCGTCGGCCGGGTCGAAGGCCTTGAGAACGTGCCGGGCATCGGCGATGAACTCCTCGCGCAGTTCCGGCCTGTTGTACGGATTGGCCGAACCCGCCGTCCAGCGGTTGATGGCGACTATGTTGATGCGGTTGGCTGTGGGGCCGCTGACCATCAGCCCGATGCGCTCGAGCGTGCCGTCAGCCAGGGCCTTGTCGATGGCTGCGACCTGGTTGACGCCCGAGCCCTTGCCGTCGGATCGCGTGCGGACAGACACCGCCGGCGAGGGCGGTGAGCAGGGCTTCTTCGAGGCCTTCACGCGCGCCTTGACGACGTAAGCGTATTTTTTTTCGGGCTTAAGGCGCGAGTCGGTATAAGCGGGCGACTCCTGCCATTTGCTGTCGTGGCCGTCGCCGGAAACGCAGTCGAAGAGGTACTCGACCGTCCCGGCCTGGCCGACGGGCTCGACAGCCATTGTCACCGCCGAACTGATGCGGGCATGCGGAGCCTGCGCCCACCGAAGCGGCGCAGGCGGGGCTTGGAAATAACCCCCGTTATCGGCCTGGCAGAGCGATGGGGCGGCGAGAATCGCTAAGAAGGATATCGACGCGAACAGCGACAAAAATCGACACATACGCATGGCTGGGCCTTTCTGTAATTCAATCCTCGCGATCCTTAACGGCCAGGGGCCGCCGACAAGGCATTGTATCAGCGGCGACAGGGGCCGTTAAGAATATCAACCCTGCCGGGCGGAGACGGTTTCCCTGTGTCGAAATCGCGGCCCGGTCGATACAATCCGTCCGTTGTAAGCACCCGGAGAATCGAGCATGCCGGCCTGGCGGGCGATATGCCCCTGCCGGCGGAGATATCGTTGTGATTTACGTTGGTGAAATTGCCGCCTTGGGCACCGCATTCTGCTGGGCGGGCAGTTCGTTATCCTTCACGGCCGCGGGCAAGCGGATAGGTTCCGTGCCGCTGAATATCATCCGCCTGTTTATGGCGTTTGGGATGTTGTCGGCGTACTTATGGATCGTCCGCGGGCTGCCCCTTCCGACCGACGCCTCGGCGGATACGTGGTTCTGGCTGGGCCTGTCCGGCCTGGCGGGGTTCACGTTCGGCGACCTGTTCCTGTTCCGCGCGCTGGTGCTGCTGGAGGCGCGTATGGCGATGCTGATCATGACGCTGTCGCCTCCGATGGCGGCGATTATGGCCTGGGTTGCACTGGGGGAGGGCCTGGGGCCCTGGAGTTGGCTGGGCATCGCGACGACGGTGGGCGGGGTGGCTCTGGTGGTTACCGAAAGGCATGCCGATTCACCGGGGTCGGTGGTCGCTCAGCGAGGCATCGTGGTGCCTCGGGACCGACACGTTCCCCGGCGGATATCGCCGGCGGGAGTGGCAATGGCCGGCCTCGGGGCAATCGGCCAGGCTGCGGGACTGGTGCTCAGCAAGAAGGGCATCGCCAGCTACGACGACGCCGCCGCCGCCACGCAGATACGCTGCATAGCAGGCATCGCGGGGTTTGTCGTGCTGTTCACCATCGCGGGATGGTGGCCACGGGTGACAAAAGCCCTGCGCCATCGCTCGGGCATGGGCCTGGCGATGCTGGGCTCGGCGATCGGGCCGTTTATCGGGGTTACACTGTCGCTGGTGGCGGTTCGGAACGCCCCGACGGGCATCGCGGCAACCATCATGGCGATCTCGCCGATATTGCTCATCCCGACGGCGGCATGGATCCACAAGGAACGCATAACATGGCGAGCCGTCGCGGGCGCCTTCCTGGCCGTTGGCGGCGTGGCCATGCTGTTTGTCCAACCCTGAGCAACAAACCCGCAGAAACCCCGGACACGGGCCGGGGTTTGTAGGAATATGCTACCGGTAAGGGGTGAAATCGCCCCTGGCGCTATGGAAAAGAGAGTATAAACATGACCAAAACAATTGCATACGCGAGCGTTTGTTGCGTGCTGGCATCGGCATGGACGGCTTTGGCGGCGAAGAACAGCCCCGCCGAGGCCGCCGTTGACGCCTCGGCCGGGCGAAAACTCACGTGGAAAACCGACGCCACGTCCGTAACGCTTCTCAACAACGGCAAGATCGTGTGGCAGCACATGCACGACGCGAAGGTGGGCAAGCCTGCCATGCGCGTCGGCTTGCTTGATGGGACGGAGCTTACGCGCCCCTGGCCTATACCGGCGGGGTATTCCAAGCGCGACCATGTGTGGCACAAGATGCTGTGGTGGTCGTGGAAGGGCATCAACGGCGTGAACTTCTGGGAGGAAAACCAGCGCGGCACGGAACCAATATCGGTCAAACCGACGCTCAACGCCGACGGCTCGGCGAGAATCGAGCTGGCCATCTCCTACCACCTGCCGGACAAGCCGCCCATGGCGACTGAGAAGCGCGTGATCGAAGTGAGCGCGCCCGACAAGGCGGGCAACTATCTGATAACCTGGCGGGCAGAGTTCGCCCCGGGAGGCGATAAGGCTGTAACTTTCAAACGCAACGGCTACGGCGGGCTGGCTATTCGCATGGCCGGCGAGTTCTGCGGCGGCGTCACCAAGGATATCGACGCGTGGAAGTTCATCAAGTCCACCGAACCCGCCGCGAAGAAAGGTTCAGGCAACCGCTGGATAGCCTACACTGGCAAGGCCCAGAATGGCCGAGATGCGTGCATCGCCATGTTCGACCACCCAGACAACCCGCGATACCCCACCCAGTGGGCCACGCGAACCCAGTATCCCTACCTCAACCCAGCATTCACCGCCGCAGGGGAAGACTTCCGTCTCGAACCGGGCAAGACCCTGAAACTGACCTACGGCATCGCCATCCAGGCCGCCCCAGCGGACCCCAAGGCCATCGAACACATGTGGAAAACCTTCGCCAAGGAAGGCAATTGCCCGTAGCAGTGGCGTCAAAACGCCCAATGTACGCATCCCGGATTTACCATATCAGGCCCGGCCTGACCGCGTCTGTTCCGCAAGTCGTAGTTTACCGGCGGCGGGGGGAAGGCTATTCCACGGCGTCCTGCCAGGTCATCGCCTCGGGCCAGGCCGTCTCCATGAGGCGAACGCGATCGCCATCCCGTACGACGTACCGCAGGCGTTTGGCGTGGTTTTTGAAACCTGTTGGAATCCACAAGCCTTCATGCGAGGGGCCTTCAAAGCCGTCGCAGACGATGAAATGCTCGCGGTTGCCCGGCGGCCCAGTTCCGCCCGGCCGCCCGCGGAACCCCTTCCAGTAAACGTGCCGGCCATCCGCCGAAAAGCCCGGCGATTCCAGGGTCATGCTCGTTCCACCGCCGGAAGGCCCACTCCAGTGCTTGACCATTTCCGGGTCATACTGTCCGGCCAGGCCCTTGCCGTCCACGCACACCCACCATCGCATATCCTTGCCGAGCGCGCAGGCGATGTGCCTGCCGTCGGGCGAGAACACCGGCCCACTGGCGTTATCGTGGCCCGTTGCGAGGACTTCGATTTCCTTTTCGATACGGCACAGTTCGCCGCCGCTATACGTTGCGCACGCAAGGGCCCGACCGTCGGGGGAGAACGCCAGCCGTGGTTCGCCCCCCGGCTGGGCTACCTCCTTCCCGTCCCGGATGATAGAATACTTCTTGCGGTCGGCGTTCCTGGTCCAGTAGGCGAGACTTTTGCCGTCCGACGAAAACACCGGATAGAACACCTCCGGGTAGCGGGGGCCTTCCTTTCCGTCACAGACGACCATCCCGGTTCCGCCCTGCTTCACGGTGAAGGCCAGACGCTTGCTGTCGGGGGAGAACCTCATGTAGCCGACCTTCTCGTAGGATTTCAGCCGCTTGCCGTCCAGGACGACAAACTTGTTGCCCGTTTCGTCTCGCGCCGTGTAGGCGAACCTCTTGCCGTCCGGCGAGAATACATAGGAGCCAACATCCGCGTAGTGCGGCCCGGCCTTTCCATCGCAGACGATCCACTCTATCTGCCCCTCCTTCACCCAGTACGCGATTCTGCCGCAATCCGCCGAGTACACAGCCCGACCGGTGCCGACGGTGGGAATTGCCCTGTCCTCTTCGCCGGCGAACGCGATGAACGAATTGCCGTCTTTGGTTGCCTGGTACGGAAGTCGCTTGCCGTCCCGGGAGAACGGGCCGACGTATTGGATAGAGTCCCAGGTCGGCCCTTCCTTGCCATCGCAGACGAGAATCCTATTGTCGCCCCGCGTCAGGAAGTAGGCGACACGCTCGCCGTTGGGGCTGATGAAGAGGTGGGTGTTCTTGAACGGCTGGGGGACCTTTCCCAGTTCCTTGACGCAGACCTCGCGAGCAGCGCGGATCGCCTTGAGGACCGTCAGCGCCCGCACGCGGACCTCCTGGTCGTCCGACCTTGCCGCAGCGCGAAGCGGCTTGACCGCAGGCAGGCCGATTTCGACGAGCCGCTTGTGAGCGGACTGCCGAATCAGACGGGACTGGCTGCCAAGATTGGCCACGAGGCGCTCGATGGCAGCGCTGTCTATCTCACCAGCCATCGTGGCCGGAGAATGCACCATCAACATTGCTGCCGCCAGCAGCAGTGCAGTCAAACCGCAACGATTTCTCATGCCGACTCTCCTGTGCTTGGACCCTCAGCCTTAGACGCGGCCTGGGCGCGTTTGTTCCGGCGTACCCCGGCCAGTCTTGGGCGGACGGTCGAATCCCATGTGTGTGGCGACATGCTCGCGATGGAGTTCTCGTTCACCAGGCCAATGTTATTCTGGAGCTTATCCTCGCCAGCAGCGGCTTCGACGAGCCGCGAATCCTCCGCGAGCACTAGGGCACCGTGGCGAATCGCAAGGTATAAAGCGAAGAGGCTAAACTTTACTTCTCTATGTTGGTAATCGAATCCGGCTCGAAGTACTTGCCGGAGGGCCCGGCCGCGACGATCAGGGCCTGCACGCCAAGAGGAACAGCCCACTCAGCCAAAACCTTGTTGGCATCCCGCGGGCAGTTGTCGGCGTTGAGGTATCTGGCGTTATCCGCGAGGACGAAACGCATAGCACCTGTCTTAGCATCCACCCGAGCCGGGAAATAAAGGATCGCCATAGGTGGGTCGCGGAAGTCGATAATGGTGTTTGGCACTCCAGCGACCGTACCGAGCGTATCATCGTCTAGCGTGCCGTAGGCCGAGACGGGAAACGCACCATTGGGATCTGTGAACAGGAATCGGGCCAGAAGGGTACTGCCGGCGTTCTGGCAGTTGGGGTACTTCTCGGGGCTCGTCCCGCTGATCAGGGCACCCATGCTCTCAGTATCCTGCCCGGGATAGTACCGGTTGCCGGTGGCCGACATCTTGTATGTCGCAGCCCCGGTGTCTATGGACTGAGCCCTTATAAGCAGTTTCATCCTGGTATGAGATCTCTCCCGAATGGTGTTACTGACTATCTTTATGACCA
>CAZMBZ010000153.1:0-12162 GCA_964564285.1 uncultured Planctomycetaceae bacterium | reverse complement strand
ACTCGCAGTACTCACATGCGTTCTCGGTGCGTGCATCTTCGTTGACGGTTGCTCGCGGGCAACACCGACCCCGCCCCAGCCAGCCCCGGGCGTTCTGGTCATCGATGCCGCCGACAACCCAACGTCGGGCCAGAAGGCCAGGAGCTACCGCATCGGCAACAGCACAATCCCGGGCGGTGACTTCGAGGCGCTCAAACGGGCAATCATCGCAGCCAGGAAGGGCATGCCCCAGCAGGACCCCAATCAGCCGAGGCTGATAATCAAGGCCGACGCTCGCGTGGCCGCCAAGGCCATCGCGCCGGTCGTCCTGACCGCCATCAGGTGTGGCTTTGAGCCGGTCGACCTAGATGGTAATTTGCCAGCCCTCGTTCCGTGGACGCAAGTAACAGATCAACCCCCACCTGATCCGATTCTGGTGCGTGTTCTCACTTCCTTTGACGGGACAATCAGTTATGAACTGACGGGTGTAGGGCCTGCCATTGTGTCTGAACGCGAACTTCGTGAGCTTCTCAAGGTGAAAAGGGAAAAGAGCACCCCCGACACGCCGATTCTTATCGAGCCGATGGGGCAGACGAAGGACGAATTCACGCTTACCGCATACACCCAAGCAGTCCATGCCGGGTTTGTGAGGTTTATCCCTTGGCCTGGACCCCTCACCAGCCCGTCCAACTGGCACCCCCCGTCCAATCAGCCGGCCAAGATGAAGCTCTTCGATGTCCCGATCGAGGCCCATCACATCGTGTACATCAGCGACTGCTCCGGGTCTATGATAACGTCTTTCCAGAGAGTGCAATTCGAGCTGACTAGATCGATAAGCCGCCTTCGCCCAGACCAAGACTTTACCATCCTGATAATGGCCGAGGACAGGTCGAGAGAGCTTGACCCCAATGGCCTGCGCCGGGCGAAAATGGAAAACAAGCTCAAAGCAGTAAGATTCCTGAAAGTGATAACGCCACTTGGAACGACAAACCTGTTGCCCTCTCTGACACGAGCCTTTGAGGTGCTGGCCTCGGCCGACAAGAGCAAGCCGGGCGAAGTGATCTTCATACTGACCGACGGTGACTTCGCCGGCCTCTCCGGCGGCGGCGTATACACTGCCACGGACGGCCGAAAGCTCTGCGGCAATGACGCCGTCATTCAATATCTTCGCGACCACAATGCCGACAAGGCCGTCCAAGTCAACACCATCCTGCTATACAATAAGGAAGATTACGCCGTAAAGGTCCACAAGCAGATCGCCGCCGAAAACGGCGGGCAGTTCCGTTTCGTTTCAGAAGATGAGTGAGGGCCGCGTCTGCACACGACTCCTGCTCCCTGCAAATTGGGCTGCCCCAACCACTATCGGCTGACGGAGATGTTAAAGACGTTAGCATCGCTTTTATTTCGACGGGTTTTGCTGGTATGATGTGGACTATGAAATCTGTCTCGGCTGGCATTTGGTCTTTCGGCGTTACGCTGGCGTTGGGCGCGGCGGGCGTGGTGTTGTGGCTCAGCAGCTCGATGGGTTACGATCTCAAGCTGCGCCTGCCCGGCTCGGACAGGCCCCCGGGGTTCACCGGCCAGGCGGTCCCGGAAAAGATCGAGGGCAAGCTCACGCTCTTCGATGGCAAGCCCCTACCCGACGCCCGCGGTGAATGGCCCAGCTTCCGCGGCGCCACGCGGGAGGGAATCAGCGACGACTTTGTCTCCCTTGCCGACGCCTGGCCGGAAAGCGGGCCGAAGGTCGCCTGGGCCATGAAGGTCGGCGAGGGCCACGCCGGCACCGTGATCCGCGAAGGAAAAGTCTATCTGCACGACTACGACGCCGAGAAACGCCAGGAAGTCATCCGCTGCATGTCCCTGGCTGATGGACGAGACATCTGGCAGTACGCCTACAAGATGCGGATAAAACGCAACCACGGCATGTCCCGCACAGTCCCCGCCGTAACGGACGAGCACCTGCTGGCGCTGGGTCCCAAATGCCACGTCACCTGCCTGGACTCCAACACCGGCCAGCTTCGCTGGGCAATCGATATGGTGCATGAATACGGCACGAAGGTCCCGCCATGGTACGCCGGGCAGTGCCCGATGATCGACGATGGCATTGCAGTCCTGGCGCCGTGCGGCAACGTGAGCGAGTACATAGACTCCGCCGGCAAGCCAGCCGTGCGCGGCAGGGACGTACTGATGACCGCCATCCGCTGCGAGCCGGATGCAAACGGCGACAGGCAGGTCGTATGGGAGGTCCCCAACACCGATGGCTGGCAGATGACGCACTCATCAGTCGCGGTGCTGGAGTTGGAAGACTTCACGAAAATGTACGTTTACTGCGGCAGCCGCGGTGTCGTCGGGGTCCGGGCCGACGACGGCAAGGTCCTGTGGAAGACACCGGACTGGAAGATCAGCATCGCCAACGTGCCTACGCCGGTGTCGATCCGCCAGGCGGGCAAACTGCTGCTCACCGGCGGATACGGTGCCGGCAGCATGATGCTCCAGATACTTCCCGCGGAACCCAAGGGCAAGGATGGCCTTGATTACACCCCCAAGATCGTCTTCAAGAACCCGCCCGCGGTCTTCGGCTCGCATCAGCAAACGCCGATCTATTACAAAAACCACCTCTTCGGCACGCGGGTGGATGAGCAATTCGTCTGCCTGTCAACGCTGGGTCAGGTCGTCTGGACCAGCGGGTCCGACAACAAATTCGGCAAGGAAGGCGGGGGATACCTCCTCGCCGACGACAAGATATTCGCCCTCAACGACGACGGCGTGCTGACCATGTTCCGGGCCACGCCGCAATCGTACCAGCAATTGGGACGGGCGAAAGTCCTGGCTGGACACCACAGTTGGGGTCCGCTCGCCATAGCGGATGGGTTCCTGATCTGCCGCGACCTGGAAAGCATCGTCTGCCTGGACCTGCGAAAAGAGCCCGAGAAACCATGACCGAACCGCCCACCACAACATCGGCTTCCGACGGCCCTGGCACGGCGAAAGTCGCGATAGCAATCGGCATCGGCACGGCCATCGCAATCGGCATGGGCGCGGGCGCGTACGCGGTATGGCAGGCGAGCAGGCCCAAGCCCGCGAATGTCAGCTACGACCTTGCTCCGCTGCGCCGCACGGATCCCGCACTGATCGTCGGACGCCAGGTGAGCACGTTCAGGCCTGGCTTCGAGCATGCACGCTGCATCGCCGCGGCGCCCGATGGAAATGTATACGTCAGCGGCGACCTCGCGATCCGTCGATTCGACGCCGAGGGCAGGAAGCTCTCGGAGATTTCCACCGACGACGAAGCCCCCGGCGCAATCGCCGTCGGCGCTGATGGAAAAATCTACGCCACCTTCGGCGCGAAGGTGTGCGTCTACGACCCCGCCGGGCGGCGCATCGCGATCTGGCCCGAACGCCAAGGCGCAATGTTAACAAGCATCGCCGCCACCGACGACGATATCTTCGTGGCCAACGCCAGCGGACGAGTGGTGCTTCGATACAGCCGCGACGGAAAATTGAAGAAGGTCATCGGAGAAAAAGACGAGGCCCGCAACTCGCCCGGATTCCTGGTTCCCAGCCCATACTTCGAGGTGGCGATGGCACCGGACGGGCTGCTGCGCGTGACCAATCCAGGCCGACACCAGGTCGAGACGTGCTCGGCGGAAGGAGACCGCGGGACTCCGTGGGGACACTTTTCCATGATCGATCCGGCAGGCTTCGTCGGATGCTGCAACCCGGCAAATCTCGCCGTTTTGACCTCGCCCCAAAGCCCGGGCGGCCTAGCTGGCTTCGTCACGGCTGAGAAGGGCCTGTCCAGGATCAAGGTATTCGATCCGGATGGCAAGTTCGTGGGCTACCTGGCCGGACCCGACACGTTCGCCCGTCACGACGACCTGGTCGGTGCCCGCCCGTCGGGTCAGCCGTTCATGGCCTTGGACATCGCGACCGGGACCAACGGGCAAATCTATGTCCTCGACGGAGCCGTCGGCGAGGTCCAAGTGTTTGAATGGAAGGCGGGCGGTGCGACCGACGACGAGGCGAAAACGAAATGATACGCAGATTCCTGAATAGAAAACTGACGCGAAGCGAGCTTATCCGATCACTGGGCCGATACGCGATCCTGGGCGTGCTGGCACTGCTGGCTGCCTGGATGCTGAGACGTCGCGCCCCGCGAGCCGCCGGCAAAGGCGGCGCGGCATGCGGATACGACCTGCCATGTCGCCAATGCGCCGAGTTGCCCAACTGTCGCCAGGCAAAAGCCTCCGCCGCCCGACGGGCCGTCAGGAAGGACGTATCATGAGCAAGCCCGACAAAAAGCTCACCCGGCGAGACCTTCTTCGCAGCGGCGCGCGAGGAGCTTGCGTCGTCGGCCTCGGTGGTATGATCGGCGTCTTGGCCGACCATAGCGACGGCCAGCAGATGGTCTGGCAGATCGACCCCGCCAAGTGCAACAACTGCGGCAAGTGCGCAACCAACTGCGTACTGGAAATCTCCGCAGTCAAATGCATTCACCAGTACGCGATGTGCGGATACTGCGACCTGTGTACCGGTTACTTCACGGCCCAGCCGAGCGGACTGAACACCGCCGCGGAAAACCTGCTCTGCCCGACCGGTGCCATCAAGCGGACTTTCGTGGAAGACCCATACTACCAGTACACCATCGACGAGGAATTGTGCATCGGGTGCGGCCTGTGCTGCAAGGGCTGCAACGCATTCGGCAACGGATCACTGTTTCTCCAGGTGCGCCACGATCGGTGCCTCAACTGCAACGAGTGCTCGATCGCCGCGGCATGTCCGACGCAAGCTTTCAAACGCGTGCCGGCCAACAAACCATACCTAATGAAACTGGCAGAGGACGCCGAATGAGCAGAAGACTATCCGCCATTAGCGCCCGAACCGCTCTGCCAATCCTGGCAATTCTCCTGACGATGCTTGTCGTCACGGAATCCGCCTGGTCACAGTCGCGATTCCCGCCGCCGGAGTTCGAGAGCGGCTACACCCAGCCGACAACAACCAGGCCTCATGGCCGGGCTGGATGGGCGGACTATACGGACCTCGCCGTGCTGGCCGGGGCGCTGGTGCTGGCGAGCGCGGCGACACTGTGGCTTCGACGGCGATGGGTCATTGTCCTCATCAGCGTCGCGTCGCTGGGCTATTTCGGCTTCTACAAACAAGGGTGCATCTGCCCCATCGGCGCTATACAGAACGTGGCGATGGCGGTCTTCTCCACGGACGGATACGTCATCCCGCTAACCGTCGCGGGCTTCTTCCTCCTGCCGCTGATCGCGGCGCTGTTCTTCGGACGAAGCTTCTGCGCAGCCGTCTGCCCGCTGGGAATAACCCAGGACCTCCTGGCGCTCAAGCCCCTGAGAGTGCCAACGTGGCTGGACCGCGCCCTCAGCCTCCTGCCGTGGGTTTATCTCGGCGCGGCCGTGCTCTTCGCCGTCACCGGCAGCGCGATGATCATCTGCCGTTACGACCCCTTCGTGGCGATATTCCGACTCGTGCCGCTGGGCAAGATCTTCGAGGGATTCGCCCGCAACGACCCGGAACTCAACCCCGCCGCCCTGAGCGGCCGACTGGACTTGCTGATACTGACGGCAAGTTTTCTGCTGGTCGGCGTTTTCATAGCTAGGCCGTACTGCCGGTACTTCTGCCCGTACGGGGCGCTGCTTGGCCTGATGTCGCGATTCGCCCTGAAGCGGGTGAGAATAACCCCGACCGAGTGCATCCAGTGCAAGCTCTGCGAGAACAGTTGCCCCGTCAACGCCATCCGCACTCCGACGCCGCAGGCAGGCCCGAAAGAGCGACTGGCGGGCAAGGGCTCGCTGGCGGTGATGCTGGCGATTCTGCCGGTGCTCATTGTCGGCGGCGGCGTTCTTGGCGGAATGCTCGGTACTACAATGGCACGAATGCACGCCACGGTACAACTGGCCGACCGGGTCCGCCTGGAGAATTCCGGCGCCGTCAAGGGCACAACCGACGCCAGCGAGGCCTTCCGCGCAACCGGCGAGTCGGCAGAGAGCCTTTACGCCCAGGCCGCGCAGATCGAGTCGCGATTCACCAGCCTGACCAAACCGTTTGGCGTTGGCATTGGCGGGGCGCACCTGTTCGGCGCCTTCGTGGGCCTGGTCGTCGGACTCAAGCTCGTGGGCCTGTCCATCAGGCGAAGGCGAAACGACTACGAACCTGACGATGCATCATGCATCTCCTGCGGACGATGCTTCGCCACCTGCCCCATGGAACAGGCCAGGCGAAACGGAACCAAAGTCACCCTCAACCAGAAATCAGAATCTTGCCCGACATGAGCGATCAGCAACAGATCGACAAACCTGACGCCCCCCATGCCACCGACACGTGGCGAGCTATCGGCTTTGCCGTCGCCGCTGCCGCTGCGCTGCTGGCTGTCGTAGCCATAACGGTTCTCGTGCTGGACAGGCCTTCCATCCGAGGAAAAGATTTCCTGGCCACTTCCGAGCTGGCCCAGATGAAGAGCCAGTTCGCTCAGAATCCCAAGAACCAACCCCTGGCAAAACAGATCCGCCAAGTCGACCTGGACCTTAGGCGGCAGTACTTCTCTCACCTGACACTGGCACGATATGGCAACTGGCTGCTGCTGGGGTGTCTCGTGGTTTTCGTGATTTCTGTCAAGGCGGCACTTGCGCTTCGGCCGAAACCCCCGAGGCTGGGCGCAAAGCAGCCGGACTTCCTGGGCGAGTTGCGACGGGCTCATGGGAGGCGATGGGCAGTTACTGCCGTGGCAACTCTGATGATCGCCGGCGCGATTACGCCGACGGCCATCGAGGCATACAGACGCATGACCACCGTCCCGCCGCCGCCACCCCACGTGGCGGATCCGGCGCTCGTGGCGAAATACTGGACGCAGTTCCGCGGCCCCGGCAGTCAGGGACGCGGTGCGTATGACAACGTACCGCTGACCTGGGACGCCCCGGCCGGTCGGAACATACTCTGGCGCTCGCCGGTATCCACACCGGGCAAGAGCTCGCCGGTCATCTGGGGCAAGAAGGTCTTCCTGACAGGCGGGGCAAAGGACAAGCGCGAAGTCCTCTGCTACAACGCCGACACGGGAGGGCTGCTCTGGTCGACTCCGATCAGGGATCTCCCAGACAGCCCCGCAAGCATCAAGGAGCCCTACGAGGAGACCGGCTACGCGGCCTCGACGCCGGTTGCCGACGACCTGCACGTCTTCGCGCTCTTCTCCAACGGCGACCTTGCCTGCCTGGACCACGCGGGCAAGATAATCTGGTCCAAGGCCCTTGGACAACCCAACAACCCGTACAGCCACAGCTCATCACTGGTGATGCACCGCAACCTGCTCATCGTGCTATGGGACCAAGCCTCGCTGGAAGACTACATGTCCAAGATATTCGCCTTCGACGCACAGACAGGGCGGATCGTCTGGCAGCAGCGCCGGGGCGTGTCCGCCTCATGGGCAACGCCGGCCATCGTGCGGATCGGACAGGCCGACCAGCTCATCACAGCCGCCAACCCGTGGCTGATCTCCTACGACCCCTCCAACGGCTCGGAGTTGTGGCGGGCCAAGACACTCGAAGGCGGCGACGTCGCCTCGACGCCCGCTTTCGCCGACGGCGTCGCGTACTCGATCTGTGCCGAAAGCTTTCTCGCCGCCGTCCGGACCGACGGATCCGGCGACGTCACGGACAAGCTGCTCTGGCAGTCCGACGATGGCCTGACAGACCTCACCAGCCCGCTTACCAATGGCAAGTTGCTATGGACGATCGAGACCGGCGGGAAGCTGACTTGCTTCGACGCAAAGACCGGCAAGGTTGCCTATGGGAAGGAACTGGAAAAGGTCTTCAACGCCTCGCCTTCTCTCTGCGCTGGCAAGCTCTGGCTGCTGAGCATGAAGGGGGAAATGTTCGTCTGCCAGACCGGCAGAGAATTCAAAATGCTGCACACCAATCCACTGGGCGAGGGTGCATATGCATCACCGGCATTCCAGGACGGACGGATATACCTGCGAGGCAGCAAGAATCTATTCTGCATAGCAGCCGGCGCCCAGTCGCCCCCCACAAGCCAACCCGCCGGCCAGGACGACGATGGTCACGAGGAATCCGAGTAGTAAAACATGGCTGACATCGACCTTACACATGTTGACAAAATTATAGCCCGCATCGGGCCTCAGCGCAAGGGGCTGATACCCATCCTCCAGGCCGTCCAGGGCCACTACCGCTATCTGCCGCCGGAAGCCCTACAGCGGATCAGCCAGATCAGCGAGATCACCCCTGCCGACATCGCGGGGGTATCGACATTCTACGACCAGTTCCGTCACAAACCCGTTGGCCAGCACATCGTTCACGTCTGCATCGGCACGGCCTGCCACGTCAAGGGCGCCCAACAGGTGCTCGACTCGATTATCCATCAGCTTGAGATACCCGAAGGCGATGACACCGACCCCAGCGGACGCTACACCGTCCAGCGAGTTGCATGCATGGGCTGCTGCACGCTGGCACCCGTGGCGAGAATCGATGATACGACCTACGGCCATCTCACGCCCGATAGTGTTGAACAAATGCTCTCGGACTTCGCCCGACAACGGGCGGCGGGCACCAGGCACCCCAAGCGCGTCGCCCTTGCTTCCGACGGCAAGCCGCTGGGCGAGATTCGCATCGGCCTGGGCTCGTGCTGCCAGGCTGGCGGAAGCGCGCACGTCCAGCAGGCCCTGCAAGACGCACTGGCCAGGAGCGGCTCGCCGGTGAGCGTTAAGCACGTCGGCTGCGTCGGTATGTGCCACCAGACTCCGCTCGTCGAGGTCATCCGTCCCGATGGAAAGTCCACGCTTTACGCCAACGTCCAGGCACCTGACGCCCGGCGGATAGTACGCAGACATTTTCCGCCGAAAGGCCTGCTGCGGCGGATCGGATCGACCGCCTCGCAGTTCGTCGACAACCTGCTGACTGATGAGACATGGCAGCCGGTGACGCAACTCGGCATCGAGGTGCGCGACCCGCCGGTAGCGGCGTTCCTCGATCCGCAGATTCACGTTGCCACCGAACACAGCGGCGTGATGAACCCGACGGACGTCGATGAGTACGCCGCCAGGGGCGGCTTCGAGGCGCTGCGACAATGCATCACAAAGATGTCGCCCGACAAGGTCATCGAACAGGTAACCGCCAGCGGCTGTCGCGGGCGCGGCGGCGCGGGTTTCCCGACCGGGCCGAAGTGGAAAATCGTCCGAAAAGTTCCCGGCGACCTGAAATACGTCGTCTGCAACGGCGACGAGGGCGACCCCGGCGCGTTCATGGACCGCATGCTGCTCGAAAGCTATCCCTACCGCGTGGTCGAAGGCGTCATTATCGGCGCCTATGCCGTCGGCGCCAGCGAGGGCTACTTCTACATCCGCGCCGAGTATCCCCTCGCTGTCAAACGAATACGCGAAGCACTCGATAAGTGCCGCCAGATGGGCCTGCTGGGCAAAAACATACTCGGCACGGACTTCTCGCTGGACCTGAAAATAATGGAAGGCGCCGGCGCCTTCGTCTGCGGCGAGGAGACAGCCCTGCTGGCGAGCATCGAGGGCAACCGGGGCATGCCTCGACTTCGCCCGCCATTCCCAGCCGAGCAGGGGCTGTGGGGCAAACCCACGCTCGTCAACAACACCGAAACGTTCGCGATGATCCCGTGGATTCTGCGCAAAGGCCCGGAAGCATTCGCGGGCATGGGCACGGAGAAATCCAAGGGGACGAAGGTGTTCGCCCTGGCGGGCAAGATCCGCCGAGGCGGACTCATCGAAGTGCCAATGGGAGTAACGCTCCGGCAGATCGTCGAAGATATCGGAGGAGGCATCGCCGGCGGGAAGAAGTTCAAGGCCGTCCAGGTAGGCGGGCCGTCCGGCGGGTGCGTGCCTGAACACCTGGCCGACACACCGGTCGACTACGATGCGCTGAAGGGAGTCGGCGCGATGATGGGTTCCGGAGGGCTCGTCGTGCTCGACGAGGACGACTGCATGGTGGATATCGCCCGCTACTTCCTGTCATTCACGCAGGACCAGTCGTGCGGAAAATGCACCTTCTGCCGAGTCGGCACACACCACATGCTGGATATCCTCACGCGCCTGACCGAAGGCACTGCCGTCGCAGCCGACCTCGACAAACTGGCCGACCTGGCCCGGTCGGTCAAGCAGGGAAGCCTTTGCGGCCTGGGCAAGACCGCGCCGAATCCGGTGCTCTCGACACTGGAATATTTCCGCGACGAATACGAAGCCCACGTGGCTGGCCGATGCCCGGCAAAATCGTGCAAGGCTCTTATCACCTACAGCATCAACGATGACTGCATCGGGTGCACCAAGTGCGCCCAGGCCTGCCCCGCAGACGCGATCACTTTCGCTCCGTACGAAAAACATAAGATCGACCCGGACAAATGCGTGCGATGCGGCGGCTGCAAGAACATCTGCCCCGTGGACGCCGTGGATGTCGAATAATATGCCAACGATATACATAGACAATCAGGCAGTGGAAGTGCCCGACGGGGCGACGATCCTGGATGCCGCACGCAAGCTCGGTATCGACATTCCGGCGCTTTGCTGGCGTGAGGGCTGCGAGGCGAACACTTCCTGCATGGCGTGCATCGTGCGCGTCGACGGGCGGGAGGCGCTGGTTCCGTCGTGCGCCACCCGAGCCGTCGAAGGCATGCGCGTCGAAAGCGAAACTGCGGAAATTCGCCGCGTCAGGCGCACGGCGCTCGAACTGCTTCTCAGCGACCACCTTGGCGACTGCATGGCGCCGTGTCACAGCGCGTGCCCGGCGAAAATGAACATACCGAAGATGATCCGGCAGATCGCTTCGGGACAAATGCGAGACGCCATCGAGACCGTCAAGGCCGACATCCCCCTTCCTGCCGTGCTCGGGCGAATCTGCCCCGCCCCCTGCGAAAAAGGCTGCCGACGAGCCCAGCATGACTCCGCCGTGGCTATATGCCTGCTCAAACGCCATGTTGCCGACGTTGATCTCGGCTCGCCCGAACCCTACATGCCAACCCGCGGCGAGCTATCGGGCAAGAAGGTGGCCATCGTCGGCGCCGGCCCGACCGGCCTGGCGGCTGCGTACTATCTTATCGCCGCCAGCCACGAATGCGTGATCCTGGACGACCGCCCTGGGCCCGGAGGGCAACTTCGATACGGTGTCAGCGAAGATGCCCTGGACCGAACCGTGCTCGATGCGGAGATAGATCTCATCCGCCGCATGGGCGCTGAGCTTCGCCCGAACGTCCGCGTAGGCCGCGACGTGCTGCTGGCGGATCTTCTGCGAGACAACACCGCCGTGTTCGTGGCTACGGGCGCAACCGACGAGACTGCGGCTGCGGAGCTTGGGCTGGAGTGGGATGGCTCGGCCGTGCGGCGAGATAGAAAAACTTACGCGACGCCCCGAGACGGCGTGTTCGCGGCCTGCCCGGCCCGTCAGCAGAAAATGGCCGTCCGCGCCGTTGCCGACGGCAAATCCGCGGCGGCGGCTATCTGCCAGTACCTCACCGGACAGCCCATGACGGGCACGGCAAAGCCGTTCACCGTCCATATCGGCAAGCTCGAATCGGAAGAAATGTCGGCATTCATTGCCTCGGCAAGTTCGGCTGAGCGAATCGCGCCGGATGAGCCGGACGGCGGATTTTCGTCCGCCCAGGCCGTCCAAGAATGCAACCGCTGTCTGCACTGCGACTGCCGCTGCCCTGACGACTGCAAGCTGCGAATCTACAGCGCCGCCTACGGGGCCTCCGCATCGGCATACAAGACGGGTCGGCGAACCTTCGAGCAGCACCTCCACGACCACGGCGTGATATACGAGCCCGGCAAGTGCATCGACTGCGGACTATGCACGCAGATCACGCGCCGCGCGGGCGAAAAGTATGGCTTGGCATTCGTCGGACGCGGATTCAACGTTAGAGTCGTCGTGCCGATGGGCAAAACTCTAAGCGAGGGCTTGGCGAAAGTCGCCGCCGAATGCGTAGCCGCATGCCCCACAGGCGCGCTGACGATGCGGGAAAAGACCTGAGCAGCCACGCCCTGCTATTTACCACCGATCGACGGATACCCGGTGGCAGCCAAGAGCCGGCGGAGGCGGACCTGGATAGTCTCGGCTGGAGCGGTGAACGCCAGTCGAAAGCCCACGTCGGCGTAACCGGCGGATGCTTCAGCGTAGTCTACGACCTGGGGCGTGGTAGCGG
>CAZMBZ010000152.1:0-12202 GCA_964564285.1 uncultured Planctomycetaceae bacterium | reverse complement strand
AAATGCTACACCACCGCTGCACCATTGTGATCATTGCCATATTCCTGTTCTTGCTGGCTGGGTGTGCCCCCCAGGCCCGGCAAGAGAGTTCCATGCTGCCACGAGGGCAATGGACGCTCATCTTTGTGGACGAGTTCACCGGGTCGGAGACGGACCTGGACGAGATGTGGGAGTTCCAGAATGGGCCGAGCGGACACATCCTCTGCAGCCGTTGGCGTGAGAACGCAGCCGTAAGCGGCGGGACTCTCACACTCAACGCGCGGAAAGAGAAGCGGCGCGGCCAGGAGTGGACTGCCGCGAGCATGTGGACGAAGCGCAAGTTCAAGTACGGTTACTTCGAGTGTCGGTACCGATACGCCAAAGCCACGGGCACAAATAACTCTTTCTGGCTGATGACCCGAGACCTGCCGAAAGATGCACCGGGCAGGTTCGAGATCGACATCAATGAGGGGCACTATCCCAACGAGATCAACTCGAGTATCCACAATTGGTCAGGAAAACACTGGGCCAAAGGCAAGAACAAGAAAATCGACGGCGCCGACCTGGGCGAGCAGTTCCACACCTATGGTCTTATGTGGAGCAAGGCGGAATTGGTCTGGTACTTCGACGGCGTGGAGATCCGTCGCGAGGAGAACACCATCTGCCACAGGGAGGCGCCCGTCTGGCTCAGTCTGGCCATCTTCAAGTGGGCTGGGCCCGTCACGGACGCGATTGACGGGACGTCCATGGAGGTCGATTACATCAGAGTGTACCAGACGGAGGGCACAGGACCTGACAACCCGGACGCGGACGAGCAGGAATTCGGGCCGGCTGCCGCAAGGCCAGCTTTCTAAACGGGCTGCCAGGCTGGCGGCGTGAGTGGTAGCGGGAGAGGCATGTGATAGCCTGGGATGGTGTGCGATCGGAGCATGCTTGCCATCGGGATTTCCGTAGTCCGAGCGGTTCTTACGGGCGAACCGTCTGGAAGGCCGGACCGAAACTCGGCCTGTGGGCAGATTGAGCGATGATTTCAAGGTGACGGCTGGCAGCCCGTTTAGAAAGCTATCTCTGCTGCGAGCGGCCTGGATTCCGGCGCGGCTGAGTTTTGAGACCATACGGGGTGTTCGGCCTACGACCGATGCCCGAACCCATCTTTGGATTGTTGAATCTCATCCTTACCCATGACGCGAGACGAGATCGCGTACTATACTAATACTAACCAGCCCGGAGGTGGTCTCCAGGCCTCAACGAACCCGCAAAACGGGCCAAACGCATGCGCCAAGTGACAAACAGGGATGACTCGGAACACCAGGCGAGCGTCGAAAGCTCCCCCTCTCCCCTCACCCCTGGGCCACCCACGCGCGGTCACGCGGGATCAAATGTTCTATCAATCGATGCGCTTCGCTTGGCCCGAGAGCCACGGAGCCGCAGCGGATCGCCGGCTGAGCCTCGCTCCGTGTAAGTGCTTGATATATCAGGGTGTGTGGCGATGGCGGTATGGTGATGTTATATCGTGAATGCGGAATCCGGGACGAAGAGTATTTGTGCGAAGGTGCTTGCATCGCCATAGGCGTAATGTCATTGTTACCGTATGGTGTGCGGGCGGTACAGCGTGCCTGTATTCCCTTACCGCTGGAGCATCGGGAGCCGTTGGCATTCATCATGGTGATTCGACAGGAACACGAGAACAGAGGAGTTGGTGATGGCGTTCAGCGAGTCCATTCTTCCTGCAGCCCTGGCTAACCTGAACAAGGTCCTGCCGAGACTGGAAAGCGAAATTGACGGCGACGTCCTTTCCAAGATTGCCGCCCCCAAAGAGCGAATCGAACTGGCGCTCACCCCCAAGCTCTCGGATGGGAAGACGCGGTTGTTTCGCGCGTACGTCGTTCGCTACAGCGACGCGTTGGGGCCGTCGAAGGGAGGCATTCGTGTCACGCCAACGGTCAGCCTCGACGACGTGACGGGTCTGGCGATGGAGATGGCATGGAAATGCGCCCTGATCGGCGTGCCGTTTGGCGGGGGCAAGAGCGGCATCGTGGCGGACCCGAGGAAACTCAGCGCCAGTGACATGGAGATCCTGATTAGGTGTTTTGCTCGCGGTGCAATGCATCACATTGGCCCGCAGACCTATGTCCTTGCCCCCGACATGGGCACGAACGAGAGGCACATGGGATACATCAAGGACGCGATATCTTATGGCCTGGGGCAGTCCATCACGCAGGGATGCTACGTTACGGGCAAGCCCGTCATCCTGGGGGGTATCCCGGGCAGGCGCGACGCCACGGGCAAAGGCGTGGCGATTTGCGTTGTAAGGGCCCTGGAGAGAATGGGCGTGGCGTGCTCGGACACTACGGCTGTCATCCAGGGGTTCGGCAACGTGGGGTCGGCGGCGGCCAGAACGCTCCATGAGTCGGGTGTGCGTATCGTCGGTGCGTCCGACGTGACGGGCGCCGTCTACGATGCACGGGGGCTGAGTATTCCGGAACTGGCGCGGCACGTCGAGTCCGAGGGAACCGTGAAGGGCTTTGCGTCCGAGCATGAAGTGGCCGGCCAGGATCTGTTGGAAATGCCCTGTGATGTACTGATTCCCGCAGCGTCGGCGAACCAGATTACCGCCGAAAATGCCCAACGCATCCGCGCCAGGATCATCGCCGAAGGGGCCAACAGTCCGACATCGCCCGAGGCCGACGACATCCTCTCGAAGCGAGGAATCTTCGTGATTCCGGATATCCTCTGCAATGCCGGCGGCGTATTCGTTTCGTACCTCGAGTACACCCAGGAGACGCAGCAGGAGCAGATGACGGCCGAGCAGGTGGGGACGCGATTGTACAACCGGATGACCGAGCGGTTCGATCAACTCGCGACGCTATCAGAGCAGAGGGGGCTTCCCATGCGTGAGACATCGATGTACTACGCCGTGAAGCGGGTCTGCTCGGCGCTGGCCGCACGAGGCCTGCTGCCTTGATCGTGAACCCCTCACCCCCGGGCCACCCACGCACAGTCACGCGGAATCAGCTTTCCTATCAATAAGCAGCACGGCCTCAAGTTGCCCCCGACATTCGAACCTGCCGACCCGGCCAGATTGCACCGCCGCCTGGCCTCAATCGCAAGAGCATTGCTTCAGGCCATTCACGCGGACTATAACTCCGGTGCGGGGATGTCGCACCCTTCTAACGACGTGGGCGTACCCGGTGGCTACGGGAACTGCGATAACGGGCTGGTGACATGGTCCCGAAGTCCTTGGCAGCGGCGTCATGCTTCCGGGTGCTGATGTCGGAAGCATGCTCCGAGTGCGAACTTGGCAGGACACGGCCACAGTGGCCCCACAAGCGTCGGCAATTCACTTGCGGCCACCAATCAGCAGAGAAGAGGGCAGGCGAAGAGGAAACCACGAGAAGATGTAGCCAGGGGCGAGCGGTACATTCGCGGCACCATTCTGCATAGAAACTGCATAGAAACAATTCATGGTAATTCGCGAACAAAGTAGGAGTAAAACAAAAGCCCTTGTTTCCAAGGGCGTTATCAAATGGGCGATACAGGACTTGAACCTGTGACCTCGCGGGTGTGATCCGCACGCTCTAGCCAACTGAGCTAATCGCCCGATTGCTGCTATTGGTCCGCCACGCCGGCCCGTTGGGCACTTCGCGCCGAACGGACAGGATTATACCTTCTTGGCGAGTTCCTGCAAGACCTTTAGCGTATCGGTGAAGTCTTTCGGCCAGGGAGCGTGAAGGCTCATCCGCTCGTTGGTCCGCGGATGGTTGAACTCGATGGTGTGAGCGTGCAGGGCCTGGCGGGTTATCAATGGGCCTTCTGCCACGTCGTGGTGGCCTTCGAGTTGGCTCATGTACAACGGACCGCCACCGTACATGCGGTCGCCGACTATGGGATGGCCGAGAAAACTCATGTGAACGCGAAGTTGGTGGGTCCGACCGGTCTTGGGGTAGAGTTCCATCACCGAGAAGTTCTGCCTGCCTTTGCCAACGTCCCGCAGGCGCTCCATTACCTTGTACCTGGTGGTAGCTTGCTTGCTGGTGGCTGGGTAGGGTCGGCCCGTCAGGCGATGAACGGCGTACTTCTCGCGAAACCTCGGATGCCGGCCTATGGGTGCGTCGATAATATCTTCATCGAGCGGCATGATCCCGTGGACGATAGCGGAGTAAGTCTTGCTGGTCTTTCGCAGTTCGAACTGCTTGCCCAGCCGCCATAGCGCCAGTTCGCTCTTGGCGATCAGGATAATGCCCGTCGTGTCGCGGTCCAACCGATGGACTATGCCCGGGCGGAATATTTCCCCGTTGGTCGGCAGAGTCTTGATGTCTCGCCAGTTCTGCTGGAAGTAGTAGGCCAGGCCGTTAACCAGCGTGCCCGTCCAATTGCCCCGTGCCGGATGGACGATGAGGTCGGCCTGCTTGTTCAGGGCCATCAGGTCATCATCCTCATAGACGATATCAAGCGGGATGGGCTCGGGCGGTATTTCCTTCGGCTTGGAGGTCGGCAAGGACATGTCGATCACGTCGTCGGTGCGAATGGTGTAGCTGGGCTTTACGGTTCGCCCGTTGACGGTGACCATGCCTTCCTTGATGTAGCCCTGCAGGGCCGTGCGGGAGACTTCCTTTCCGATCCGGCTGGCGAGGTACTTGTCCAGCCGGCGATTTGGCAGCGCACGTCGGATGCTTATCCGCCGATGGCTGAGGCCCTCATCATCGGCATCGACGGTCACCTCGACCGCATCGAGCCCATCGGAGCTTGTCTCGACGGCCTCGACATCGTCTTTATCGGCGCGGCAGTTATCGTCCGCATGTCCGTCGAGGTCTGCGGCGTCGAGATCGGGTTGTTCTTCGGAATCATTCACTGCTTGCGCGGGTTCCGGTACGAAAAGAAAACGGCGATCGGAAGCGCCGCCGGGTTCATTGACAGCCCAGCGTGGCTATTCCAATCGCCGCCCGCGCCGCGGCCCGTGGGTCCGCGGCGCTTGATATCAACACATACCGGCCTGGGCCAGCCTGGAGGCACTTACTCGACGCCCATCAGTTCCTTGCAGACATCGACCGCACTGGCGGCATCGGGAGCATAGCCGCTCGCACCAATCTCGTCGGCGAAGCTTTGGGTCACCGGCGCGCCGCCGATGATGGTCTTGACCTCGATACCCGATGCCTGGATTGCCTCGACGATGGCCGACATTTGGGGCATGGTGGTCGTCAGCAGCGCGCTCATAGCGCAGACCTGGGCACCGCTTTCCTTGCACGCCTGAACAAACTTCTCAGGAGAGACATCCGTACCGCAGTCAACGACCTCGATCCCGCCGCCGCCGAGCATCATGCCGACGAGGTTCTTGCCGATGTCATGCAGGTCGCCCTTGACCGTGCCGAGCACGACCTTGCCGATTGGTTTCACACCGGCCTCGGTAAGCTTGGGCTGGAGGATTTTCATGCCGCTCTTCATCGCACGAGCCGCGATGAGAACCTCGGGGACATAAATCTCGTTGGCCTTGAAACGTCGCCCAACAACGTTCATTCCCGCGATGAGGCCCTGCTCGAGGATATCCTTCGGCGCTACGCCCTCGGTAATGGCCTCTTGCGTCAGCTTGGTTACAGTGTCACGGTCACCCTTGATCAGGGCTTCAGCCAATGCTGCCAGGTCTGCCATCAGAACGTCTCCCAATCTGTGGTTTCTATACGTAGGATTAAACTTACAACGTTAAAAACGCGCCCGGCCACGGCTGGCCTAGGCACGATCATGCTTCAGCATAGTACGACAAGCATTTTCGTCAAGTGGTTTTCTGCGGACCTGTCAGGGCTTGGTCGCCTTCGCCGGCTGGGTCGCCGGAGGCGAGGCATCCCGAACGGTCGGCGCAGCCGGGGCCGTGGCCGGCATGGTGGACGGCGCAGAGGCCGGCATGGTCGCCGGCATGGTGGTCGCCATCCTAACCGGCGAGTTCAGCCTCGGGAGTTGTGCGAGGCTTATTTGGGCACGTACCACCACTGGATGGCCCACCACCTCGGCCGAAGCCTTGGCCTGTCGATACTCCTCGCCTGCCTGGACGAACTGCCGCTTCGACTCGTACAATTTGCCCAACCCGAAGTGCGCCTTTGCCACAGCCAGGGCCTGCGTGGGAAAGTCCGCGATGGTCTTGCCGTACCACTTGGCGGCGCTTTCTTCCAGGGCGTCTCGCTCCGAGCCAGTCTCGGCGACCAGAGCCCGCGTAGCGTCCGCGTAGCCAAGTTCAACCGTGGCCAGCGCTGCCATGCGGAGGTTGTCGGTCTGGGCGGCAATCTCGGTGAGCAGTTCGGCCCGCTCTTGTTCCGACTTGGCCTGGCCGGTCATTGCTCGATCCCACTGGCTCTGAAGCTTGGACCTCGATGCTTCGCCACGCCCGCTGATCGCAACGTAAGCGAATATAACCAAGGCTATTACAAGAGCACCGGTAGCCAGATAGCTGCCCCTCTTCTTGAGGAACTCCACCACCTTGCCCAACTCACCGGCCAGTACGTTTTCCTGCAACTCGTGACGGCGTTTTGCTTTCATCTAGCCCTCGAACTCCTGCTGTTGCCATATCCCGGGGGCGGAACGATCCGCCCACTGGTCCACACAGCCATTTGTATCCTGGTCGACCCGAAAAATCCGCCATCGGATATGCTTATTCGGCATCGCTCGGAGTCTTTCTCGAAATCAATCATTATATCGCCTTGCACGAACATATCGGTCACAAGCGTCCAGCGGCTTATGGGCATCTGCCGCTTGTAGAACCGTCCGACGGCGAACTTGTCGGCCCGGCCGCCATATGCGTGGTCAATGTACCGCGCGCCGGCAGCGGAAAAGTTGCGGCTTTTACTTTCTTTAAGATCGAAGCCAATCGGAACAGGCAGGTCCGCGATCGGAGGACGTCGCATCGCAACCAACTCCGGCAAGGGCCCTACATCACCCGACCCGCCGGCGGAAACTCCGCCCGTACCTGACGAATCGCCACAACCGATCATCAACGTCGATATAGCCAAAATCAGCATCGTGCATCCATGTCGCCGCATAGCGACCTCCCTGCCGTCTTCGGCGTAGCTTCAGGTCGCCAGGCCAGCCCTCAGCGGCCAGCCCGACTGGAGGAATACAGTAAACTGGTCCAAAAGGCCCTGATTGTCAAGGGCTTTCGGCCAGCGGACACCCTCTTTTTATCGGCCAGAGACCAGCCAGGCCAATAGCCGATCTCTTCAAAGAGGGAATGAAACTTATTGTCAAACGCCTCAGCGAGGCGTAGTCTGTCCTTTCGGATCCGATTGGACCCGTGCCGACGGCTGCGGAACTTGCCGCGACCAGCCGCTACAGGCCCTTGGCAGTGCCGACCGGCACCCAACCGCCCCGGCCGGAGAATTTCGGCGACCAGCGGAGAATTGAATTGATCGTCGTCCTGAATCTATTCGATATTATTCCCGGACGGGAAAAAGAGTACGCCGAATATCTTCGACGCGTCCAGCCGATCCTCAGTCGGCACGGCGCGAAGATACTAGTATACGGTCTGACCAGGATGGTCTACTTCGGCAACTGCAACCAGCAGTACTGCGGGTTGATAGTCTATCCTGACATCGAAGCCTTCAAGAGCTTCAGTGGCGACCCGGAGTTTCGTGAGATTCGCCCCCTGCGGGACGACTCCACGACCCACTACGTCCTGACGGTCATTGAAGACTTCGAGACCCTCAACCACGCGGTGGCCTTCCTGGAAAACGGAGGCCAAGAGCAGCAACAGGAGCACACCAATGATGCGAAGTGATAAAGTAAAGGTCGGCGACGAGCGCGGGCCTCACCGCAGTCTCATGAAAGCCACCGGCCTGACCGATGCAGACATCCGCAAGCCGTTAATCGCGGTGGTCAACAGCTACACCGACGTCGTTCCAGGCCACGTTCACCTCGACGCCGTGGGCGAGTACGTCAAGAAGCAAGTCCGCGCCGCCGGCGCCACGCCGATCCTCTTCAACACCATCGCGATATGCGACGGAATCGCCATGGGCCACGAGGGAATGAAGTACTCCCTGCCCAGCCGGGAGATCGTCGCCGACTCCGTCGAGTCGATGGTGCAAGCCCACCAGTTCGACGCGATGATCTGCATCCCCAATTGCGACAAGATCGTGCCTGGCATGCTGATGGCCGCGGCCAGGCTGAACATTCCGACGATTTTCTGCTCCGGCGGGCCAATGGAGGCGGGAAGAGTCTGCGACAAGGACGTGGACCTGATCGACCAGTTCTACGCCGTCGCCCAGCTCAAGACCGGCGCGATGAACCGCAAGCAGGTGGCGGAGTATGAGAACAACACCTGCCCGACCTGCGGGTCTTGCAGCGGAATGTTCACCGCCAACAGCATGAACTGCCTCACCGAGGCTATCGGCATGGCCCTGCCGGGTAACGGCACGTGCCTGGCAACCAGCCCGTCGAGAATGGACATCTACAAACGGGCCAGCCGACGAATCGTGGAAATGGCGACCGAGTGGGCTGGCTCCGGCCTGAAAAAAAACTACCCCCTCCTGCCGCGCCGAATAATGTCACGCAAGGCGTTCCAGAACGCCTTCACCATAGACATGGCCATGGGTGGCTCGACTAACACGGTGCTTCACCTGCTGGCTATCGCCAACGAGGCCTGCGTGCCTTTCACGCTTAAGGACATCGAGCAAGTATCCAAGAGAACGCCCAACATCTGCCGCGTCGCACCGTCGCAAACGCCCGAGGGCAAAATCTACCACATGCAGGATGTCAACCGCGCGGGCGGCATCTACACCATAATGAGCCAACTGTGGTGGGATAACCGCAAGCTCATCAAGGCAGACTGCCTGACAGTCACCGGCGAGTCCGTCCTGGCCAATATCGAGAAATGGTCCCTGCGAAGCCCCAGTATCTGCACCGAAGCCAAGAAGCTATACCGGGAAGGCTCCAAGGCCACCGGACGAAGCGTCGAGCAGGTCCGCGCAATGCTGCGAGGCGAAAAACCCGCCAAACTGCCCGTGGTGAACAAGGGCAAACTGGATGTCGAGGACGTCATCCGACCAGTAGATCGCGCGTTCACGAAAAAGGGCGGGCTGGTGGTGCTTTACGGCAATATCGCGAGCAAAGGCTCGGTCGTAAAACTCGCCGGCGTGGACCCGCAGATGTACCGCTGCACCGGCCCGGCCGTCATCTTCGAAGACCAGGACGCGGCCTGCGAAGGCATCCTCAACGGCAAGGTCAAGGCCGGCGACGTGGTGGTCATCCGCAACGAAGGTCCCCGCGGCGGACCGGGCATGCAGGAAATGCTCGCCCCGACGAGCTACATCAAGGGCATGGGCCTCGGCGAAAAGGTTGCACTGATAACCGATGGCCGATTCTCCGGCGGCACAGCCGGGGCGTGCATCGGGCATATCTCGCCCGAGGCAGCCGCCGGTGGCGAGATCGGCCTGCTGAAAAACGGCGACCTGATCGAAATCGACATCCCCGCCGGCAAGCTGAACGTCAAGCTCTCGAAGGCAGAGTTCGCCAGGCGCCGCAAGACCCACAAGCCGCGCCCCTGCCCTATCACCTATGGCACGCTGGGCCGATACGCCTCCCAGGCCACCAGCGCCGACACCGGCGGAGTGCTCGACTGGCCTGGCAAGACGAGGCAGTAAGGCTCGACAGTTGAAGGTTCGCCCTGACCTTGCGATAATGAAGCTATGAATCCAGAACTGGATAAACGACTCCGACAGGTCGCCCAGGCGCTCCGGTCATACGGTGCAAGGGATATCTATGTGTTCGGTTCAGTTCTCACGGCGCAGATGAGGGAAAACTCGGACATCGACCTGGCCGTAGTCGGCCTGCCCGCCCAAGTGTTCTTCCGCGCCATGGGCGAGGCCAGAGAAATCCTCGGCCGCCCTGTGGACCTTGTGGATCTGGATAAGTCAGATCCTTTCACCGATTACCTCCGAGCCAGTCAGGAACTCCAGAGAGTTGGGTGATCTGTCGCGGGTATATGCAGCGACTGATGAATGAGTGTAAAGACGCAACTGCCCATGGCAACAGGCCCGGAGGGCCGACAGAGTTTTGCCGGGGGCGTAAGCCCTCGGAACCAAAGTCTTTTGGAACAAGAGCCTGCCTGCCGGCAGGCAGGCCCCGAAGGGGCGACAGAAAATCGCCCTCACGGCTCCCGTCGCCTGGGTCTTCTGTCGCCCCTCCGGGGCTCATTTGTGTAGATGCAGGTCACCGGGGGCTTACGCCCCCGGCCAAATGCTATCGCCCCTTCGGGGCTGATCGAGGTTTGTCACATGAAACGAATCCACCTCCTCTACGGCCGTGATGGTATGGAACTTTCCGTGCCTGAGTCATCCGACGTTCTGACCGGGCAACATATTCCGCCCGTGGCCGACGCGCCCGCTGCTGTGGCCGCGGCGCTGGCAGAGCCCATCGGCTCGCCATCGCTGGCGGAGATGGTCGCGGCGAAGAAACCCCAGTCGGTGGCGATCACGATTTCCGACATCACTCGCCCCGTGCCGAACAAGCAATTCCTGCCCGCGATGCTCGAGTCGCTCAACGACTGCGGCATCGCGAACGAGCAAATCGTCATCATCATCGGCACCGGCATGCACCGGCCCAGCTCGGCGGCTGAGATGGAAGTGCTCGTCGGCAAGGACATCCTCGGGCGCGTCGAGGTGATCGACCACCGCGCAAACGACCCTGCCACGCTCGTGCGAGTCAGCGATGACCCGCCGGTGAGCGTGTGCAAGCGATTCGCCCAGGCGGATCTTCGGATCGTCACGGGGTACATCGAGGCGCACTTCATGGCGGGCTTTTCCGGCGGACGAAAGGGAGTCTGCCCCGCACTGGTTGACCTGGAAACCGTCCAACGGTTCCACGGGTATCAGACGCTGAGCGACCCCCGGGCCGACACGGGCTTGCTGGAGGGCAACCCCTGCCACGAGATCGCCCTGGCGGTCGCCCGGAGGGTTGGCGTGGATATGCTCTTCAACGTCGCCATCACCGGCGACAGGCAGATTGCGGGCATCTACTGCGGCGACCTGGAGAAGGCCCACGAGGCAGGCTGCAAACAGGTGGCCGAGTGGACGACGGCTGAGATTGACGGGCCTTACGATTTGGTGATCACCAACGGCGGCGGCTATCCGCTGGACCAGACGTTCTACCAGACGGTCAAGGGCATGTGTACCGCCCTGCCGGCACTGGGCGCCGGCAGCACGCTGCTCCAGGTAAGCCAGTGCGCCGAGCAACTCGGCAGCCAGACGTTCACGGATTTGATGATGAAGTGGGATGGCGACTGGCGCGGGTTCCTGGCCCATATCAAGGCCAACAAGGACCGCACAGAGCTGGACCAGTGGGAGTTTCAGATGCAGGCCCGGGTCCTGAGCGTCATAGGTCCGGAGAACCTCTGGTTCGTCAGTGACGGCGTCCCCGCACGAGTGCAGATGCACATAGGTGTAAACCCCATCCTCGGCCAAGGCCCCGCCGCCGACCGGGCACAGCAGGCCATCGATGAATACGTCGCGGCACACCCCACCGCACGGATCGCCGTCATACCCGAAGGGCCATACACGATGCTTCGCGTGCGGGGCCGATAGGCAAATCGGTCACGCTCACTGGCCCGAAGCCGCCTTGCGGATGCCGTCGTGGTGGCGGGACATGTAGTAGAACGATTTGGTCTGGCTCTTCTCGCCGAGGCAGAACTGGAACTCGATCCGATAGCCGCCACTGGGCCACTTGGGGCCTTCGAGGCGCAGGGCGTTTACGACGGCCGCGATGCTTTGGCCTGGCTTGAGCGTGGTCGGGCCTACCTTGCCGCTGACGCCCTTGACGCCGGGGCATGCGTAGGCCTGTCCCTGACAAAGAATGACCAGGCTCTCTTCCCACAGGACCCGTCCATCCTGGCTGAGCAGGGCAGGCACGACCACCGGCTTGTCGGTCGGGTTGGCGATGGTTATCTCGTACTCCCCGTCGCCGTCGGGGTTGGTCCACTTGATGGCCTTGGGGGGCGGGACCGGCCCGGCCGTCAGAGTAACGC
Organism: uncultured Planctomycetaceae bacterium; assembly: GCA_964564285.1. Taxonomy (GTDB): domain Bacteria; phylum Planctomycetota; class Phycisphaerae; order SM23-33; family SM23-33; genus JAUWQU01. The sequence continues at coordinate 225 of CAZMBZ010000152.1, read as the reverse complement.
CCTTGCCCGCAAGCAGCGCGGGCCTATGCGTCCGCGAGCACTTCGCCGACGCGTCAAGAACCTTGCTCTCGGCATTCCACCCCTTGCCACCCAGGCTCGCCCAAGGCGACACCAACTTGCCGTTCTGGAACGTCCATCCCAGCGGAAGCGAGCAGGCGATCTTCGCGGCAGCCAGATTATCCTTGGTCTGCTCTTCGACGCGCAGCACCTTCATACCCCCCCTGC
>CAZMBZ010000151.1:6052-12236 GCA_964564285.1 uncultured Planctomycetaceae bacterium | reverse complement strand
TAAACGACTTTGCCCTGGCCCGTTTTGCTTCGCTCTTGCGGCGCGACGCTTGTCGGATACTATCTGTCTATACCGCCCCGACATGTAGCGGGGTCAGCCCGGAAGAAAGGACCATCGACGTCATGCCGACAGACACCGAGCAACTCTACGCCCAACGACTCAAACGCTACACGACCGCCATGCGGAATGCCAAGCCGGACCGCGTTCCCATCCGGCCTTTCGTTGCGGAGTTTACCGCCAAATACGCCGGATACGACTGCCAGCAGGTCGCACACGATTACACCAAGGCGTTCGACGCGGCCCTGAAGTGCGCAGCCGAGTTCGACTGGGACGCCGTCGTGGGCAACATGGTCTACGTCTGGACGGGCCTGACCCAGGCGATCGGCCTGAAGTATTATGGCATTCCCGGGATCGACATTCCTCGGGATACGGGCTTCCAATATCGCGAGCCGCCGGAAAACGAATCGTTCATGCGGGCCGACGAGTACGACCAGCTCATCGCAAACCCCGTCGAGTTTCTCTACAACGTCTGGCTGCCTCGGGTCAGCACGGATGTCGCCGAGATCGGCTCGGCTTCGACCTACCGAAACAACCTGTCGTTCGTCAAGGGCGGCATGGCCATGATGCAGTACTTCACCGCCTTCGGCCCGCAGGGTGACGCCCTGCGCGAAAAATCCGGCACGGTTTCGGCCATCGCGGGCATACTCAAGGCCCCGCTGGACATCCTGGCCGACAAGCTCCGCGGATATCTCGGCCTGTGCGAAGACCTCATGGAACGCCCCGAGAAGGTAAAGGCAGCCTGCGAGGCACTCGCGCCGCACCTGCTGCACGTGGCGCTTGCCAGCGCCGACCCGACCAAGACCGTGCCCGTCACCATGTGGATGCACCGAAGCTGCGTACCCATGATCAGCCACAAGCACTTCAACGAGATTCACTGGCCCACGCTCAAGCCAATCATCGAGGGGCTTTGGGCGGCGGGGATCCAGACGCTGTTCTACGCCGAAGGCAAGTGGGGAGAGCACCTGGAGTCCTTCGCCGAACTCCCGGCCGGGAGCATCATCTATCACTGTGACCGGGACGACATATTCGAGGTCCACAAGAAGATTGGCCACAAGTTTGCCCTCAGCGGCGGCGTACCGAACTTCCTGCTCGGCTATCGATCCCAGCAGGAAGTGAAGGACTGCTGCAAGAAGATCATCGACAACGTCGCCGCCGACGGCGGGTACATTCTCGACGCCAGCGCGATCCTCCAGAATGACGCGAAAATCGAGAACATTCGCGCCATGACGGACTTCGTCCGCGAGTACGGCGTCTACGGCAGCGATCACCTTTCGGACACACCGGCGCCCGCCCCGGCCAAGGCAGACACCATCTGCCAGGGCAAGCACTACGAACTGCCCACCCCCGCGATGACCCCCGGTGTGTGCGTACCGTGGGCGGAAAAACTCAAGGAACTCCCGCCCATCGCCGGCGACGCCGACCTCTGCCGCCAGGTATGGGAAAACGTGGATGTGCTGGGGTATGTCTATATCTGGCAGTGCCTGCTGTCTTTCTGAAAAGAGGTAGAAGCAGCAGAAGAAACAAAAGTGTGACCACAGAGACACTGAGGCACTGAGAGTTAGAAGAAGCGAAAGCACGGAGAAGCAGAAGCACGAAGAAGTAGAAACAAGACACAGAGAGAAAGAAGATTTCGAAGTTCGGGGGTAGTAATCCCTGGGCGGGCTTTCCAACGGAGCCATGTTTCGGGTGGGGACTGGGACCTGTTTGGCGTTTGGGATCGGAGCTGGTCAGGATGTTCGACCGAGTTTTTAAGACAATCTCGAAGGTGGTGACCGTTGTCGCGGTGATCGTCTCGTTTCTGCTGGTGATGGAGTTGATCCGCGCCTATCAGACACTGCGAGATCTGCATCGGTGGGCGGGCTATGCGTTTGCTGGCGTGTTGGTGGTGGGGGTGGTCTGGCTCTTGGGAAGGTTGATGGGTGGCTGGCGGCACAGGCCGCGCACGCTCAAGTGCCCGGATGTCGGCGAACTTGACGATGCCGACGCCGCCAATCTTCGCCGCTACGGCAAGTACCTCCGCAAGTATCTCGCCAGGCTGTCCACAAATGAATCGCTGAGCGACCAGCAGCGAAGCCAGGCCGAGACCGCGGCGTTGGAGCTTCCCGCTCTCATGCGAAATTGCGGAACCGCTGATGAGCTACGCGAGGCCCTGCGCAAGACCGAGACCGAGCACGTGGAGCCTTTGCTGGCGGAATTGGATGCCAAGAGCGGGGCCGAAATAAGCCAGTGCGTGCGGGATGTGATGATCGGCGTGGCAGCGAGCCCCTGGCCTCTGATAGATGCGCTTATCGTTATCTACCGCAACGGCAGCATGATCAGCCGGATCACGCACATCTACAATTCCCGTCCGTCGATTCGAGAGCAGCTTTCGGTCCTCGCCGACACGGTTCGACTTGTGGCGACGGTCAAACTGGCGCACATGATGCGGAAGATATTCGAGCGGGCGGTCCGCGACGTGCCACTGGCTGGACGAATCGCCGAGGCGCTGACCCAGGCGGTTGGGGCGGGCGTGCTCACTAGTGCCGCCGGGCACGCGGCCCAGTACCGCTGCCGCGCGTTTCGCGGCTGGAACCGCGCCGAAGCCATCCGCGACCTGCGGGCTCGCCTGGGCGACTTCCTGTCCGATTGCTGGCGAGTGGCGTCCGAGACGCTCATGGGTCCGCTGGGCAAGCTGTATCAGAGTTCGATTGACGGCCTGAGTGTCGCGTTCAAGAAGGCCGTCGACGCTACCGTCAGCGTGGCTGACACGTTTGTCGCCAAGCCAGTCGCTGCCGGCGGCAGGGGCGTCGCGCGCGGCGTGCGACGGGGCTTCGGGCGCATATTTCGACGCCGACGGTAATCCCGCCGGCGCCGAGGTAGATATGCCGCTACGTTAATGGGTGGCCCGATGGCAGTGTGTCCAAGCCGGGGGCTGTTCGCCTGGCCCGCTCCAGCCGATTCCACGGGCAGGCGACGATCCTTCATCAGCGGCGATGGTGTCGCGACGAGGACCGCCCGCCCCAACTGATCCCGAAGCTCGGCGAGGAATACCCGCCCCTACTTACCGAACGGCCCGGTACTGCGTAGCCGCTACGGCTCGGGCCGCGACTTGGCACAACGAATACGCCCCGGTTCGTCCCGCGACCTGGCCGGGAGTAAAGATGCCCGCGATGCGAGTAATTCCAGGGAGCTGGCTTTCGGTAATGGGAGAAGACGGGGCGGCGGTGAGAGTAATGGCTGTACTGCGGGCGATGGTGCTGAACGTACTGAGGCCGGCTGCCTATATGCACACCGAAGCTGAATCCGCCGGAGTGGGATCGCTGGTGTCCGCCGGAGTGGGATCGTTGGTATCCGCCGCGGCTGTGCGAGTATCGGACTTGCGCCGTTACTTGGCTAGCAAGTGCGAGGATCGCGGCTGAGCCAAGAACCATCATGATTGTCTTGTTGAAAGTTCGCATTTGAAGTCTCCTTTATGCCAACAGATTGTCGTTTCGCCGCTTTCTCATTTACGCGGCCTTCAGGGAAACAGACAGCCCCACCCGGGAAAGGTTAGCGACAATTTAGAGCGTGTGCGGAAGATCGGTTTTGGCAATCCTAGATGGTTCCGTGTTCTCACGATCGAGGATTCGAAGATCATCTCGAACGTCGTCCTGCAGTATGGTGACAACAAGACGCTGACCCCGCTGATGACGCTCGATTACGCCGCCGCCAACGACGGCACAGCCTCGAGCAACCGCGCCACAATCACCAACGACTTCGACATGGCCTTTCCCGAGTGCAAGGTTCGCTTCGCGATGAAGCCCGGCGACTACTCGGTCACCGGCGGAAAGATCGAGCAGATCATCAAAGCCGACAAGGCCAGCGTCTACGACGTAAGAATCCCCGTAGCCGCCAAAGCCAAAGCCGTTGTGACGATCCAAAGGCGGTAGTGTTGATTCTGCCACGAGAGCCGCCCCAAGCAGTTTCAATCACCGGCTACCTCTTTGAGCAGATTCTCCACACAGGCATCAAGTTGGCCACCTAAGGTAATGGTGGTGCGGGCATCTGCAATGGCCCGCTCCCGCATGCCCAAACCGAGATACGCGGTGGCCCGATTGCTGTATCCAAATGGATCGTCGGGATCAAGTTCAATTGCCCGCATGGCATCCGCGAGGGCCTTTTCATACTGGCCGAGTGTGGAGTAGGCGTCCGATCGCCCCACGTACGAGGCCTCATAGTCATCATGCAGGTCAATCGCCTTGGTATAGTCGGCGACTGCGGCATTGTGGTTTCCCTGTTCTCCATGGCAGTACGCGCGGTTGGCCAAGGCCTCTGCGAGAACGGAGTAGGTACTGCCACTCATCGTAAGATCGGGTCTGGCCGAGCATGCCTCGACCGCGCGATCCAGGTCGGCTATGGCTTGCTCATAGAGGCCCTGTTCGGTGTAGGCAACGCCTCTTATCAGCAGCGCCCCCGCGTCGGTTGGATCTATGTCTATTGCTTGTGAATAGTCCGCGATGGCGCCTTTGTCGTCGCCCATCTGCTCTCGCGCATAGCCGCGATCACGCAGCGTTGCGATATCTTGGGGGCAGAGATCGACAAGCCTGGAATAGTCTGCGATAGCATCCTCATATCTTTCCTGGGCAAAATACGCGCACGCGCGATTTTTGAGGTACCATTCGTTATTCGGGTCTTGCTGAAGGGCCTCGGTGTAATCCGCGACAGCGGCGTTGGGGTGTTCTTGCTCGTGATGGCAGTATGCGCGGTAGGCCAGGGCTTCCGCGCTGTTCGGATTGATGTCGATGGCCCGCGAGTAATCCGATATGGCGCCCTCCAGATCGCCCGTTTCCTCCCGGGCATAGCCGCGACCAAGCAGCGGTGCGATGTCTTGGGGGTAGAGCTCGACAAGTCTGGCATAATCTGCGATAGCATCCTCATATCTTTCCTGGGCAAGATACGCGCACGCGCGATTTTTGAGGTACCATTCGTTATTCGGGTCTTGCTGAAGGGCCTCGGTGTAATCCGCGACAGCGGCGTTGGGGTGTTCTTGCTCGTGATGGCAGTATGCGCGGTAGGCCAGGGCTTCCGCGCTGTTCGGATTGATGTCGATGGCCCGCGAGTAATCCGATATGGCGCCCTCCAGATCGCCCGTTTCCTCCCGGGCATAGCCGCGACCAAGCAGCGGTGCGATGTCTTGGGGGCAGAGCTCGACAAGGCTGGAATAATCTGCAATAGCATCCTCATATCGCTCCTGGGCGCAATACGCACACGCGCGACTGTCCAGGCACCATTTGTCATCCGGGTCCTGTTCAATGGCCCTGGTGTAATCCGCGACAGCGGCGTCGAGGTGTCCTTGCTTGTGATGGCAGTGTCCTCGGAGGCTCAGAGCTTTCTGGCTCTTTGGATCCATGTCGACGGTCTGCGAGTAGTCGGACATGGCGCCCTCAAGGTCACCCGTCTCCTCCCGGGCATAGCCGCGGTTCAGGAACGCGTCGGAGTGATGGGGACACAAATCGATAGTCCTTGAGAAATCTGCGATGGCATTCTCGTACTGATCTTGGGCGAGGTGAGCCAGGGCACGATAGTAGAAATGCGATCCATTAACCGGGTCCAGTTCAATAGCCCTTGAGTAGTCCTCAATTGCCTTGGGATACTCGCAGAGATGGTGGAAGGCGCAGGCACGTAAGGCCGGCGCATGACGATCCTGGGGATTCAGGTCAAGCGCACGCGTAGCCGCGGCCACCGCTTCGGAGTACTTCCTCTTATAGAACAGAACCATTGCGCGGTCGTAGAAGAGGGCACCAATCAAGCGGCGGTACAAGTGTCGGATAAAGCCTGTGACTCTCATGCGAGATTTCCTGGACTGCGGTTGTCGCTCGTGGCAGCGGTGTCTGCTCTCAGTTGCCGGGCACGAGGTCTGGTTAACATTTCATGATAGTGAGAAAAGCAGCGACATCAACCCGGCCGACAATTAAGCGGCGATGCGTGGCGGTGGGGCTGATGGCAAACGTCGTCGCCGACTTGCCCTGCTCCTTCGCGTGGTAACAGGGACTGCTAAGGCTGCGTCCAAACGCCGCCGGGGGATGATTCGGCCTGGTAGCGGCCAAACCTGGTGAGATAAAACAGCGGGAAATAGTCTGCTTCTCGGTCAAACGGAGCCGGAAAA
>CAZMBZ010000151.1:0-6042 GCA_964564285.1 uncultured Planctomycetaceae bacterium | reverse complement strand
AAAACGATTGCTGATTGTCGCAATCGTGATAGACTTCCCGGGAATGCCCGCGACGGTCGCGGGCCGTAGATTGCCTGGGACATCCTTGTGACGAATTGACAATCAGAGGTCCGCGGGGGCATAGCCGGCCGCAGGCGGGGCAACGGCCACTTCGGCGAAAGTGCAAGCATTACCTACGCCGTAAGAAAGAAAACCATGACCGCCACTCCCACGCCGGCAGGAGACCTTTCCGATCTCTACCTGCTGAACCCCGAGTACACGTTTCTCAACAACGGTTCGTTCGGCGCAGTTCCCATTCCTGTGTTCGATCGTTACATGCAGTTGCAGCGAGAGTTGGAAACCCACCCCGCCAGGTTCCTCAAGCAAGCTCGCGAAGAAGGTCTCGCGCGGTCTCGCGTAGCCTTGGCGGAGTTTCTGGGAACCGCTCCAGAGAACCTGGCGCTGGTGACGAACGTCACAGCCGGGCTCAACGTCATCGCCCGCAGCATGAGGCTCAAAGCCGGCGACGAGGTCCTCTCGACCGACCACGAATACGGCAGCATCAACGGGGCGTGGAACTTTGTGGCTCACCGGCGCGGCTTTCGCTACATCAACTATCCCGTAGGCGTTCCCGTCCGGACGGCCGAGGAGGTCGCCGATGCCTTCTGGCAGGGGGTCACGCCGCGCACCCGCGTGATCGCGTTCAGTCATATCACCTCGCCGACAGCGCTGACCTTTCCGGCCAGGCTCATCTGCAAGCGCGCTCGCGAGGCGGGCATACTGACCGTCGTCGACGGCGCCCACGCTCCGGCGCACATTCCGCTGGACCTCGACGATATTGGAGCGGACTTTTACAGCGGCAACCTGCACAAGTGGGCTGGCGGACCCAAGGGTACGGCGTTTCTCTACGCCCGCCCGGAGGTGCAGGACCTCGTCGAGCCGCTCGTGGCGGGAGGCAAGTGGCGACGCGAGGCGGACGAGCCGCCGCTATTCATCGGCAACGTGCAAAACCTCGGCACGCGCGATCCGTCGCGTTTCCTGGTGATCCCAACAATGATCGAGTTTCTCCGCGAGCACGATTGGCCTGCCGTCAGGGCGCGGTGCCACGAACTGGTCCGCCAGGCGCTACGCCGCATCTGCGAGTTGTCCGGCAAGGAGCCTCTGCACCCCGACGACGGGCAGTGGTATTCCCAGATGGCCGCTTGCCCGCTGCCGATGTGCGACACCAAGGGTTTGCGCGATCGACTCTTCGACGAATACAAGATAGAGACCACCGCCTACGTCTGGAACGACCATCCGATAATTCGCGTCTCGATCCAGGCATATAACAACCAGGCCGACGTAGACCGACTGATGGACGCACTGAAGGCGTTGCTCTAAGAACCGCCTGGCCCGGCTAGGCAGTACCCCAGGACGGTATGCGCCGAGGCCGCCTTGTTCATTCGCACCGACGATGCCGGGCATGGCCCCAAGGTCAACCCGATCGCCTTCTTCTTCCACAAGAACAAACACCTCGCCAAGTACGCCTACTACACCTACGGCCTGGAAATCTCCGACGAATGGCCCCCGCGGTAAGCCAGCCGGGCGGCGGTCAACGTGGAATAACAGGGGAATCCCAAGGCCAAAAAGCGGTGCGGCGCATGAATTCGGTTGAGAGACTTGTTCATCGTATCGGGCGGAGGTGGATCGGCAGGGCGGTTCTCGGCTTGGTCTTTACCTCGCACACCCTTGATGCCATTGGCGCGCGGATGAGGTCCGCCATCCCGAAGTCAGATCAGCCCCTACGACCTACTGCCTTCTTGTCGGCTTTCTGCTGAAGGATGTCCTTCAGTTCGACAGTGGTTTCGAACTGCTTGCCTTCTCGACGGAGCATCAGTCGCGTCCTGGTACCGGGCTGGCGGGACCAGAATCGGTGCAGCGGAAGCACGGACGGGTCTGTCTGCCACTTGCTCACGTCCAGCTTGTCTATCTTCAGCAGGACATCACCGTTGCGGATCCCCGCTTCGTGGGCCGGGCTGGGGTCCACAACGTGAGCCACAAGATCATGCCCCTTGCTGCCGCCAGGGACAAACACCGCTCCGATACGGTTATGGTCGTAGCACACTTGCCCGCTTTGGCTCGCGCGGACATACATGTTGCCGTTTGGCCAGTCGAGAATAGTGTCCTGTCGCAACAGCGCGAACAGTCCCATCGACGCCTGGTAGTCCTTCCAGGTGCCCTGGCCAATGCAGGGCGATTGCTCGACCGGCACATTCGCGATCGAAAAAGATGCAAACGCAAGCTTCTCAGCCCAGCATACTTCGCTTGCCGTAATGCCGGTGGCCGGCATCCATATAGCATGCATCGTAGCGGGCCTGTCTGCGTTTTCGCGCCGCCACTTCTTCCACTGCTGCTCGCTCAGCTGAATGCCATCGGCGACTCCAGTGTCTATGACGATGGCCATGCTCTCGCTATTGGCGCTAGCGGCGCGGAATGCCAGCACCGCCGAGTCCTTCAGCAGGTCATACTTCGTCCACTCGCTGATGTTCTTGGGCAACTCCTTCAGTAAGGACAAGCGGCGCTCGCTGCCCCGGATCTCCCATATGTTCTCTTGTATGACCGGCCAGCCGACGACACCTTCGAAGTTAGCCATGCCAATCAGCGCCTTCGGCACGTCGACGACCGGCAGTCGGCAGTCTCTCTTGAGCTTGCCCAGGCGGACAATGCACGTCTCCGTTTTGCCGACCGCGACTTCGCCGGGACGAGGACGAAAGCCCGTCGGAGGATCGGTCACCTTGAGATTGAGGCGGTTTGCGCACGATCGGGACAACAGGAAGTGCGAAGCACCCGTGTCGACAATCAGACGCACGGGCTTGTCGTTTATCGTGGCATCGAGATAGATGCGGGCGTCAACCGGTCGCGAGGTCGCGGCTGGCTGTGTCGTGGCCCCGACCGCCACCGCCGCGGCGCCGCAGGCCAGCACAACCCATCCTGCGAAGCGAACCCATGCATTCATAGCAGTTGTCCTTCTCCTTCCTGTGCGTCAATAGATCGGTCCTGTTCGCACCGCGATTACTTCCCCGCCTTTGTCGTGGTCCACGGGGCGGGCGTGGGCTTATAGACGGCCTTGCCGGGGCAGATTCCCCACAAGCTCTGCCTTGTCGCCGAGTTCCTTTCGGCGCGCGTCGAGCAGTGCCCGCAACTCGTCGCGTTTGGCTTTGTGCTTGGGGTTGCCTACCAGGTTGTTCATCTCGTGGGGGTCGGCGGCAAGGTCGTACAGCACCCAGTCGCCCTTGGCGTGATAGGCGTACTTCCATCGCTTGGTGCGTATGCCTCGCCAGTCGGTCCCAGGCCCGCCGCCACGGTGGGTGTTGGCGAAGTAGACCATCGTCGGCTCGTCGCCGCCATCGCCGACTAGCACGCTGGACAGGTCCCGTCCCTGCACGCCGGCTGGTATCTTAGCGCCGCAGAAACCCAGCAGCGTCGGCATGACGTCGACCGAGGCCAGCAGCACGTCGCTCTTTCGGCCGGGAGCAAGCCGCCGCGGATACCGCACGATGAATGGAACGTTGACCGACTCTTCCCAAGGCCGCTGTTTCAGCCGATGGCCCTGCGAGCCTAGCATGTCACCGTGATCGGACGAGAAGCAGAAGATGGTGTCCTCGGCGAGCCCAAGTTCGTTGACAGTCTTGACCAACCGAGCGAGGTTGGCGTCCAAGCTTGTCACGAGGCCATAATACTGGGCGATCTGGGGGCGCCACTTTTCGGCCTGTTCGAGCGGGACGTTGGGTCGCAGGGGCAGCTTGGCTGGGTCGTAGATGTCGAACTTCGCCGGCGCCTTGTAGGGGTTATGCGGCGGGCCGAAGGCAAGGGCCAGGCAGAAAGGCCGATTCTTGTTTTGCTTGATGAACTCGATCGCCAGGTCGGTCTGCACGTCGGGCTCGTACCCGTTGATAGGGATCGGCTTGGGCGAGTCGCGGAAGTATCGTGTCTTGAAGTATCGGTGCGAGCACGCCAGCGCTGCCCAGTAATCCCATCCCTGGCGGTCTTCGGGCTTGACGTAGCCTTTGCGGTCGCCGTTGAGATGCCACTTGCCGATGTACCCGGTCGAGTAACCGATTTGCTTGAGCACCTTCGGCAGCGTGGTCTCGCTGTTGGGCAGTTTGATGTCGTTATACATGACACCGGTGGTGTGTCCGTATCGGCCTGTCATCAGTTGGGCTCGGTACGGGCTGCAAACCGGCGTGCAGGACATCGCGTTGGTCAGCAGAAGTCCTTCGGCGGCGAGGGCGTCGAGGTTGGGTGTCTTGACGCACGTGTTGCCCATGCAGCCCATGGCGGAGGCACGCATCTGATCGGCGAAGACGTACAGCACGTTGGGGCGGCGCTTTCGGTCGGCTGCGCCGCACAGTGTACTGCCCGCGCCCGCTGTTGCGGCGGCGATGGAGGCCGAGGCTAACGTTATGAACTCGCGTCTGTTCAGTTCTCGCATTGTGATCTTTCCTCGATTCAGCTCATGTTGCACGGCAGCTTGGTTTGCTCACTTCTTCGACAACGTCCCAATCATCTTATCGCACCGTCGCCGCAATTTGGCTAGTTGCTCTTTGTGGGTGAGGTCGCCGGCGAGGTTACGTTTCTCCATTGGGTCCGCGGCGAGGTCGTAGAGTTCCTCGACTTCCGGGTGGTGGCGGTAGCGGAAGTATTTCCACCGCTCGCCGCGGATGCCTTCGCTCTGTGGTATGTTCTTGTTCTTGAGCAGGTGCTCGCAGAAGAACTCATCGCGCCACGGAGTGTTCCTGCCGGCGAGCAGGGGCGTCAAGGACTTGCCCTGTACTGGCGAAGGTGTCGGCAGGCCCGCCAAAGACAGAATCGTCGGGGCAATGTCGATGTTCAAGGCCATCTGTTTGAGCACTCGTCCGCGCTGGTGCTTTGATGCTCGCGGGTCGTAAACCAGCAGCGGCACGCGAAGTGACGGTTCGTACATTAACCACTTGCCCGCGAAGCCTCGCTCGCCGAGGAAGTAGCCGTTGTCTCCCATCATAATGATGACCGTGTTGCGGCTTAGGTTGCGGTCGGCCAGTGCCTTTCGCAGCCTGCCGATGACCATGTCCACGCCGGTGATCATGCGGTAGTGGCCTTTGACCATCCGCTGATACTTCTCGGGCGTGTCGAACCGCCAGTGCCATCGTTTGCGGTTGAATCCCTTCCGGACAAACTCCGGCTGGGCGTCGAACCATTCCGGGTCGCTCATCGGAGGAGGTGGGATGGTTACATCCTTGTACAGGTTGTCGCAGGCCGGCGGCCAGATGTACTGCCGCTTGTCACTGTCCCTGGCGTGTGGAGCGTTGAAACTCAGCGACAGGCAGAAGGGCTTGCCTGGCTTGCCGGCATCGAGGAAACGGATCGCCTCATCGCCCATAATGTCCGAGAGGTGCCGGTCTTTCCCTTCGACTTTCTTCATGTAGGGAGGGTGGAGTTTCTTGAAGGTGTCGAACATGTTCGCCGTCGCGCCGGGGCGGGTCTTGACGCCGAACTTGCCCAGGAAGCCCGTGCGGTACCCCGCGGCCCGGAGCAGATGGGGGTAGCTTATGTCGGTGTGGGCCTGTGTGATCGGCGGCGTGCCGAATGTAAAGCCGTGGGTTCGTTCGTACAGACCGGTGAGGAAGCTCGCCCGGCTGGCGGCGCAGATAGGCGTTGTGACAAAAGCGTTCTCGAATCGCACCCCATCTTTGGCCAGGCAGTCCATGTTCGGAGTCTGCAGAATCTTATGGCCCGCGCAACCGAGCATGTCCCACCGCTGGTCGTCGGTGAGGATGAAGATGATATTGGGTCTGTCGTCGCAGACTTTCTCCGAGTGTGCCGCTTTCGGCATCGCCAGTGCTGAAACGCCCAGACCCACCGCTTTCAAGAAATCTCGTCTGTTCAGTGGATTCATGTTTTGTCCTTCGCAGCTTGGGTAAGCGGCTTGCCTCTTCGTGTGGTCGATTCCAGCGAGTCAAACGGGTCGTTGTTCCGTTTGATCCACTCGTCGAGTTTTCCAGCCAGGTCGGCCTTGACCTTAGCATACTTCGGATTGTTGGCGAG
>CAZMBZ010000150.1:0-12316 GCA_964564285.1 uncultured Planctomycetaceae bacterium | reverse complement strand
CTATGCATGCGGGCGTAGCTCAGTGGTAGAGCGTCACGTTGCCAACGTGAATGTCGTGAGTTCAAATCTCATCGCCCGCTTTTGAAAAGGGCCACAGGTAACCACCTGCGGCCCTTTGACTTGCCTGCCCTAAGCAAGCGCAGCGAGCCGAAGGACGCCGCAAACCTCGCCCCCGTCGCCGCTCGCGTCCCTCCCACCACGTAATGACCCACCGCCAGATAATAGTGCCATAGGGGCAGACAGTGCCTACGTTCCCTGCATATGCGATACTTGTCCTGAGCCTGTCGAAGGGCATTTCGTCGCTTCTGTTGCAACCGTGCTGCCAGGTGCTGGCCCGCCGCCGGAGCTCTTGGAGCTCTTCGAGAACAAGGGGCGGGAATGCTTGTTAGCAACGACGACGATTGCGCCTCCAGACGGACTCACCAGATCGCGCCCGAGCCGGCCTGGTAGCCATGAAGACCGATGAAACCCGAGCCAATTCGGCAGTTGAAGCTGCCGGAAACGGTGGTATGATACGCAAATCACGTGGGAGTTTACGATTAAAGGTTCCGGGCGGGCCGAAACCTGCTTGGCAAGGGTTCGACAGGAGCACGAAAATGCCCAGCGGCAAACCCCCCGCCCCCCGGCAGAGCCGTACGCCGGGCCGTGGGGTCAACGCGAAATTACATTTCCTATCAGTCAGCAACATGTTCTTTGTGACGAATTGTCTGCCTCTTTCAGTATTTCTTTGTCGCTGGGCTGACTGATAAACTGATAGCCTCTGGCTGACACTCACTGTCGGACTGTTTAACGACTCCGAAGCTGCCGGCAGCATCTTCAAGCCCCTTCCTTCTGAATGGGAAGGTGGCCCGACACGAGCACACTTGGCGTCAGTCAGCTTTTCTTCGCTTCGAGTTTGTCAAGATACGCTACCAGCATCTTCCGGTAGTCGTTGAGGGTCATCTTGTAGAGGTTGCGGTACTGAGAGGGATTGAGATCTTTCTGCATTTGCTTGAACAGCGTCTTGCGTGCATTCTGATCGAGAACTTTGAACAAGGCATTAATCCGCTCACGCAAGACCTGCTGACGCGGGCTGAGGTAACTGGCGCGGTTGGCTTTGTCGCCGTGCATTCTGGTGGCCTGCAGCGGCGTGATGGCATTGAAGAAATAGCCCGGCTGGCGGTAGATACCGAACTGATGGTTGTAATCGTTGTCCTTGAAAGTGCATGGTTCGGAGGAGACCTTCAAGCCCTTCTCGCCAAAGATCGCTTTGGCGGCTTCAAAGTTTGGATCATCTTTCGGCAGGATGATCCATCGGGCGCATTTTTGCTCCTTGGCTGTCCGGGCGATGGTTTTGAAATCGGTTCGTGCAGTATCGAAGACGACCTCGACGATCTCATGGGCGAGCTTGTGATAACCCACGCGGGTGCGAACCACGCCGGGCAGGGCGCCAAGCTTGGCCTCTCCGGCCCAGAAACATCCCATCGCAAATTGGATCGTGGCGGTTTTCGTAGCACCATACTGGGCGACGAACAGTTCGAAGTATTTCGGGGTCGGCCTGTCGGCTGCTTTGAGGGCCTTGGCCATGTTGGTCAGCAGTTCCGACCGCGCGCCCCGGCGGAGACTCCAGGTCCGGCTGGCAGGGGTGATGTCCTTGGCGTCGGCGTTCATGAAGCGAACGACCGGGTAATTCCAGGCCCGCTCCTTGAAACGTTTCAACAGGCTTGTGTCCGCACTGTTCTTGTCGCGGTTGTTGTTGCGGATGAACACGGGCACGAACAATGTCTCGGCAGCCTCGACCAGCACCGGCTGGCTCAGCAAAACCCTACCGTAGGCCTTACAGCCGCCGCAGCCGGGGACCTCATCGAACAGCACCATCAAGGGTTTGCCGGTTGTCTTGCTCTCGGTGACGGCTTTGGTAAAATCCCGACCCCACGTGATGTTGCCCAACTCGACCGGCTGGCCACTATCACGGGTGGACTTTTGATCGGCAGCGGAAGTAACCTTTTTGATGACCAACTGCCCGCTTGCCGGAGTCGCCGACGCCATGCAGGCGAATAGTCCGATCAGGATCGACAGAGTCACCAGAATCGTTCTCGCTCCGGAAACATCGGATTGAAGGTGATGTTCCGACCCGGTCGAGGCAAGGGGCAGGGGCTGCTCGATCGGTTCAGTGCAGTTCGCGGGAGGTCGAACGGAAACAAAATGACGCCCATAGGATCCCTTGGATTTCTGTAGTTTTCCGAAAACCATGTCAATCTCCATTAACGCGTGGCTTATTTGATGGGCAGCTCTGCATAATCGGCACTTAGCAGCCCGTTTAGAAAGCTGCCCTTGCTGCGAGCGGCCCGATGGCTGAAAGCTTGTCTGCGGCAAGAGACGCAAGTGATTTATTTTCCGCGGATGACTCAACCCTGACCGTCTTGGATTTCCTCTGCGTTGGCGATGTTTTGTCCTTGGCAGGGGGCGTCACGATCGGTTTCGCCTGCAAGGGATGCTTTCCCGGGGGCAGGAACAGGGTGCTGATCTTTCGCAGGCGTTCGGCGAGATTCTGGGCTTCCACCTTCAAGCCCTGCCTTCTGGCGTGGCGAAGGGCGAGCGGGAGAACATCCGGGTGGTTGCTATAGGATGCAACCCGGTAGGCGATGGTTTCCGCCTTCGCCTGCCCTTCTTTCCGGGCGACAGTCTTCAACGCGGACGGGATACGTAACATGGGCAGCAGGTCGTGATGCAGAAGTTCACGTTCGATAGCAGCGGCTTGTTCTTCCTGGCCAAGCAAACGATGCAGATCGGCAACCCACAGCCGCCCGGTTAACATACCGTCGCTCAGTTTGCCCGCCAGCGACAACAATTCGGCTGCGCGTTTATCCAAGCCACGTTTGGCGCACCATGCACCCAACATGCAGGTCTGCGCCACGTAGTCTTCACGGCTGATCTTGCCCAAACCTTTCAACCAGGCGTTCAGGTCCACGTGGATGTTGATATACCGATTGATATCTTCGACCCGGTCCGGTTCGGGCAAGGAATGGATGCAATCTTCAATCGCCGGCAGGTTGACCGAGCCACTGCTTGAGCGGTAGCCATAGCTGCCCGACCTCATTACGGAAGACATGATCATGTATTGCCTGGCGGGACTGCGATTGCTGAGCAACGCCTGCCGAGCGAGGATACGCCTGTAATCGTCGGGGCGGTCCATGCGGGCCAGGATGACGGCCAGGGCGTCCTGCAGAGTACCACCTGCAAGATTATGCTTATTGGTCGTCGACCTGCGGTAGGAACTGATCGACTGGATCGTAGCCTGTCCGTCATCTTTCAGACATAGCCGTTTCAGGTACCGATCCATCATCTCCTTTGCCTCGGCCTTCATGCCCAGGTCAAGCAGCAGGTTGAGCAGGACAGCTTCGCCGCCATCGGTATCCAAGCGGATTCCGTTGATCCCCAGGTATGGCAGAAGGTCTCTGAGCACATCCTGGCGTCTGTTTTCCGGAATGCTCGAAAAGTAATCGGCTAGCCACCTGGAAGTGCCCTTGGCCTGAATATCCTTGGCAAGGCTCCAACGGACGAGAGACTTATCTAATCGCTCAAGGCCCAGAGCTTTGCAGGCCCTGCCCAGGGCTGCGGTTTTGCGGGATTCACTCTGCTGATTAAACAGAATGATCGCGCCAAACTGGTCAGCCAGACCCTTGGGCAATTGCTCCGGCGCCCTGACGGCGATGGCGGTGATGGCCTGAAGGTCAGTGCGGTTCAGCAGGGACTGTTTAGCAGCGGCTACCATGTCATCGCGCAATCGCTTGGATAGTCCCTTCTCGCAAGCATTGCCAGCCAGAGCCCGGCACGCTGGCTCCTGAAGCTGATGTCCGCTGGCCGGCATGGCGCTGAGCCAGTAGCTCAATTCATCTTGGCTGCCTTCCAAATCGCCCAGATCATCGAGAACAGTGCCGGACGGCTTGCTGTTCACGGAGAGCAGCCCGCCGGGCGCATCGGCCAGGCGAGGTGGCCAGGTTCGCAAGCGATATCTGGCCGTTCTTTCACTGAGAACGCTTGGATGCCTCGAGTCCGCCCAGTAGATCCTGGTGGACTGCAGAAACTGCGCCGGATCTTTCATCCGCATCGCCGCATACATTCTTCGGGTTCCGGCTGCAAGGGCATCCGCCGCACTGCCGTCCAGAAGAGCCAGCGAATCGTGCAGTTGAAAATACATCTTGATGCGAGCACCGGGATTATTGGCGCCATCGCCCAGGAAACGAGGGGAGTAGGCGTACCAGCCGAAACCGTTGAGGAACAGCGGCATCGCGGAACGGACGGCCTGCGATTGGGCATCCTCCGACGATAGTGTCTCTATCTTGTGCAGCACCGCCAACGCCTCGACCTCGCGTCCGGCGTACTTCAGAAACAGGAACGTCATCAGCATGTCGAGCGGTTCGCTGGAGTCGCTGAAGTCTTTGATAATCGTGTCCAATTGCCGCGGCGAGAGGGCGATGGCAGCCTGGAAAATAATAGTATGGTAGTAGCTGCAAAGTGAACGAATGTTGGACGCCACCCTTGGCTTGATGGTGGCGACTTGCGCCTTAAACTTGGACAAAATCTTGTCCTGTACCTCTTTGGAGACGTTGTCGGCCAAGACCATGTTCAATGCGTCACTGCTGTAGCCTGTCATGGTCTGGCGGACACGTTTTGTCAGACGGTTCTCCCGATAGCCGCTGAGAATCAGGTGGAGCAGCTTCGTCGTCACCGGAGTAAGTGCCGAAGACTTGAGTAGTTCCCCGAAGGCCTCCTCGAACTCATCACTGATATCCTCGTCGTCCAACAACATCGCCAACTGAAGTAGCGCGGCGGCCCTATATACGGTCTTGTGGGGCGCAACCAACTGCCGCAGGGCCTCCGGCCTATCGGCTGGGGGTTTGTCCAGTAACCAGCGGATGGCAGTTGCCCACGCGTAGGCCCGAGAATGCCCATCGTTGACATTGTACCTGACATATTCGCTTAAGGCTTTGATATCGATTTCCTGGCTGCGACCCACTTGGCACAGGAGATAGTGGTGGAAAGTTCGCAGTTGTCGTTTCTGATATTTGGATACCTTATCGACAATCGCGCCATACTGATTGGCGACCTGGTTACGATCATCTTCACTCAGAACCGGCCACGCAGCAACGATATGCTCCGGTATCTTCATCGTGTTCAGGTACTTCGTAGATCGCTTCGCCATGGCCAGTGCGTTGAAAACGACTTTGCGAAGGATAGCTGGACGATCGACGGCCAGGCCGGTAACGGCAAGGGAGATACTGTTATCTGGCGACATGCCCTTCAGATCGGTCCTGGCCAGCACGGCATCGATCAGGTCATCATGACCACACATCGCCAGGAGCGGAAGAATCGCCGTCGCTTCAGTGGAACTCAACTTCCTTTTCGTGAGAGTGACCTTCAATTTCTCAGGATCATCGAGGTAAGGGGTGATGACCAGAGATCCATCCTTTTCCTTGCTGTTGCGGGCGTGGAACTGGCTGGCGTTGTCGACCAGGCCCCACTGACGGCGCTGGTCTTTAAGGTTGGCCAGCAGTCCCGCGTCATCGGGATAACGCTTCAGCAGGTCGTCATCCATGGGATCGAAGTACTCGGCCCGGTGGAAGGTGAAACCGAGACGGCGCATCAGGCCAGCCAGTTGCAGCAATCGCGGATTCTCATCATGGGTCTTGCCGAACTCGCTATCCGCTTTCAGGTTGTTTAGTTCCGTCTGAACCCGAGTCGCGATGCCGCCCAGCAATTGCTGACGGCTCTCTGGTGTGCGGGCCGAGACGATAAGGCCCTGGGCCGCGAGTTCGAAGTACTGCTTTGTTTCATCCAGATTGCGTACGTAACGACGTCTGGTTCCGTTACTGGTGTTGTCGACCTTCCGCAACAGGCGTGGCAGACGGCCAATCATCAGGTCCAGAGCTTGCAGGTAGGACTTGCCGGAGGCGACGAAGTTCGCCTTCTTTTCTTCGATGATGCCCAGGCGAAGGAGCAACTCCACATCGAAAGGATTGCTGATCAGCAATTCGCGAAGCAGCTTGCCCGCCTTACCGTAGAGACCCGCGTTTTCGTAGCGCAAAATGATGTCGCGAGTAACGCCCATCGTGTCGCCGTCGGTGATGACACGCTGGAAAGCGCTGTCCGCTTCAGAGAAATGCCCCTTGCTTAGCAGCATCGTGCCCAGCTCCAGGCATTCGTTGGGAGGCAGGTGTTCGGCGGTGTTCAGCAGAGAACGGCCATAGCGAATCACGTCGCTATGGCTATTGCGAGCCTTCGCCATGGCGATCAGTTCTCGCATGATGATGGTGCGCCCGTCATCGGCGACGACAAGGCCCTGCTCCAGAATCATCCGCACCCGGTCGGGTTGACGTACTTCTTCGAGCAGGTCCGCGGCGAGACGGTAAAGGAACATCTTGTGCGGTTCCAGCGCGATACGCTCGTTGACTCGGCGAAGGGCATCCTGCATGATGTGGCGGGGTGCGCGAACATTGAGCAGTCCGTCGATCGCGATAGTGAACAAGTCGTTGTCGGCGGATTCTTCCATCAAAACGCAGAAGACTCCGGTCGCCTTCCTGGCCCCTTTCTGCTCGGAAGATCGCGGGGCGCGCTCGCGTCGGCGGTATGCCGCCTGCCGTTCCTTTGCGTCGCGGGCGATCAGCGCGTTGGCCCACAACAGCCAGACCTCGACTTCATCGGCATTGTCAGCCAGAGCCCGACGATAGATGCGGGCGGCTTGCTCGTGATGGCCGATCATGTTCAATACGCTTGCGGAGAAGCTGTCCCGCAGAGCGCCGTCTCCGGTGCGGGAAGACAGTTCGCCCAGGACAGCCATGGCGTCGCCATCGTTCTTGCGTTCCAGCGCGATCAGGGCAAGCGTTTGCAAGTAGTCGTCGCGATTTTTCGGGTCCAGCTTAATCAGTCTTCGCAGCACCGCGTTGCATCGGCCAAACAGTTCGCACTCCATGTAGACCTGCACCATGCGCTTATAGGTCTCGATTCGATCACCTGCCCCTTGTTTCGATATTTCCAGCAGGATGTCTGCTGCCGACACGGGGTCGTTGACGCTGGTGTATATTTCCAGCAGCATCGCCAACTGCTTGTCGGTGAGCTGGCCCTGGTCGAATCGCTCTTCCAGTTCGATGGCAATGTCCGCCAACTTGCCATTTTTCGAGGCGAGGTCCAGCACGCGATCTCGGGCCTGGATGATCGCCATCGGTTCGGTCGCGGTTTCCCAGAGTTTCCGCCAGAGCACGTAGAGCTGGTCGTGCTGCTGCTCTATCTCCATCAAAGCGATCAGCTTCTCCAGCAGCTTCGCACTTTTGGTCAGGTCGTAAGCCTTCTGGATCAGCCGGATCGCGTCGGGCTTGTAACCATAACGCTCATAGGCCTGACTCACCGAGACTATCAGTTCGGCATCGTCGCCGACCTCTTGTTCCAGCTTCTGCAGGATTTCCAGCGTCTTGTCCACCTGGCCATGTTGACGATGGAGTTCCGCTTCGAACAACACCGCCTTCACGTGCGCCAGTTCGCCCATGTCGCCGGCCTTGGTGGCTGCTTCCATCGCCACATCCTGCAACGCCATGCTTCTCGCACTGGCTGCCAGCCCTAACAGGCCGCCGACAGTCTCGATCTCGGCGATGGTTTTTCGGAAGAAAGCCTGGGCCTGGGCGCGTTCGCCGTCCATCAGCAACAGCCTGGCGTACGCATTGTGATAGTAAAGCTCCTTGGGATAGCGGACGATCAGGTCGCGATACTTCCGTCGCGCCAACTCTGAATTGCCCGTCTCCAACGCCACCATGATCAACTGTTCCTGGAACGCCGGGGACTGGATCAACTTCTGTGTTTTGTCGGGAAGGTCCCTGCGCTCCAGCAGGGCCAAGACGTCCTGTGCGCGGTCCAGTTCACCACCCAGCACCCCCACCAGGATTTCCAATTGCTCAGGCAATATATCATCAGCGGCGAGCCATTGGTCCAGTAACGCAGGCAGTTGGTTGGCTTCCCGCGCGGCGCTGACGATCCGGTCGAGAACGTAGCGGCGATCGCGCCGCAAACGGGCCAGTTTCAACGCGGCGTCAAACTGCTCACGAGCCTTGGCCGGCTTGTCCAGGTGCATCAGGATCTGGCCGAAGTAAACCCGGTCGCGCATCAACTGCCGGCCTTTACCGACGGGTGTGAACAGTTGCCCCACCAGTTCGTAATCGCCATGCAGGCCGGCGATGCGAGCGCAATAGTTCCTGCCTTCGGGCTGGTTGGAGTCCGGTTCCGCGAGAATATCCCGGATGGCTGCGTGCGCGCCATCCGTCTGCTTCTCGTCGTAAAGCAACTGCATTTTCCGCACGAGCAAGGCAAACCGAATGCCGGAATCCTTGGTCTTTCCCAAAGCGCGCCCGAGAACTTCCACGGCCTGCGCAGTCTCGCCCTGCAACTCCAGGACCTGGGCCATTGTTGACAATACCCAAATGTCCGGATCGGATTGAGCGATCAGGACATCGAGGTTTTCTCGGGCCAGGGCCAGGTTGCCCTCGGAGATCGCGGCCACCACGAGCAATTGCCTGACCTTGTCTTCCTTCTCCCTGGACTTCAGGTAATCGCAAAGGGGCTGTAAGTCCCCGTAGATCTGCACCAGCTCACGGCAGTGCTCCTTGAGCTTCTGACGACCTTCGGCAGGGGCCAACTCCATGAAACTGTTGATGTGCTGCTGTTGCGCGTTAGTGAGGGCTGGCCTTTCATCCATCTCCTGTCCCATCGTCGCCGACGTCGGCAACAATGCGCTCAAGGCCAGCAATAACGCCAACAAGGTCGCGGATGCGCGGGGGATTTTTGGCGCCGCCAAGGCGACGGGCAGTCTGCGGACCAAGATCATGAGGATGAAGAAAAGCAGTCCCATCGCAGCGCAAAGAGGCCACAATTCGCGGGTTCGCACCGGCGACGGTGACTGACCTGCCAGGGCGGCGAAGGCACTGGCGGCGGCAGCGGCGGCAGTGAGTTCGGCTCGATCGGGTGCGATGCGGTTGAACTCATTCGGCGGCGGAACCACGAGCCCACCACACGCCAAGACCTTCTCCTCGGCAAGGCCCTTCACCTCTACGAGGTAGTCGCCCACAGGCAGTTGCTCGATCAGCGCTCTCCAGGTGTGAGAGCGAACGGGCATGATCTCACAGCGGGCGGCCAACTCGTCTTTGTCGTTTGTGACTTCGATCCGCAGGGGCGCGGTAGCCAGCGACGGATCCGTCGCCAGGGCCCGGATGTTCACAACGAGCCCGGCGCTGCCATGGTCAAGGGTCATCGCCAGCGGCTGACGTGGCGAGACGCCGCGAAGTTGACGAACCAGATTGGCCATCATGTTCGGTGCGCCCGTCCAATTGAAGAAGTCTTCGGCCCAGTCGCCGCCCAACTGGGTGGTCATAATTGCCACGCGTCCCAAACCGTAATGCCAACGGGCCAGAACAGGATCACCGATCTCGGACCGCAGCAGAAGTTCCGTGGTATCCTTGGGTTCGGTCTTCACGTATCCACGCAGCATCGGCGCGTTTGCCAGCTCAAGCTCTTGCGTAAGCTGACTGGTGAGAACCGGCTCCAATCCCACCTCTTTTTCGACGAAGGGATTCAGAAGGGAGCTGCTGGGTTGTTTGATGATGACCTCGGGAAGCTTGAAGCGGCTGGGAGCGGTGTAGAACTGACCACGTCCCCAACTGGCCAACTGCGCCAGGAATGTGGAACCCGAACGAGGACCGACCAGGACAGTCGAGACATGGATGCCGTCGTCGGCCATTCGTCGCAGGAGAGTCTCGAACGCGCCCTGCTCCACGCCGCCGTCGGTGAGCACCAGCACATGCTTGGTCCGCGTGCGTACATTCAGCAGGCCATAGTAGGCTTCCTCAACGGCAGGCATCATCACGGTGCCGCCGCCGGCGGACAAGCGGTTCAAGGCCCGCTGAATGGCAATGTTGTTGGACGCCGCCTGCATCGGCGCGGCCCAGCGCTTCGCGCCGTGGAACTCCACGATTCCGGCCTTGTCATGAGGCTTCAGGCGTTTGAGTGCAAGGCGAGCGACTTCCTTAGCCAGGTTTACGCCTTCGGTCCCCATGGAACCGGAGGTGTCGATGATGACCGCCAACGAGGTGCTGGGGTCGCGGACTTCCTTCTTCTGCGGGAAACGCAAGGGCAGTATGTCCGCGAGTTCGCTGCGAGCATATCCACCGGGCCCGAAGGCGTTGCGTCCACCGGTCACCAACAAGCCACCGCCGTTGGCCACCCAGTTGCGCAAGTTTCGCTGGATCTCGCCGGGTAGTTCGGCAGCGGGTGTATCCGCAACGACCAGCACGTCAAAGCTGTCCCAGTCATCGCCCGCAAGGTCGGCCGAGGCCAGCGATTTGACTTCGGCGTTGCGACCCAGAATGTCCTTCAAGGCCTTGCTGGCGGGAGCTTGGGGAGCAGTCTCGAAGACGCCGACCACGGTCCGGCTGACCATAAGGCCGGCGCTGACGGCTTGGACGCCTCCGTCCAAAGAAACATGATAGCGCTGCAGGCCGCTGTCTTCCGGGCGCACTTCGAAGAGCACTTGTTGTTTTCCCGCCCGCAAACGAACCGTCTTGCTGGTGACGGTTTCACCTTTGTCATTGGTTACTGTCAGCTTCGTCTTGCCTTCGTTTCGACATTCAACATCCGCAGCCAGGGTTACGGCTTCGCCGATGGCGGCAGCACTCGGTGCGCTCATTTTGCACAGTAGAATCGGATCCGGCGCTTGCGTTCCGAGTTCGTGAATCTTCAACTCAAGGCCCCGGCGGCCTAGCCTGGCGGCGGCACTGACCATGTCGCCATCAGTTTCGCGGCCATCGCTGATCAGATGCACTTCACCGTTGCCATTGTCGGGACACAACGTGGAGGCCAGCGCCAGTGCCTCTGCCACGGCGCTGCCCGGTTCGGTGAAACGCAACTTTGCCAAGCCGTCAGCCGAGAGGATAGTATCGTCAATCGCAACTTCACGCGCGGTAGCGCCGAAAACCACCAGGCGAAGGTTCCCGCGCCCGACCTGTTCGACCAGAGCATTGAGCTTGGCGGCGGCTTGTTCCATGGCATCGTTGCCCATGCTGGGCGAGCAGTCAACCACCGCGACGATGCGCCTGCTGGTTTGGGGGGTCTGCTGGAAGGGCTGCGCCAGGGCCAAGATCACCATGCTCAATGCCAGCAGCCGCAGACCGGTGGTCAACAACCTATGCGAGCCGGTGACATGGGTTGGCTTTCGCAGTTGATAGATTGCCAGCAGTGCAGGCAGTAGCAGCAACCATAGAAGGTGCGGTTGCAGAAACATCAGGAAATCCTTCCACGTATATTCAGGACAGCTTCTACAATCAGCAGCACGAGTGCGGCGAAGACCAGCATTTGCCAGATTGGCAGCCGGGCCGCGCCGTTTCCGGCGGGTTCGGAGACCTGGGCCTTCGTAACGAGATCGAAATTACCCATGTCGGCCTTCAGCATCTGGCTGGCGGAGTCGGTATCCACGGACCGGCTGGCCTGGATCGGCGAGAGGGTCAGCGGTTCGCTTCGCCAACCGGCCAGGCGATGCAGCACGTTGCTCCAAAACACCATATAACCTGTCCGCCGGACCAGACTGGCATCTTCGTCGAAGATGGCCTGGCTGACGGCGAACTGACTGGCGTTGGCATTCACGGTGACAACAGGGGAACCGTCCACCGTAAGGAGGGGCAGGTTGCCGCTATCCGCTTTCAATGGCGTGGCGGGTGCGCGGCAGAGAGCGTCTTCGAACACCAAACCATCCACCAGGGGATGATCTGACGAGCGGATCGGCATCAACTGGCTGGCTGCATTTGTGGGATGGATCCGTATATGAGCATCGGAATCCGCCAGGCCGACTTTGACCACGGGCATGTTCGCGTCCACGGCTGTCTCAGTTGTAACTTCCGGAAGGCTGTCGAGAACCGTCACCAACCCCGGGGGCAGTTCCATGCGGTCTATCGGGACAACCAGAATTCGGCGGCGGTCGGGCAACTGGAAGTCAGCCCGGCTGTCTGCGGTGACCGCATCGCTGCCAGCCAACATCGCCGACAGAATGCTGCCGTCAGCGGCGATACCGGGCACGCTGAATTGTTTCACGTCGCCCGGCTTGAAATCAACGGTTTGCTCCAGCAGCATCTCTTCTTCCCGGGCCACTTTGATCGTAACTTTGCCAGCCTGCCTGCCGGTGAAGCCCACGCGGCACTCGTAGACGCCTCGCGTTAGGTCGGCGGCGTCTGGAATGAAAGTCGCGGACAAGATGAAAGCGTTGCTGAATACTTTTCCGGCGGGCAAAACGCGGACCCGGTCGTCA
>CAZMBZ010000149.1:0-12355 GCA_964564285.1 uncultured Planctomycetaceae bacterium | reverse complement strand
TAGACAAGGGCCTCGACCGACTTGGGAAACTGCTTGGTTAATACGCACCCAGACTCGACGCGTGGGAGCGGATGAGAAGCAATGGGGAACTCACGAAAACTGACAGGGATGCCTAACAGCCCGTTTAGAAAGCTACCCTTGCTGCGAGCGGCCCGAATGCCTGCGCGTCTGCGTCAGTATAAAAAGGCCTCGGCAATGCTAAGGCATTGCCTGCGTTTTCTTCCTTGATGCTCGACATTCTTGCTCGCTCTCGCTGGCGGACCCATTTCTAAACGGACTGCTACGGCTCGGCAGCGATTCCGTAAGCCGAAGCGGTTTCCGTTTCGTTTTACGTTAACTTTAGGACAGGCAATGCTGTACGGTTGGGTTGAAAGCTACCCGAGTGGCGCCGCCTTTAGCCAGGAGAATAGACGCTTGCGGATGTTCGGTTCAGCGATAGTATTGTTTGAAAGGCCGACGGCGTTCGTCGGCAATGGACTGTATGGGAAATCCTGGTTTACAACTCCGGGTTTTCAAGGGCGACATGTACGCCGGAGCACTCGCCCGCTTACGTTTCGGCCCACAGGGCCGGAGACTGTGAGAAAAACTTATGGCGATGACACCGCGTGAACGCTGGCTGGCTCTACTTGCTGGTCAGAAGCCCGATCGTATTCCCACCGACTACTGGGCTACCGGCGAGGTCACCCGTCGCCTCCAGGCCGACCTGGGTTGCGCGGACCGCGACGCGCTGTACGAAAAGCTGCACATTGACGGGCTGGACTCGATCGGTGCCAGGCGCACTGTGATGCACTTTCCCGGCGATGAGCAGGCAAGCATCTTTGGCCTGCGGTACCGCCGGGTCGACTACGATACGGGCTCTTACGACGAGGTCGCCAATCACCCGCTGGCCCACATGACCGAGCCCGAGCAGGTGGAGGAATACCCCTGGCCCAACCCGGACGCCCACGACTGGGACGACTTCCGCCGCCAGGTTGCCGCCATCACAGGCCGGCGCGCCGTCCGCTGCGGCGGTTACGAACCCTTCCTGCTGTACTGCAGCCTGCGCGGCATGGAACAGGCGATGATGGACCTGCTGACCGAGCCCGACCTGGCCGACGCCATCCTTGCCAAGCTTTTCGACTATAGCTACCGCGTCAACTCGCGAATGTTCGAGATTGCCCACGGCAAGGTGGACCTGACATACGTCGCCGAGGATCTCGGCAGCCAGCACGGCCTGCTGATGGGCCTGCCGCAGATTCGCCGGTTCATTCTGCCCAACCAGAAGCGCATGGCCGACCTGGCCCGCAGCCACGGGATCCACGTCTTCTATCACACCGACGGCGCCGCCCGGGAGGTGATCCCGGACCTGATCGACGTAACGGGTATCGAGGTGCTCAACCCCATCCAGTGGCGCTGCCCGGGCATGGAGCGCGAAGGCCTGGTTCGCGACTTCGGCGACAGCATCGCTTTCCACGGGGCGGTGGACAACCAGCAGACGCTGGCCTTTGGCACGCCCGACGACGTCCGCCGCGAGGTACTCGACAACATTCGTATCTTCGCCCCGGCTCGGTGGATCTGCGCGCCCTGCCACAACATCCAGGCCGTTTCGCCCACCGAGAACATCGTGGCGATGTACGAAACCATCCACGAGCACGGAAGGCTGTGAGGCTAAACTGATAAGTGAGACTAAACGGGTCAGAACTATGTTATCTGCCTTAGCTACAGGTAGTTAGAGCCTGTTTGTGATGGTCTGGAGAGAACGGGGCTCTTGATGTTTCGGGCTGGCCCGTGATGCTCTTTGCCAATGCCTCGACCTTACGACCTGTTGGCAAGGGATTGATTTATCATGTGATCAGCCGTGATCAGCCGTGGAAAAAATCGCCAGAACGTCTTTGACAAGCCAGAAGACTTCGAGGCGTTTCGCCGTTCGATTCGCGATTTGAAAAACAATATAAGGTATGGTCACCTATTGAACGCCTTTTGAGATAAACCACAGGAAACCTGCAATGGCGAAGAGACCGCATATCATCGTTTTCAACCCGGACCAATGGCGTTCCGACGTGATGGGGTGTCACGGAAATCCGGCGGCGGTAACGCCGGTGATCGACAGTTTCGTTCAGACCGAGGGTGTATCGTTCAGGAATGCGTTCTGCCAGAACACCGTCTGCACGCCGAGCCGATGCAGTTTCATGACCGGTTGGTATCCGCACGTGCGCGGGCACCGGACTATGTATCACATGTTGCATCCAGAGTGGAACGAGCCGAACCTGCTCAAGATTGTGAAGGACGACGGCTACCACGTATGGTGGGGCGGGAAGAACGATTTGACGCCGGGCCAGGAGCCAGTGGACCAATATTGCCACGAGCGATTCAACGCGTCGAGCCAGGATTATGAGCGTTGGGGGTACGCGCCCCAGGAGGGCAACCACGGCAATGCGACGGGCTGGCGCGGCAAGTTCGGCGAGGACAATTACTTCAGCTTTTTCAAGGGCAGGCTGGACAAAGGCGACAAGGACATCTATTGCGACGGCGATTGGACGAAGGTACTCGGCGCCATCGACAAGATCAAATCCTATGATGGCGATGAACCCTTCTGCCTCTACGTTCCGATCTCCTACCCTCACCCACCCTATTGCGTCGAGGAGCCCTGGTACAGCATCACCGACCGCTCGAAGTTGCCGCCGCGCCCCTTGGCCCCACCGAATTACGAAGGCAAGGCATCGATTCTGAAGGGAATCGCCGAGTGGCAGAACGTGCAAAATTGGACCGAGGACCGATGGGCCGAACTGCGGGCGACCTATTACGGGATGTGTTCGCGGGTGGATCATCAATTCGGCATGATCATGGATGCGTTGAAAGAGGCGGGCATGTACGACGACAGCGCCATCTTCATGTTCTCCGACCACGGCGACTACACGGGTGATTTCGGGATCGTCGAGAAGACCCAGAACACGTTCGAGGATTGCCTGGCCAAGGTGCCCTTCGTCGTCAAGCCTCCCGCGTGGGTGCCGGTCAAGCCGAGGGTGAGCGATGCATTGGTCGAGTTGGTTGACTTTTCCGCGACGGTGTACGAACTGACGGGCATCGATCCCGGCTACGACCACTTTGGCAAGAGCCTTTTGCCGCTCCTGGCCGACGAGGTCGAGGAGCATCGCGATGCGGCATTCAGCGAGGGTGGCCGATTGATCGGCGAGGTCCAGGCGATGGAACGGGAGAGCAACTCGAACGGCTCCGATGAGGATAGTGAATTCGGGCTTTATTACCCGAGGTTGCGCCTGCAGACCACCGACGACCTTGGCGTTCAACACACCAAGGCGACGATGTGCCGGACCAAAACGCACAAGTACGTCCGCCGGCACTACGAAATGGATGAGCTTTACGACCTCGAAAAGGACCCCTGCGAGTGCAACAACGTGATCAATGTCCCCGCCTATGCCGACATCGCAACCACGCTCAAGGAGCGCATGTTGACCTGGTACATGGAAACCTGCGACGTGATTCCGAGAGACACCGACGACCGGTAGAGTCTCACCGCATTCCGCCTGAGGGCAGCATTCGCGGTCAGGAACCTATTATGGCGTATTGCGAGCGGGATATTGACGGATCCGGTCAGCTCGCTACGGTTCCGATATGCAAATGGGCGGGAGCAGAATTATGCCGGCTGGGCCTGCATGTTCCGCGCCGTCAATTCCGGCCTGGCCAAGTCCCGGACGCTCAGGCCGCCTGCTCTTTGATCGTCTCGGGGCCAACTTATCGGTTTTCATAAGCTTGCCTGGGGGGTAAACTCACGACCATGAGCGAGTTGAACGTCTTTCTGAACGGGCAGATCCTACCGCAAGACCAGGCGCGGATCGGCATTTCGGATGCAGGTTTCTTGCACGGCGTGTCGGTGTTTACGACTGCCCTGGCTCACAACGGGGTCGTATTTCGCCTGGATCGTCACCTGGCAAGGTTGTTCGATACGGTGCGGATGCTCGGCGTGAAGACAGATGCGACGCCGGACACCCTCGCCGACGCGACGGCGAAGTTGCTGGCCGCCAATGCACTGACCGAGGCGCGCGTGAGGATCACGCTTACCCCGGGCAGCGTGTACGGCGGCGAGCCGACGACTGTTATCACGGCCTCGCCTCTGCCGGAATATCCGCCGCAGTGGTACGAAAAGGGCATGGGTGTGGCGATCTCCTCTTTGCGGCAGGGCTCGGGTCCACCGGTGTATGGCTGCAAGACCGGCTGCTACCTGCCGCGGATTCTCGCCCGCCAGGAAGCCGCCAGCAAGGGTGTCGAGGAGGCGCTCTGGTTCACCGAAGACAACCGCCTGGCCGAGGCATGCACGTGTAGTGTTTTCCTGGTGCTGAATGGGGAGGTCTTAACCCCGTCGACCGAGACGCCGGTCTTGCCAGGTGTCGTTCGCGAGGCTGTCCTGGAGTTGTGCGGCGGCATGGGCGTGCCCGTTTTTGACGATCGACCACTGACAATCCGCGAATTGTTCGATGCGCAGGAGGTTTTCCTGACAGGCTCCTGCTCGGG
Source organism: uncultured Planctomycetaceae bacterium (assembly GCA_964564285.1). Lineage (GTDB taxonomy): Bacteria > Planctomycetota > Phycisphaerae > SM23-33 > SM23-33 > JAUWQU01. The sequence continues at coordinate 7,849 of CAZMBZ010000149.1, read as the reverse complement.
AATCCGGCCTGTGGTTCGCGTCGAGCGTCACTCTGTCGGCACGGAGTCCCCAGGGCCGGTGACGCTGCGAATAATGCAGGCCTACCGCGAGTTGCTGGACCGCGAGTGCGGGCTTGACAAAGAAGGAGATGCATCGTGAACGTTGGCGATATCATCCGAGTATTGGAAACCTTGGCCCCGACAGCCCTGGCTGAGGATTGGGACAACGTCGGTCTGCTCGTCGGCGATCGCGAGCGGCGAGTGACAAATCTAATGGCCTGCATGGACGTTACCGAACCGGTGCTTGCCGAGGCCGTCAAGGCTGGAGCGCAGATGATCCTGGCACACCATCCGGTGATCTTCAAGCCCGTCGCTCGCATCACGGCCGGGACTAAGCCGGTGGTCTACGAGGCCATTCGTTCCGGCGTGGCGATCTACGCGGCCCACACCAATCTGGATAGTGCCCAGGGTGGCACCAACGATGTCCTGGCCGACGTGCTGGGCTTGCAGGATCGCCGCGCGATCATCCCGGCGGTACGACGCGAACAGTGCAAAGTCGCGGTCTTCGTTCCGCCGGATGATGCCAGCCGCGTGGGCGAGGCGGCGTTTAACGCCGGGGCCGGACAGATCGGCAACTACCGGAACTGTGCGTTTTTGGCCCACGGGCTCGGTTCGTTTTGCGGTGAGCTTGGCACGCACCCTGCCATTGGCAGGGCTGGACAGCAAGAGGTGGTCGAGGAACTGAAGTTGGAGGTTGTTTGTCTGCGGTCCAAGGTCCCCGTCGTGTGCGAGGCCATTCGCGGTGCCCACAGTTACGAGCAGGCGGCGATTGATGTTTACCCGCTGGAGGATTTCCCCTCCGGCTGCGGCGGCGGGCGGATCGGTGCGCTGAGTCGTCCGGCCACAGTGCGGTCGATAATCGCGAAGTTCAAGAAGGCCACGGGCGCGCCGAGCGTGCGTCTTGCCGCCCCGGCCGGTGCGGGCAAGCCCGATGGCAGGGGCCGGTTGGTTCGCAACGTGGCGGTTTTCAGCGGTTCCGGCGGATCGTACTGGCCTGTCGCGGCCGGGCAGGGAGCCGACCTCTACGTTACCGGCGAGATGGGCCATCACGACGCCTTGGACGCCGTCGAGGCCGGGCTTACCGTGTTGTGCCTGGGGCACGGTTATTCCGAGCGAATAGGTATTCGCGCGATGGCACATCGTGCGGCGGAGGTGCTTGGCAAGCTGAAGCTTGTCGAGTCATCGCGCGATCGCGACCCGTACTTGGCAGTGTGATTCGAGGCCGCGCAGAAATCCATTTCCGCGCTTCGGTTATCTGGCGGGCTTTTTCTTGGCAGGGGTGGCCTTTGGCTTGGGCAGCTTGGGCATTTCGATTCTCGGCTTGGACACCTTCTTGCTGGATACCCGCCGAAAGACCATGTAGTCCGGCATCTCGTCCTGGCCGATTCTGTAGATCCAATAGATTGTTTTGGTTTTGTTGGGGGGTATGGTGACCAGGAGCTTGCCGACCTGGGCGGTGCCATTATCCACGGTAGCTTTTTTCAACTTCCAGGTCGGAGTTTCGCCGACGGCCCGGAAGTATCCCACTGGGTAGTGGTCTATGGGATCGCCCACGAGCTTGACCTTGTTGTCTATGTCGCCTTGCTTGCCCTCGGTTTTTCGCGTTACGAGCCTGAACTGCGTGCCGGCAAGGCGGATCCACTCATCCTCGTCACTGGCGTCGCCCCCCACCTCCGTGCCGACAAGGAGTACCTGGCTCATCGCACCCTCGATCATGAGCGGATCTGTCGGAATCTTGTCATAGAAGGGAATGTTCTCCGGGATGGGCAAGTACGACGAGCGGATTCGCAGGCTATTGGGGCGGGCAAAGGTCGTGCCTTTGGCGCCGGCAGTGTTACGGGATGCGGCGGCCTCGCGCAGGAAGTCGGCGTGCAGGTCGTTGAAGCTTCCCTGCCCGCCGAATGCGCCAACCGACCCGAGGCTGCCCAGGCTGACGGCGAAGTCATCCGGGCAGAAGGGCCAGACTCGCTGGCTGCGCTGCAGGGCGTTGTCGTATGGTTGAAATCCAATGATGGTCTCGCCGAATGGCAGCGTCTGCATGACTACCAGCACCATTCCTACCATAGTCATGCTGGCCAGGAGCCCGAAGACGCCGCCGCCGATGCGGTCGATCCAGACGCTGAACTCGACGTTCTTGGGCACGAGAAAATCAGCCAGGAAACGGGCGATGATCAGCGGGATCACGAAAAGGGCGATGATAGCCACGCCATCGGCGATGGGGCCTTGCCGGCCGTAGAGATACTCCGCTGCCAGTGCCGGGTATGCATTCAGCGCAAAGGCCGCGCAGAGCATGGACAGAATGGCCATGATCATTGAACTGAAGAGCCCTTGGCTCAGCAGAAAGGCCGTCATTGCCAGTATGAGGACTGTCGCTAGGATGATGATCAGCATCGTTTTCTATTCTCCGGCCGGGGTGTTATTTCTTTGCGGCCTGTTTCTGTTGCTGGGCGATTCGGACGACTTCCTGAACGCTTGTCGTGCCATCGATGACCCGGCGCATGGCCATCTCCTGGAGGTACAGCATCTCGTTCTTGCGGCAGGCGGCGCGAATCTGCGCGACGGTCGCGCCGTCCTTGATGAGCTCGCGGATCTCGGGCGTGAGTTTGAGCAGCTCGAAGACGGCGATACGCCCTTTGTACCCGCTTCCCTGGCACTCGGGGCAGACTTCGATTTCCTTCTTGCCGTCCTCGCCGGGTTTGTCGTCTTTGGCGGGCGGGCGGTAGAAGTTGTCAATGTCCGCGGAGGCGAGGTTCAGCTTCGCCAGTCGGGCTTTATCGGGTTTGTAGGCGACCTTGCATTTGGGGCAGAGCTGACGGACGAGCATCTGGCAGACCACGCCTCGGAGGATTTCCACGGCTGGCTTGGCGTCGCCGACGAGTTTGACCCACTTAGCCAGGGCCGAGAAGGTGTCATTGGCCTGCATACCCACGACAACAGGTTTTTTCGCAGCCAGTTCCGTCAGAGCCTTGGCAGTCTCGCTGTCGGGGCACTTGTCGATCATCAGCACGTCGAGCCCTCGCTGGATCGCGACCGAGAGCGTATCGGAAGGTTTGTCGTTCTCGCCGTAGACGTTCTGTGTGATATTCTCCAGTTCGACGGCGGGCTTGGCTTCCAGAGTGACAATGCTGCTCATGAAGGCGTCTCGCTGACGGAGCATGGAGTACAGCGTGCTGGTCACGCCGCTGCCGCGTCGGCCCGAGCAGATGAAGAGCCCGTTCTTTGTCTGGGCGATGCTGCTGATCCGCCCGAGTATTTCGTCGGGCATGCCGAGTTCGCCGAGGTTGATCCTCGCCACTTCCTGCATGATGCGGAAGATGAGCCTCTGGCCTCCGGTCGTGCCCGCTGCGTTGACTTCCATGTCGGCGCGGGTATTGGTTTCCTGGCTGTCGACCGACAGTTTGCCCTTTTGCGGGCGGCGGACCTCGTCGACTTCCATGCCGGCGATTTCCTTGATGAACTGGATCATCTCCTCGGCCTGTGCCAAGGGAATAGTCGGACGCTCGTGTGCGACGCCGTCGATAACGAACAGCACTCGCGAGTTGGCCCCAGCCGGGGTCAGAACCACCTCGCTGGCGCGGCGCCAAGCGATATCGAATAGAAACTCCTGGGCGTGATTGTACGCGCTAATGTCTTTCTCGTCGGCGGTGGTGGGGTCTGGTGGAAAGACGATCTTTTCGTAGTTGTCGTAGATCGTCACCTTTGTGAGGATCTCGATATCGAGGCCCTTCTTGCCGCCTTTGCCGCGCAACAGCCCGGCCAGGTGATTTTTCGTGAGGACCTTCTGCTCGGGCGGGACCTTGCCGTTTCGATAGGTCGCGTAAGCGAGCAGCCCGCCGCCAGCCAGCACGAGATAGAACAGCATGCCGACGATGTAAAAGGGCATGACCAGCCAGAGCAGGAATCCCAACAAGCCGCTGCCTATCGTCAGGGCATTCCATTTCACCTTGTCCGCGCGGGCGAGGATGGTGTCCTCATTAACCCACGCTGTCAGCCACATCCAGGGCAGCATCAACAGCAGCATTAAGGCGACCTTGACAGCCGGCAGGGCCATACCGAACTCCGGGACGTTCGCGATCTGTGCCATATTTGCTCCGTGGCGCCTGCCTTTTGGTCTGTGGTTCAAGGCCTGGGCGCGGTCAATGTTATGTCAACCCGCGGCGTTTTTACTGGCCGGGGGAGCGAATCGGACAGGCACGCCTCGCTCGGCCAGGTATTGCTTGGCCTGGGCGATGGTGTACGTGCCAAAGTGGAAAATGCTTGCCGCCAGAGCGGCATCGGCCTTGCCTTCGGTCAGCGCCTGGTAAAGGTGTTCGGTGCTTCCGGCGCCGCCGGAGGCGATCACCGGTATGCTTACCGCCTCGGCTACGGCGCGGGTTATCTCGATATCATAACCCGCCAGCGTGCCATCGGCGTCCATTACCGTCAAGAGAATCTCACCGGCGCCGAGGTCCTCGACCTGCTTCGCCCAGGCGACGGCCTCGAGGCCCGTTGGCACCCGCCCGCCATTTATATGAACGGCCCAGAACTCGCGACCGTTCTTGATCGTTCGCTTGGGGTCGATGGCCACCACCACGCACTGGGCACCGAAGCGTTTCGACGCCGCCGTTATAAGGGCTGGGTTGCTGACCGCTGCGGAGTTTATGCCTACCTTGTCCGCCCCGGCGTTGAGCAGGTTGCTGAAGTCCTGGAGGGTGCGCACGCCGCCGCCGACGGTCAGAGGCATGTAGATTTCCTCGGCCGTCCTGCGGACCATGTCGATGATGATGTCACGCGCCTCGTGACTGGCGGTGATGTCCAGAAACACCAATTCGTCGGCACCCTCGGCGTCGTAACGGCGGGCAATTTCCACTGGGTCGCCGGCGTCGCGGAGGTTCAAAAAGTTGACGCCCTTGACGACCCGCCCCTTCTCAACGTCGAGGCATGGTATTATTCTCTTGGCCAGCATCAGATAATCTCTCAGTATAGACTGAGCATTCTAACTGACCGGCCGGTGCATCGCAATGCCCCCTTGCGGGAACCGAAGACGAGCTTGTCGATTTTTTGAACCGTGATGGAATCATGTTTTACTTTTGGCCCGCGCGGGCGAGCTGACCATCCGAAGGAAGAGTGTTATGGGTATCCTGCTCGCACTGGCGAGCCTGGGCTTCGCGGGCGTCAACGATTTCGTCTTCAAGCAGTACATTCACAAGGACGGCCAACCGCTGGGGCGGTTCGTCACGGGCGCGGGCCTGGTGTGGGCGATTGTCTTCGGCGTGGCAATGCTGACTACCGAGACCGCGCCGACCCTCGTGTATTGGCCGATCTCCGTGGCAGCCGGAGTGATGTCGGTACTGGCCAACCTGCTTTTAATAGGCAGTTTTCGCGTTGTGCCAGCGGGCACGGGAGCGACGATTTACCGGCTGAACCTGGTCGTCGTGGCCGTGATGGGCGTCGCGCTGCTCGCCGAATCCGTTACGGCTTGGAAGATCGTCGGCGTCTGCCTTGGCGGGCTGAGCATCGTGCTGCTTCGCAATGGCCGGCGCGACGGTCCGCATCAGGCCGGGCGACATTACGGATTTGCCATTGGGGCGCTGGTGGTTGCCTGCTTGCTGAGGGCGGGGATGGGTATTCTCTACAAGCTCGCCTCCGTACACGGCATTCCGCAGTTCCAGATGCTGACCATCAGCGGCTTGTGCTGGGTGGTTGGAGGCTTGGCCTTCTCGCTGATTCGCGGCGAGCCGGCTCGCCCGGGTCGGCGCACGTGGCGGTTCGCGGTCCTCAGCGGGCTGCTGATCTGCGGCATCGTGTACTTTCTTTTGAGGGCCACGCGGTTTGGCGAGGCCTCGATCGTCGTGCCGATCTCACAATTGAGTTTTGTGCTGACATCCGTATTGGGTGTCATGTTCCACAGCGAGGTCTTTGGCACCAGGAAGGTGGCGGCCCTGGCGGCTGCGGCGTTGTGCGTGGTGGCGCTGTCGATCAGTTGATACGGCAGCGGTCCGGGTGTAATGTTCAGGGCTTGTGCAAGACATGTCGTTTTTAATGAACAGGAAGGTGAGTAATCATGCGTCGTTTCGTGAATCCCTTTGAGTTGCCGGGGCGGTGGTACAAGGCCAACCTCCACACGCACACGACGACGTCGGACGGGCAGTTCAGTCCGGCCGATCGGGTCGTCCAATATCGCGGGGCGGGCTACGATGTCCTGGCCCTGACCGACCATCGCGCGACCAACGACGTCCGCGGTCTGTCCGACAGGAAGATGCTGGTTATCAGTGGCATGGAGTACCACCCGCCTTGTGCCACGCGGCCGGGGCTGTACCACCTCGTCGGCATCAACGTTCCGCATGGCCTGGCCTTGAGGCATCCCGATGACGCCAACCGGTGCATCGCGCAGGTCAAACGCGCCGGCGGCGAGACGATCCTGGCCCACCCTTACTGGACCGGCCATATGCTGTCGGACTACGTGGGCCTCAAGGGTCTGGCCGCCATGGAGGTCTACAACACCACGTGCGACCGAGCCGGCAGGGCTTGCAGTGAAAACGAGTGGTCCCACGGGCTGGACCGTGGCTTTGTCATGCCGGCCGTGGCGGTCGACGACGCTCACGGCGGCCCGGAGGCGGACATGTTCGAAGGCTGGACGTGGCTGAAAATGCCGTCGCTGTCGGTTGCCAACGTGCTGAAGGCCCTGCGAAACGGGGCATGCTACGGGTCGTGCGGCCCGAAGATCCACGACTTCCGGGTCGTCGGCGGGAAGGTTCGCCTGCGCTGCTCGCCGGTCAAAACGATCCATTTCGTATCCACCAACGGATCCGGCGCCAGGCGCAGGGCCAAGGAAGGCAAGCAGATCACGACGTTCGCGATCGACGCAGGCCAAAGGGCGTACATCCGCGCCGCAGTCACCGATGCCGCCGGACGAAGGGCCTGGACAAACCCGATCTTCCTGTCGCGCATGTAGCCAGCGAGCCGGGCTTCGCGGGGTTTGCCCCTTCTGGTCATCGGGCCTTCGCCTTGCAAGCCTGGGCCAAGAGTCTACTATAGGCGGGCCGGCTACCGGCTACTAAGGAACCAATATGACTGACCGGATGGTCCTTTACGGCGGCACGTTTGATCCGGTGCATTACGGGCACCTCATCACCGCGCGAGCTGTGGCGGAGCAATGTGGGTACGACAAGGTTGTCCTGCTTCCCGCAGCCAGCCCGCCGCACAAGGTCCAGGCCAGCGCCGATGGGGCGGATAGGCTCGATATGCTCCGCCTGGCCGTGGCGGACGACCCGATGTTCGACGTCTCCGCTATGGAACTGCGCCGGACGGGTAAGAGCTATACTTTCGACACCCTGGATGCCCTGCACAAAAGCCGCGGTGGGGGGGAGATTCACTGGATTGTCGGCGCTGATATGCTGGCTGACCTGCCGAACTGGCACAGGGCGAACGAGGTGGTGGACCTTGCGACGATCATCGTCGCTCTTCGGCCGCCCTGGCACGAACGTATCGAGCAGATCCTCGGCGACCTGTCGGCCCGGATGGGTCCCGAGCGGGCCGAGAAACTTGCCCGCGGAGTCGTGGCCACGCCGCTGATCGACATATCTTCGACGGATATTCGCCGCCGGGTCGCGTCCGGACTGCCAATTCGCTACCTGGTGTGCGATGCTGTTGCGGATTTTATTCGAGAAAAGGGGCTGTACCTTCGTTGAAGGAGAGTCGCCGGTGAGGGCGAGATTGAACGTCGCACCTAGCAGCCCGTTTAGAAAGCTGTCCTTGCTGCGAGCGGCCCGAATGCCTGCGCGTCTGCGTCAGAAATACTCGGCAATGCTAAGGCATTGCCTGCGTTTTC
>CAZMBZ010000148.1:0-12486 GCA_964564285.1 uncultured Planctomycetaceae bacterium | reverse complement strand
CTCGGCGTTGAAATCAGCCAGCCCTTGTCGTTTCGCGGATCGACGACGAGGTTGTCCACGAAGAACATCGCCGCTCCCTTCATGGCTGGGTACGCCCGTTTGGCGAGGAAGTCCTTGTCGCCGCCGAACTCGTAATGCCACCAGTAATTCTGGCACAGCCATGCCCCCCCGGTCTGCCATATCCCGTGGTTGGCGGCGTTGATCGGGGCCGTGCCGCGCCACAGGTCGGTGTTGTGGTGCAGGACCCATCCGCGCGCGTTGTAATGGGCCTTCGCCGTGCGTTGCCCGGTGATAGCGCAATCATCGATCATGCCCAGCAGCGGCAGGACGCATTCGGCGAGATTGGCGGCCTCGACGGGCCAGTAGTTCATCTCGGTGTTGATATTGACGGTGTACTTGCTGCCCCACGGCGGGCGGTTGGATTCGTTCCAGATTCCCTGGAGGTTCGCTGGCTGGGATCCGGGCCTGCTCCCGGCGATCATCAGGTATCGCCCGAACTGGCAGTACATGGCGGCAAGTTGGGGATCGTCCTTGTCGAAGCCCTTGATTCGCTGGTCGGTCGGCAGCTTGGCGACGGCTGGGTCGCTGGCGCCGAGGTTGATAGCGACGCGGTCGAAGAGCTTGCTGTGGTCGGCGACGTGGGCCTTACGCATCTCGGCGTAGCTCTGTTGGGCGATGGCAGCGATGGCTTTTTCGCACCTGGCCGCGGGATCGCCGGAGACGTCGCGGAAGTTTTTGTAGCTGGTCGCGGCGACGAGTTTGAGCGTTGCGGAGGTCGCGCCGCTGATCTCGATGCCGTTGTCGGTGGCCTTTACCGCGCCGCCGTCGGTCGATACGACAAGCCGGGCCTCGAACGACAGCACGCTTCGCGGCTTTGGAAGCTGTCCGCGGAGCACGATGCCATCCGCGCCCAAGGCAGAGACGGTAGCGTCCTTGTGGGGGCACTTGAGGTTGGCCGTGAAGGCCAGTTTGCCGGGCTTGTCGGCCTGGACGTGAACCACGATGGCCTGGCCGGGATAACTGGCCAGCACCTCGCGGGTATAGGTGACATCGCCGATCTTGTACCGCACGGACGTGACGGCCTGGGAGATATCCAACTGCCGCCGATACGTCGCGGGCTTATCGTGGCCTGGAAAGGTCAGTTCGATATCGCCGAACGCCTGGTACGCCGTCTGTCGTAGCGGAACGCTCATGAACGTTTGCATCGCAAGCCTGTCGGCCTCGCGCTGCTTGCCCTCGAAGAGCAGCTTGCGGATTTCCGGCAGCTTCTCTGCCGCGCCCTCATGGGCGTAGTCGTGCGGCTTGCCGACCCAGAGCGTATCCTCGTTGAACTGAATCCGCTCGACCGGCGCGCCGCCGAAGACCATCGCCCCCATGGACCCGTTGCCGATGGGCAGCGCCTCGGTCCACTTGGCGGCAGGCTTGTCGTACCAGAGCGTCAGGTTGCCATCGTTGGCGACGGATGCCGACGTGACAACCGCCAGCAGCAAGGCGCCAGCACAAAGACCGATTAACGTTTCGTTCATAACAGTTGCTCCCTATCATCCAGCGTTTGGTATGGCTCTTCAGAGTAAAGCAAACTCAAAGAGATCTCCAAGGCTAAAAGCCCTGACCGTGCGTACATTCCACAATTACTACTTCCAGGCCGAGCGGAGTTCCCAGACCGTCAGCTTCGTGGCGGTTGCGTCGCCGATGGGCTCCAGCGAGCGATTCTTCTCCGGGTGAATCACTCCGATGGGCATGTAGACCAGCCCGTCGTTGGCGTATATCTCGATGCTCGTGCGGTCGACCAGGATGCGAAGCTTCAGCTTGCCGTCGGGGCATTTCAGCGGGGCGGATTTGTTCCGACAGACAAGACGCTGCTTGGCGACTTCGTAGATAAGCCTCGTGCCGCGAATGTTGAAGCCGACTTCCTTGGCCTGGCCGCAGTCGATCTCGGCGCTGATGTCAATCAGCTTGGCGTCGATCCCGGCCAGAGGATTTCGGTCGGCGGTCGCCAGGTCCGCGTTCTTCCACTCGTGCTTTTTTTCGCGTAGCTTCTCGATCTCGCGAACCGGCATGATAAACATTCGCGGGCCGGCGTCGGTCGTTCGCAGCGTCAGTTCGACGGGGAAGAGCATGCACTGGTTGAAGGGCATGCCCGGCGTGTTGATGCGTCCCCAGGCGATCTGGATTCTCCTGCCATCGTCGGCGGGGATGTCGTTGAAGGTCTGCGAGGCGTAGAAGCAGTTGCCATAGTGGAACCGCAGCCTGTCGCCTTCCGGCGTGAACGTCTTGCCGTCGAACGACCCTATCGCGTACTTACCGTCGGCGCCGTAGACGACCCACTTCTTGCTGTCAGCCTTGCCATCCAGGGCGATCTCGAATATCTCCGGGCACTCGAAATAACCGTCGATGCGGCTGGCGAGCTTCCAGTCTTTCAGGTTGGTCGAGGTGTAAAACGCAATGCCTCGGCTCTTGCCAGCCTGGTCGAACAGGGCCATCACCCAATGCTTGCCCGGTGCGTACCAGATGACCTTCGGGTCTCGCCCGTTGTGCTTTACGACGGGGTTGCCCGGATAATCCGTGAACGTGCGCCCGCGATCGTTGCTGTATGCGATGGCCTCGCCGCGCCCGGTGCTAGTGTAGGCGGCGACGATGACGTCCTCGCCCGCGGTCTTGAAGCCGGCGGTGTTGTCGGCGTCGACAACCGCGCTGCCCGAGAAAACCCAGTCGCCGAAGCGGTGCGGATAAATCGCGACGGGCAGTTCCTTCCAGTGGACCAGGTCGGTGCTGACGGCATGACCCCAATGCATGTTGCCCCACTTCCAGCCGTAGGGGTTGTGCTGGTAATAGAGGTGGTACTCGCCCTTGTAATAGACCAAGCCGTTGGAGTCGTTGTTCCATCCGCGCCGGCTTGAGAAGTGGAACTGCTGGCGGTGCTTTTCCTTGTACATCCCGGCGGCGTCGGGCACGTCGTCGGCCTGGGTTATCGCATCGAGACCCTTCGAGCCTTCGGGCAGCTTGTCAACTTCGATGCGGACGGCCTTGCCTGCGAAGTCCGCCATGTCCGCGAAGACCCAGAAGTCCGGCTCGCCCTCGGCAAGTTCTATAGTAAACTCACGGGCGGTCTCGCCGTCGACGATGAACTTCATGCGGCACTTGGTCGCACCGTTTCTGATGGGCAAGTGGAGGTATCGCTTGTCGATGGTGATTTCCCGCGATGCCGTCACGGCCGGAGGAGGCGTCGCTGGCCCGGCTGACTGTCGTTTCTTGTCGCTCTGCATGATTTGATCCACGTTGATGTGTCCCCAACCGCCCTTTCGCTTATCGACGATCTGTATCGTCGCCGTCTTGCCCGCAAGGTCCGCCACCAGCCACGACTGCCAGGCGAGGGCCTCGCTGCCGCCAGGCGAGTTATTGTAGCCCGTGGCGGTGCGGACGCACTTGCCGCCAACCAGCAGGTTGATGCACGTCAGGCCGGGATGCCTGCCGCCGCCGATGAGCAAGCTGATGTACTTCCGCTCGATCTTGAGCGGCGGGCTCGTCAGCCTGCCGGTGGCACCGTCGCCGCCGAGGTAGGTGTTGACCAACCCCTTGCCGAGATATCCGCTGACGCGCATCTGGCCTTTAAGCGTGCCCTTGGCGGGGCCGGCGCCGAAGGCATCGCCCTTAGCCTTCCACTGGCCATAAGTCTGGCCCTCGAAGTCCGCGATGAGGACATCCTGGCGGTTCTGGGCAGCACGAGCCCCTGCCGGACAGGCCAGAAAGGCGACAGCGACGATTGCGGAGACTACACAGGCAATCTTGGCGTTCATTGAAACCACCTTTCGTTTTACGGCCAGGCAGACCGCAACCATGTTCGCACCTAGCTTTGAACCCATCGTGGACTGCTGCGGACCGCGCGGAAATCCTTCCTGTTGGCGATCCGCCGCGACTTTGCCGGGTACGCCACCCCGTCCTGTCGGCGGATCCTGGCCATCCGGCGGATGTTACTCAAGTCGCGACTCATGGTGCCGATGGGTAACAAAGACATTCCGGACAGTGCTGCAATACGGGTCCGCACAGGGTTTGCGGTCCGGCGGCACGGTCTGTCCGACGATGGAGTTGCAGTGATGAGCTGGCTGAGAAAGGGTCCTGTATGAACCTTGCGGAACAGCGAGAAGGCGACGTGATGGTTCTGCAACCTATCGGGGCCATTATGGGCTCCGATTCCGAACGTTTGGGCAATCGGCTTGAGGAGTTGCTGCGCGACTGTCCGGGGCAGTTTGTTATGGACATGGCCAAGGTTACTCTCCTGGACAGCCCGGCCTTGGAGGTACTCGTCGAGGCGACCGAGAAGCTCATCCGTTCCGGCAAGGCGTTGATCCTTATCGGAGCGAACGAAACGGTTCGCGAAGTCCTTGAATTAACTGAGATTGCATCGATGTTCGAGCAGTACGACAACCTCGAGGCTGCTGTCGGGAGTCTCGCATGAAGCCGTCGCAGACTAGAGTTCGGATCGGCGACGCTCTCGTCGAGGATGGTCTGCTCACTCCTGAGCAATTGACCCAGGCCCTCGCCGAGCAGAAGAAGACCGGTCGGCTTCTCGGCGAGATGCTCGTCGAGCAGAAGCTCGTCACGGGCGAGAATATCATCGCGGCGCTGTCCAGGCGTATGGGGATTCGCGGCTGTCGGTTGCGGCGGGGCTTGTTCGACGGCCAGCTTTTGGCCCTGATTGGCCGGGAGGAGGCCAAGCGGCTTAAAGTCTTGCCGATGTTTAAGTTGCGAGACATGCTCACCGTCGCAATGGCCGAGCCCCAGTCGCTGGCGAGCATTGACCGGCTGCGGCAGATGACCGACTGTAACATTCGTCCTGTACTGGCTTTGGAGAACGAAATCCTCCTCGCCATCGACGTCGGCATCGACTCGGCCCCGGCGGAGGGCTTTCTGGGCACCGGCGAGGCCGAGCAACTCGAATACGTCGAGAGCGAGCCGGATGAAGGTGACGCCGGCATGGGCGACCTCGAGAACACCGATGCCAGCAGTCCGGTCGTCAGCCTCGTCAACCGCGTGCTGCTTCGGGCCATAAAGGATTCCGCCAGCGACATTCACATCGAACCGGACCTCAAGGCCACGCGCATCCGCTACCGGGTCCACGGCGTTTTGCGCGACCTGATGCGACCTCCGGCCGGGATGCACTCAGCCATTATTTCTCGCGTTAAAATATCCGGGCGCATGGACATAGCCGAACGTCGCCTGCCGCAGGAGGGGCGTGTTCGCCTCCAGGCCGAGGGCCGGGAGATCGACCTGCGCATCTCATCCATGCCGACGGTGCTTGGCGAGAAGATCGTCATTCGCATCCTGGACAAGGCCAGGCTCAACGTAAAGATGGAGCAGCTCGGCTTTCGCCGCAAGGCGCTGGACTCGTTCCAGGCCATGCTGCATCGGCCTTACGGGCTGGTGCTGGTGACCGGCCCGACCGGCAGCGGCAAGACAACGACGCTTTACTCTGCCCTTAGCGTTCTGCGGAGTCCCGAGCGAAACATCATGACCGTCGAGGATCCGGTGGAATACCAGTTGGACCTTATCAACCAGATCCAGGTTCAGGAATCGATCGGCATGTCTTTCCCGCGTGCCCTTCGCAGCATCCTTCGCCAGGATCCAGACGTAATCATGGTCGGCGAGATTCGCGACGAGCTTACTGCCCGCGTGGCGGTGCAGGCGGCCCTTACCGGGCACGTGGTGCTGGCGACTCTTCACACCAATGACGCGGCCGGGTCGGTGGCGAGGCTCGTGGACATGGGCATCGAGCCGTACCTGCTTTCCGGAGCGCTCAACGGCGTGATCGCCCAGCGGCTGGTGCGTACGATTTGCCCGAACTGCCTGGAAACATACCATCCGGACGAGGCCTTCCTCAAGGAGGCCCGTTTGGCCGACGACGTTCCCCGGACTTTCAATCGTGGCGCAGGCTGTTCGCACTGCTATGACTCCGGCTTCGCCGGTCGCGCCGGTATTTACGAGGTAATGGAAGTGGGTCCGGAACTTCGCCGGATGATGCGTCGCGACGTCAGTACGCAGGAGCTTCGCGAGGCCTGGCTGCAACTGGGCGGCACGACGCTGAGGGAGGAAGGCGTGCTTGTGGCGGTCGAGGGGCGGACGAGCCTGGAAGAGGCCCTGTCCGTAACGCACTGCGAGGACTTCTCCGACTCGGGCTCGGTGAGGGCAAGACCGCAACCCGAACCGGCTGAGACAATCGCCAAATAGGGCAATGACATGAAACTGGCATACAGGGCATTCGAGAAGTCAGGCCGCGAGGTCACCGATGTGATCGACGCGCCGACCGAGGCCGAGGCGACTGAGCGCCTTCGGCACCGGGATCTTTTCGTCGCGGACATCCGCCCAGCCTCTGCCGGGCCGATAGAGGACAGCACCCCGACTTCGGCATCGGGTGGCCTGCGCCTGCCGCGAAGCAAGACGTCCAAGATCAAGGACGTCGCCATGTTCACGCGGCAGCTCTTCATGCTGATCAGGTCCGGCACGCCCCTGGCGGAAGGGCTTCGCTCGCTGGAGCGTCAGACCCGCGACCTGAATTGGCGAAAGGTCATCGCGGACATCCGGGGCAAGCTGGAGGAAGGCGTCCCGCTTTCGGTGGCAATGGCAAGCCGCCCGGACTACTTCGACGAGGTATATCGCAACATGATCTCCGCCGGCGAGACCAGCGGCAAGCTGGCGATGGTGCTGGACCGCCTTGCCCAGTTGATCCGCAAGCGACTGCACGTACGCCGGGCCGTCCAGGGCGCGATGATATATCCGGCCCTGCTGACGGTCGTGTCGGTGATAGTCTTCGTGGTGATGCTCCTGCTGGTGGTGCCCAGGTTCAAATTACTCTTCGATTCGCTGGCTGTGCCGCTGCCGGCTACGACGGAGTTTCTTATCGACCTGAGCGGCGCGCTGAAATCGTATTGGCCCGTCCTGGTAGGCGTGCTGGTTGCGGCAGGCGTGGGGATAAAAATGTTTCTCGCCAGCAAGCCCGGCAAGCGCTTCTGCGATACCGTGGTGCTTCGCCTGCCGGCGGTGGGCAACGTGGTGCGAAGCTTCGCCACAGCCCGGATAGCCCGCCTGCTGGGCGTGCTGCTGGACAGCCACCTGCCGATGCTCGAGGCCCTGCAGTTGAGTCGCGGTTCGGTAAGCAACATTCATTACCAAGCGTTGATGGATCGCGCAGCCGAGGCTGTCTCGCGAGGCCAGCCGATAAGTGCGGCCTTCAAGGACTCGCCGCTGGTTCACCCCTCGATCTACGAAGCCACTCGCAGCGGCGAGCAGAGTGGGCAGCTTTCGGCCCTGCTGCTGGACACGGCCGAGTTCATGGACGAAGAGAACGAGGTCCTGCTCAAGGGTCTCATCAGCATAATCGAGCCGGTGATCCTCATATTCATGGGCGTTATGGTTGGTTTCGTGGCGCTGAGCATCTTCACGCCGCTGTTCGACGTGACTGGCCTGGTCGGGAAAGGCTGACGATGAAGTGGCCTGTTATGACAAACTGCTCTCCCATCGGCGTGGATGTCGGCGAGAGATACATCAAGGCTGTGCAGTTCTCTCGCAACGGCGGGAAATGGCAGATCAGCGCTGCCGCTGGACTGAAACGCAATAGCCAGGACCCCGGCATTACCGGCGCGGAGGTGCGCCGGCTTCGCGAGAAGTTAAGCGAATCGGGCTTCCGCGGGAACCGGCTTGTGCTGGCCGTGCCAAACGAAAAGCTGCTGACCGGGATAATGGAACTGCCGCCAGTGGACTCGGGCGCGCCGATAGAAATGCTCGCCCGCAGCGAACTGGCGAGGATGCACCAGTGCGACGCGCAGTCATTCGAGATGGCGAGTTGGCAGTTGCCTGCTCCCGCTCGGGCCGCCAACACAACCTTCATGATGGGCGCCGCCTGCACACATGCCGACGCCGATAGCCTGCTGGACTGCTTCGAGGCCGAGGGCTTCCGCGTGGAACGGCTCGAGATACAGTCGCAAGCAATGGCCAGGGCTTGCGGGCCGCTGCTGAATGCTTCGATGGGTCTTGCGGGAATACTCGACCTGGGCTGGACTGCCCCCAGACTCGTGCTGCTCTACAACGGCGTGGTTATATACCAACGCAAGTTGCCCAAGAGCGCCTACGGTGCGATGGTTGAAAACCTTGCCAGCGAGTTGAGCCTTGACGTGGCGCAGGCCGAGAAGATGCTCTCCGACACCAACCAGGCCCACCCGCACACCCAGACCGTCGGCGACTGCCTCGATCGCTATGTCGCTGGGATAATCGAAGAAATGACAATCCCGTTGTCGTACGTTTCCAACCAGTATCCAGACGCCGCATCAGACCGGTTGCTGCTGGTCGGCGGGGGCGCCCGACTGGATGGGTTGGCCGAATCCCTCGCCGAAGCCATGGACTGGCCCGTGTGTGCGGCCAGGATGGCGGAGTTGGCGGATGGGCCGGAATCGCTGGACCGCGATTACGGCTCGACCCTGGTCGTTGCGGCGGGGCTGGCATGGGCGGAGGAGGACTGACGCTTTGGCTCGCGCTAATCTAATACCGGCCCGGCGGCGCGAAATGCGATACCGAATTCGCCGCGTGCGCTCATGGGCAACGGCACTGGGTGCCTACGGCGTGCTGCTGGTCTGCGCTTACGTGGCGTGCTTCGCCTTCGGGCAGGATGATAGCGGCGACATCATCACTAAAATGAGCGAGACCACCAAGCGGTTCCGCGCCTCCGCCGAGCAGATCCACGAGCTTCGCGAATCGGTGACGGAATCATCCCAGCAACTCGCAGCCACGAGAGTTCTGGCTCAAAACCCGGACTGGAGCCTCCTGCTGGCGATGGTCGCTCGCAACCTTACCGAAGAAGTGGTGCTGGATCGCTGCTCGCTCGCGCCGGTTGACGCCGGCATCCACGCAAGCCCTCCCGCCGCTGGCCAAGCTGTCATCTACCAACGATACCTGCTGGACCTGTCGGGCTTCGGGCAATCTCAGACGAGTGTCTCGCAGTTCGTACTTCGGCTGGAAAAAACACGCCTCTTCGAGAGCGTGCGGCTGATCAAGACTCAGAAGCGGAACTTTATGGACGGCCAGGCCGTGTCGTTCCGACTGGAATGCGAACTAAGCGGCAGAGAAACAGATTAATCATGAACCTGAACTGGCTGGTCAATCTCAAACCGCGCCACATCGACCTGGTGGGCCTGACCGTCGTCGCGGTCGCCGCCGTGCCGCTATTGTTTCCGCGGGTCAATCCGCTGCTGCGGTCCACGGAGTACCTCGACCAGCAACGAGCCCAACTCGCGATTTCACTCCGCAACGAGAAGGACCTCAACGCCTTCCTCGTCGACCAGCGGACTCGCCTGGCCGAGATACGGGCAAGCCTCCGCAAGGAGAATATCCGCCTGGAGTCGGCCCGTAACGTCAATCAGCGGATCGCCAGCCTGACGAAACTTGCGGCTGGGACGGGACTGAACGTCAACGAGGTCCTTCCCGGTGAGACCAAGCGCAGCACTCGTTTTGACAGCGTACCGGTGCAGATGAACGGCACGGGGAGCTATCCGACGTGCGTGGCGTTTCTCTGCAAGCTCACCGAGACATTTCCGGACACATCCGTGGGCTCGTTCGAGCTCGCCGGCGATCCGCAGAAGCCTGGCTCGCCCGCACAGTTCCAAGTAAACCTGATCTGGTACGCCGCCGCCGAAGCCAAGACGCCTCCCGCCAACAAGAGACCTTGAGCGAACAGATGAAGTGCAGTCTCGCCCTCGCCGAAGCCGCAGCCAGCATGAATGCGACAGATGAAACTTAAGATGCTCTAATCCGTCAGCACCAATTCCTTCCGCGCCATCGGCACCGGGTACGCCGTCAGGTAGGCCTCGACGCGAATATCGCTTTCGCCGCCTTTCAGCAGCAGCACGACGGCCTCGAGGGCTTGCCCTATCATGTCCTCGGTAACGGATATGTAATAGGTCGTGTTGCCGTCGGTTTGGCATACGGCGCCTTCCCACGTGTTGGCGGGATAGGACGGGCTTCGCCTGGGCGCCCCGGCATAGCTATCGCCAACACGCAAGGCCGCGTAGGCGGCTTCTGCTCCGTGCTGACCGTGACAGGCTATGGCCAGGTACGCCCCGGGCGCGGCTTCGTCGAGTGTGAACTTCAGCGACCAGGCGTGTGTGGCAGGCGCTGACCGGTATCGGCCAAAAAGGTTCGATGCCCGCCACCCGGCGCGATCGAGGGGCCGACCCTGAAAACTTCCCCGCACCTCGGTGATGCGGTCCGGACAGCCGTCCATGCGGATGTATCGTATGGGGCTTTCGTCCGGTAGTTGGGCGGCGAGGTCCTCGGTGGCGAAAAAGCGTACTTGTGTCCACGTCTTAAGGTCGGCCGAGACCGCCGCCCAGACGCCCTCCTGGCTCTTGATCGGCTGGAGAGCGTAATCGCCCCCGACCGCGAGGTGGAGATGGTCGATCCGCGTGGGTTGGCCTAGATCCAGGCGGAAGGCTCCGCCGCGAATCCGCAGTGGGCGATACCGTCGCCCGACAGCCAGTCCCGTGTTCGGGTCGTCGTCGAAGAGGTACCGGTCCCACAACAGGCGCCGGCGGAATGTGGGCTGGGTGAAGAATGCCTCCCTCGCGGCGGCAACCTCCGGCACGGCCGTCGAACCAGACCGCTCCAGTTCGCGGACTTCCAGGGCGTTGTTGTCGGCCGAGAAACACGTGGCCTCGTAAAGGGCCTCGGCGTCGGACGGCACGTCGATGGCTGCCAGGTTGCCCAGCTTGCGGTGCCACGGGTGCGCCAACGGCTTGCCTTCAAAGGTCACCGAGACGCTTTCGCCAGCGGCAAGGCCATCGACCGGCTCCCCATCCAGCATTGCGCCGCTGAATGAGCGCCTGTCTGACCGCAGGCGGACCTCGGCCGTCGTGCCGGCAGGGGCGAGCAGGCTGATAATGGCGGGTCGGCCTGCAACGTCGCGGACGACATCGTAATCGCAGCCTTCCACCCCGATCTCCGGGTTGGGCTTTTGGGAAGCCATCACCAGACAGGCCCTGAACGGCAGGACCTCCACCTCGACGGTTTCGCCCAAGTCATACCGGCCGAGGATGCGTTCATGCGGGTGCAGGCGGCGCAGCTCGACCTCGCCCGCGCCGGCGAGCCCGATGGATTTATCCAGAGTCAGCGCGTACCGCACCGGCTCCCACGTGAGGTTACACAGCGTAATGAAACGGGTCTCCCCGTCGCCGCGGGATACGGCGTTTGGCCCCAAGGTATCCGGCAGTTCAATTCCATCGACGAGGATATCGCCGAAGCGCCGGTGCAGGTTGTAGATTCGGGCGAGCCGGGGAAACTCATCATCCCGCAGCAGCCACGGGTTGCCGTATATCTCCGGGGCCAGTATCAGGCAGCGGTTGAACGCCTGGAGGATCAGATCGTCGTCCCAATAGTCCAGGCAGGATGACAGGCACACGCCGTGGTCCTCGGTCAGCCGTTGCAGGCCCGGCACCAAGCCGCGATCCAACGCGCCGGCGCGGTTGTGCGTGGCGCACGTACGGTTGACCATGTGAACGTCGATGTATGTCTCTGCCCCGCCCCAAAGGAACGTTGTCGCGTGCGGCATGCCCTCGCCGAGTTTGAGGCGATGGTTCAGAACGATCAGGTCTGGACAGTACTTCCTGCAGGCGGTCATCTGCTCGACAAACGCCGGTTGCTTCTCCTGCCGCAACTGGCCGCAAACTGCGTCGAGCTTGAACAGCATGAACCGGTGGTCTCGGCAGAGACTCACCATCATGTCGATCCGTGCCCGCTGCTGCTCGGGCGTCTCGCCGAAGCCGTCCGGCCCGCCCCACAGCCCCAGCCGACAGTCGATCGCGGCGGCCTTCTCGGCGGACGGCCCAAACCCGCGCGGGAACTGTCGCTTGAAGCGTTCGGAGTCCGTCGACCCGTAGTAATTCGCTCCGTCGATCGCACCCGCATCAAAGGCGTAAATATCCAACACCATTCCGTACTCATCGTGCAGCCAGCGGAAGAACGCCAGGTTCACCAACGTCTGGGCCTCGGTGGCTCCTTCGTTGGTGTTGTTGATCCACGAAAAATACTGCGCCCGCGACGGCGTGCGCTCATCGGCGCCGCTGAAGACATCCGCCGGTTTGTCACTTTTGGCCATCATACACTCCTTGCCTCATATCTCGCTGAGTCACACAGCCTACCGCGATACGCTTCCAGCTTGCACATGTTTCGAAAGTTGCTCCGGGGGCAGGATCTTCGCCAAACCGAAGACTCCCTCGCCATGGGGCGATTTAAGAATACGGATACTAACCGCTTACAATCAATGGTCAGCGCCTCCATTAAACGTGCATCCCTATTTACCCGAGGCGGTAGGTATATACCCGCCGCCTGGTAACCACAAAGCACCAAGCCCAACCTGCGGAGGCTTGAAGCCCGGCCGGACAAGATTTACCATAGCAGTCCGTTTAGAAATGGGTCCGCCAGCGAGAGCGAGCAAGAATGTCGAGC
>CAZMBZ010000147.1:0-12565 GCA_964564285.1 uncultured Planctomycetaceae bacterium | reverse complement strand
CGCCGGCGTTTTCGGATTCCTGCATGGCGATTTCGGTCCAGCGGAAGAGACGCGAGATGTCGTTTTCGAGGGTCATCATTTCCTTCAGCATGATCTCGATATTGCAGCCGGCGGCGCCCGCTGCCGCGAAACCGTCGCGGATGGTCTGGCGGATGGCGCCGGCGTCGAAGCCGCTTGAGATCATCGACGGGTTCGGTCGCCATGATACCACGTAGTCCCCGCCGATCTGCTCGCAGCCGTGGGCGAGGTCCGCTCGCGGACCCATCAGGATTCGCCTGAGGTTGGGAATCTTGCGGAGCAAGTCCACCTTGTTGTCCAGCGTCTCGCAGCAGCCGTAATTGACCAGGCCGAAGCGGGCCATGATCGGCATCTGGTATTGAAGGAGGAACTCCTCGTGCTGGGCGGGGCTGACGCCCTCGAACTCCTGGGCGTGCGTGAAGAACCACAAGTCTTTCAACGAAGCGCCGTGCGAGTTGGGCTCCGGGTCGGGCAGACCATCGGTCTCCGGGGGCATTCCGTAGTTGCGGGTTTCCGCGATGGACCAGTCCCCGGCCGCGGCGCCTTGGTCGAGGTTGGCCAGCACCGCGTCGCGCGTAAACGCCATCAGCCGGTGGACCAGTTCGGGGTTCTCGTAGAGTGCGTAGAGCAACTCTTGCAGCCCCAACAGGGCTCCGGGTGCCTCGGAAAGGTCCGTGCCGCCCCATATCGGGTAGACGGTGCTCTTGTTGACATGCACGGGCATGATGTCGCCGATGAGGTCGCGAACCGCGCGGATCTCCGGCGTGTCGTCGTCGAGGCATTCGTGCGGCGTGGCGACCAGGCGGTCCAGGTCTGCTATTTCGCTGATGACGGGCATGTTTCGCCAGCCCCGGCTGGCCTTGTCGTAGACGCGGTCTTTTTCGATGCCCCAAATTCCGGCCGGGGGCTGGCGCATCTTCGCCCGCATCGTGTACCACGGGTAACGGACCGTGTCATCCGGGATCGTCGCGCCCCATAGTTGAAGTTGCAGCCAGCCCTCCAGGTTGCGGTAGGGCTGGTCCTGGGCGACGAGTTCGGGCAGGTGGGGTTTGATTTCTTCGTGGATCATGCTGGCCCAATACCACGAGCAGATTACCGGCGGGCGGGTTTTTCGCAGGCTGTTGTGGTCTCGCCACAGGCGGCGTTTGGCGGCATTGCGGTCGGACCGGCAGATTTCCATGTACTTGCTTGCCAGGTCGCGGATTCTGGTTTTTGCCTCAGGGGTCGGTATTTCAGTCACACATCACCTTGAACCCGGGCATGTCGGCTCGCGGGCGTTTCTTGAGTAGTTCGTGGATTTCGTCGAACGTCCTCAGAATCTTCCGATAATCGACGTCTTCTTTCGAGTCAAAAACAGCCTTGCCGCACTTTTCCGTTCCGGCCGTCCGGGCGGGTCGGCATCATTTGTTCAAGTTTTTGCGAGCGTGATTGAAATAGAGGTGGTTTCACAATCGACGGGAGCTATTCATTGTTATAGTAATGCCTCGGCAGTAACGAGGCGGGTTTTGACACGATAGAAGGAGAGCAACTATGTCCGCACGTGCATCACGCATAAGTCGCAGGCATTTCTTCAGGGCTGCCGCGGCGGCCGGGGCGGTTGTCGCCGCGCCGACGATAGTATCGGCGGCAGCGTTGGGCAAGAACGGGGCCGTGGCTGCCAGCGATCGGATTACCCTCGGCGCGATCGGGATCGGCAATCGCGGCTCGTACGACCTCGGGTGCATTCTCTGGGAGCCGGATGTGCGTGTCGTCGCCGTGGCGGACGTTCGAGGCAGCAACCGCAAACGCGCCAAGGGCAAGGTTGACGGCAAGTACGGCAACAAGGACTGCGTGACCTACATCGACTTCCGCGAGTTGCTTGCCCGCGACGACATTGACTCGGTGCTTATCGCGACCGGGCCGAACTGGCACGCGACGGCATCGATAATGGCCGCCAAGGCCGGCAAAGACGTCTACTGCGAAAAGCCCTGCACCAAGAACATCGTCCAGAGTATCGAGCTGGCTGCGACGTTCCGCCGAACGGCGCGCGTCTTCCAGGGCGGCATGCAGAGGCGGAACCTGCCGAATTTCATGTTCGCCGTCGATCTCGCCCAACGAGGCAAGCTCGGCAAGCTCACGGCGGTGCATGCCCATCCCGGCGGGATGAGTACGGGTATGAGCGGGTGGTTGCCCGCCCAGCCACAGCCCAAGCGCGAAGAGGTCGATTGGGATACGTACCTTGGCCCGGCCGCGTGGAGACCATACAACAAGCGACTCATGCGAGGCTTTGGTTTTGAAAAGGGCGGCGGCATGGTCGGCGGCGGGGTCCTGGAGTGGGGCTCGCACTGCGTGGACCAATGCCAGTGGGCCAACAGCGCCGACAACACGGCCCCGATGAAGTACTTCCCGGTCGAGAATGGGCAGGCCTCGGCGACTTACGCCAACGGGGTGAAGCTTATCATTCGCGGCGGTGGATGGCTGAAGGGGATGGGTTCGTGCCCGGTGCGGTTTGAGGGCGAGACGGGCTGGGTCGAGACGGGCGACAATGGCGACCTGGTCGCGAGTTCTCCTGAATTGCTCGTCGGCATGGGCGCAAAGATTCGCGGCTACCCGGCCAACAATCACCTTCGTGACTTCTTCAACTGCGTAAAGACCCGCGGCAAGCCGCTGGCCAACGCCGAGGTGGCCTGCCATACACACATTGCCTGCCACGCTACAAATATCTCGATGTTCCTCAACCGAGAGCTCGACTACGATCCGGTGAAGAACGTCTTTCCCAATGACGCGCAGGCGAACCGCTTGAGGTCAGAAGCCTTGCGCGAGCCGTGGCATTTCTAGAATATTGACACCGGAGTTCCGGCTCGCTCAGTAGCGAGTTTGATGAATACGAAAACCCCAGCCTTGCTGGCAGGAGAATGAAGATGCGCAACATTCGGTTCATATCAACGTACACTGCCGTAATTGCCGGCCTGGTCCTGGCGACGGCTTGGACCCAGGCCTTCGCGGCGAAGACGGTCGCCCCAAAGGAAGCCGATCTGATCAAGATTATCCAGTCGGATGCCCCCCCGCAGAACAAGGCCATCCCGTGCAAGCAATTGGCCATCTACGGTACAGCCAAGGCGGTCCCCGCGCTTGCGGCCCTGCTGACGGATGCGAACCTCGCGTCCTGGGCGCGGATCGCACTGGAAGCCATACCCGACCAGACCGCCGACGAGGCTCTTCGTCAGGCGATAGGTAAACTCAAGGGCAGGTTGCTGATCGGCGTGGTGAATTCCATTGGAGTTCGGGCGTACGCCAAGGCGACAGACGATCTTACGCCGCTGCTCAAGGGCGCCGATCAGGAAGTAGCCTCAGCCGCCGCCGCGGCGCTTGGGCGAATCGGCACGGCAAAGGCTGCGGGGGCTCTCCAACCGTTGCTTGCCTCCGAAGCCGAGGCGCTTCGTTCGGCCGGGGCGGAAGGCTGCGTTCGCTGCGCCGAGAAGTTCCTCGCTGCCGGCCAGGCCGACGAGTCCATCAAGCTCTACGACATCGTTCGCAAGGCCAACGTGCCGCGTCAGAGGATTATCGAGGCCACTCGCGGCGCTATTCTCGCCCGCAAGTCAGGCGGGGTGGGCATGTTGGTGGAGCTTTTGCGGTCCAAGAACCGCGCCATGTACGGCCTGGGCCTGCGAGTGGCACGCGAGTTGGCCGGGCCGGAGGCCACCGATGCACTGGTGGCTGAGCTGAAGTCGGCCTCGCCGGACCGCCAGGCGGCGCTGCTGCTGGCATTGGCGACCAGGCAGGATCCAAAGTCCCTGCCGGCAGTTATTGACATCGTCAAGGTCGGTCAGGGCGGGGCCAGGGTCACGGCGATTGAATTGCTGCAGAAAATGGGAAACGTGTCCTGCGTGTCGGCCCTGCTGGACGCCGCCATCGATGACGATGCGGCGGTCGCCAAGGCTGCCAAGCTGACATTGGCGAGGCTTTCCGGCCAGGCCGTCAGCCAGGACATCGTCGCCCGTTTGGGCAAATCTACGGGCAAGGTCAGGTTGGTGCTGATTGAGCTGGCCGGGCTGCGACAGCTTTCCGAAGCCCTGCCCACTGTCGTTAAACTTGCCGGCGAGTCCGACCAGGCCACGCGCTCTGCCGCACTGACCGCTCTCAGCATCATGGGCACGGGCAAGCAGATTCCCGACCTTGTCAAACTTGTTGTCGGCGCCAAGGCGGCCGGTGAACGTGCTGGCTTCGAGAAGACGCTGACCGCCCTGTGCGGCCGGGCTGGCGCTGCCTGCGTCGCCGAACTGAGCCCACTCGTCCAGAGCAAGACGCCGGAGCTTCGGTTGGTCGGCCTGCACGCCATGATTGCCGCCGGCGGGGCCGATGCCTTGACGGCTGTTAAGGCCGCTATCGCAGACAAAGACGAGACCGTTCAGGACGAGGCCATCCGCACGCTGTCGTCGTGGCCTAACAAATGGCCCGCCGACGACGCCGTTGCCGAGCCGCTGCTGGCGGTGGCAAAAACCGCCAGTAAGGTGTCGCACAAGGTGCTGGCGATACGAGGCTATCTGCAATACCTCCAAGTATCCAAAAAGCTCGGCGCCGGTGAACGCCTGGCGAAGGTCAAGCAGGTCCTGCCGCTGGCGTCCAGGCCTGAAGAAAAGAAACTCGCCATCGCGGTGCTTGCCACGATTAACAACACGGCCTCGCTTGAGGCGCTGACAGCAATGACGGCCGAGCCGGCCGTGGCCCAGGAAGCATGCCTGGCTATCGTCAAACTGGCCGGTGGCCGCGGCGCTAAGGCCCTCGACAAGTCGGCCCGGAAGAAGGCCCTCGAAGCGGTGCTCGCCAAGTCCAAGAGCGATCGGGCCAAGAGGACTGCCCGAGCCGCGATGAAGGGTCTCTGAGAAGGTTTAATCCGGCAGAAAAAAACGAGCGCGGGTCCATTGGACTCGCGCTCGTTTTCATTATTGAAGCAACGCCCGTCGTTTTGCGAATCCGCCTCAGTCGGCGGTCGGTCTGGCGTTGACGGTCTGCTTTTGGGCGGGAGTGGGGCTGATTTCCTGGATGATCGCTTCCAGGGCCTCCTCGGCGTGTTCGGTTGGTACCTGGCAGGTGCCGACACGTCTGTGCCCGCCGCCACCGTAGCGGAGCATCAGTTCGCCAACGTCCACGTTTGATGTCCGGTTGATAATGCTGTGCCCGCAGGTAATAACGACGTTCTGCTTGCGCAGGCCCCACATTACCTGGAGGGATATATTCTGCTGCGGGTAAAGGCTGTAGAGCATGAAGCGGTTGCCCGTGTATATCTCCTCTTGGTCGCGAAGGTCCAGGACGACCGCGTCGCGGCGAACGGTCGCGCAGGAGCAGACCATCTGGCGGAACAACTCATCTTGCTCGAAGTAGCGGCGAGTCCTCTGCTTAACGTCCTCGAGTTCGAGAATCTGATCGGCCGTCAGCTTCCGGCAGTGGTCGATCATGTCCATCATCAACTGGTAGTTGCTGATTCGGTAGTCCCTGTAGCGACCCAGGCCGGTCCGCGGATCCATGATGAAGGATATGAGCACCCAGCCGCGCGGGCAGAGCACTTCGTTGATGCTGAAGTTGCCGGAGTCAGCCTTGTCGATGGCGGTCACGAGGTCCGAGATGTGCTCGTTGGTGAACGTCGATGCCCCGCCGAAGTGTTGGTAGATGACACGGGCTGCACTAAGGGCTGAGGGATCGCACTTGCCCTGGAACTCGCCGTAGGCTTGTCGCTGGGCCTCGCTGGAGTGATGGTCGAACCAGAGTCCGCATCCTTCGACGTAGGGCACGTTGGCCAGAATATCCTCCGAGGTGACTTCCACCTTGCCATCTTGGATATCCTTGGGGTGAACGAACTTGATGCTGTCCAGCATCCACATGTCCCTGAGCAGAACGGCGCAACCGAGCCCGTCGAAGTCGGAGCGGGTCAATAGTCTCATAGTTGTCTCCTTCCAGTTGGTGGCCTCGGGGTAGTGGTCGATCGGCAGAGGCCTTCCCTTACGCTTTCGGCGTTTCCCGGGCGTCGGTTTCGTGGAAACCGGACAAAAGTGTCAGGCGATCTGGGCTTTTGAGTCTTCGGTTTCGTCCATGACCCCAAGTGTTTTGTTGGCCCATTTGATGGCTTCTTTAAACGGGCCTGGCAGGGCCTGCTCCTGGAGTCCGAGCCTGCCGGATGCCTCGGCCAGGAAGTCCCAGTTGCCCTCTTCGTAGCAGAGGATCAGTTCAAGGACGTTTCGGAACTGTCCCGGTTCGCCCAGCAGGGCCTGCTTGACCTTCTCGTCGACTGGCAGGTCCGCCAGCAGGGCGTCCATGGGGCGGTCCATCATTGCGTCGATGGACGAGAATAGCCCCGTCAGGAACAACTCCGGCGTGTGTTGTCTCATGTTGACCAGCGGGGCGATTATTTCCGCCACCTTGGCACGCGTAAGCGACCGCAGGAGAAGTTCTTGCGGCTTGCCCTGGCCAAGGTTCCTGATGACAAGCAGGGAGGCCCACCTCCGCGTTTCCCTCGGACCCAGCAGGACCAGGGCGTGCTGGACGGAGTTGACAACGCACCGGATGCCGAACCATGCCGAGTTGATGAATTTCAGCAGGTGATAGGTCATCAGCGGGTCGCTGCGGATGATGCCCGCAATGTCCTGGACCGAGAGCTCCGGGCGGTTTACCTCGGTAAGAAGGCGGGCGTAGGATAACTCGTTGCCCGCAAGCTCGTTGGAATCCTTAATGACCGGTTTGATGAAGAAGTTGCCCTGGAAGTACCCGTAGCCGGCCTCGACGGCCCGGTCGAACTGCTCGGTGGTGTCTACCTTCTTGGCAAGGGCTGTGATGCCGTGGCCTTGAAGTCCCTGCTGAATATCCCTGGCCGACTGGTCGGACGTGGCTGAGAAGTCCACGCGGACGATGTTTACCAGCGGCACGATCGGACTGTCGAGACCATCGGCGCCAAAGTCGTCCAGTACCAATTCGTACTCGGCCCGGCGGAGCCTCTTGCACGCGCCGATCACCTCTTCGTCCACGATGATGTCCGAGGGTATCCCCACCAGCATCGTCTCGCGTGGCAGCGCCGCCGGCAGGTCGCGGATCAGCAGGTTGCGCGTGAACGTCGCCAGCCCCTTCTTGCCGTCGGCGAGTTCCCCGAAGTTGACGAATGCCATCAGGTCCAGCGAATCCCGATCGACGTCGAGGGAATTGTAGTAATCCTCGAACCCCGAGCGGAAGAGAAGCTCGTACCCGTAGACGTTCTTACAGCGATCGAAGATCGGCTGTCTCGTAGAAAATACTTCTTCCATGACCGCACGCCTCAAAACAAAGGTATATCTCAATCGGCAAGCTCGCGCCCGACCCGGCGCGGCTGCCTGCATGTTGTGAGTTATCGGAAAATGCCGGCGCGACTTTAGAAATACCCGCCAGGCCTCTGAATTCGCATGACGGTGCCGGCCCCGTCGTTCTGTCGCCAGCAGGCTTGTTCAGGCGTGTGGATGCCGGTGGCGTTCGTCAGGGCCGATAGGCTCGGAGTGACCTTCTGCCGGCGGAGATGCGTTTGAGTTCGCCGCGGGCCTGCTGGCTCGCTGTCGCCATGGCGAGGGTGGCTTGTTTGAAAAGCGCCTGGATGCGCATTACGGCCTGGGGATCAGCGTGGGCCTCGGCTGCGTCGAGCGATTTGACGAGCGTGTCCATCTGGTCCGTGAGCTTCTCGATGCCATCGCTCTGTCCGTCGCCGATGGCCTGGAGGATATGTTGCAGGGCGAGTTCGATGTTCGCCAGGCCCGTGTCGCCTGGCGATTGTGTGGGTTGTTTGGCGTTATCACCCATGGCCGGCGATCTTGGTGGGGTGGCGGGAGTCCAGCATGGCGCGGTGGACCTGGGATAGCAGAGCGTTGGCTTCCGGCTTGCCGGGTTCGAGGTCCAGCACTTCCAGCAGCAGCTCGCGAGCCTGGAGAAGATGGTTCTCCTGAACGTAGAGGGACGCCAGGCAGAAAAGCACGGCTGAGTCGTCGGGATGGCCTTTGCGGTAGACTTCCAGGTAGTGGATGATCTGCTTGAAGGTGCCCATGCTGCGTGACATCTGGAAAAGGCCCAGCAGCGCCAGGAGGTTGTCGGGTTCGAGTTCCAGTGCCCGCAGGTACATGTCGAAGGCACCAGGGCAATCGTCGCGATTTTGGTAGATCATGGCCAGTCCGGCGAAGGCGGCCCCGCATTGCGAGTCGAGTTCGGTCGCGCTGAGGAACTGGCGGTATGCTTGCTCATGGTGGCCCAGTTGGAACGACACGTTGGCTAGCCCGACCAGTGGTTCGGCCCGGTGCGGCGCGACCGCGGCTGCGCGCGAGAAGCACCACTTGGCCTCGGCAAGTTCCGCCATGGCCAGGTGGCAGTCTCCCAACTCCTGCATCTCTTGGTAAGAATTCGACACTATGGGTTTTCTATATGCAATCTTCGTGCCATCTTGCGATCAGAGCCTTCATGCCTTCGTCGATAGCCCTGAAACAGGTCTTTCGTGCGTGATTTATATCGAAGACCACTTGCGGGCAACGCGCAATCTGTAAGGGATTTGGGCGCGCCGCAGGGGGGTGGGCGTCATATATCTTTACAGGCCCGGCGAGTCCGCGCTCGCGAAAGCGAGCAGGCCTCCGTCTGCCGGACGCCCCATCACCGGATGAAGTCCAGCAGCGAAAGCGACAGCAGCTTCGACGCGGAGGCCAGCGTCATCTCGTAGAGGTTCTGGCTCCTGGCCAATTTCGTGGCTACATCCACCACGTCGGCGTCCTGGAGCAGGGCGGCCTGGTCGTCGGCGTTGTCGCGATTGGTCTGGACATTTGTCGTCATGGCGTCCATCGCCTGTATCCGCGATCCCACAGCCGCCAGCCGCTGGGCTATGTTGGCCGAGACGGTCGACAGGGCAGTGGCCGCCTGGAGAAGGACCTCCTGCTGCCGGATAGAATCCAGACCCTTGGTGTTGCTAAGGACGTCGCGGATATGTATCAGCGTGGCGAACAGGTCGTACGAGCCCGGCACGGTCACCGAGTCGAGGCCCGTGGTGGTGATGGCCGACGGGTCCACCATGAGTATGGCACCTGTCTGGTTGTCGATCACGGCCGCTTCGGCGCTGAAGTCCGTCACGGTCGTTGTGGTGGCTCCGTCGTCCAGCGAGAGCTTCACCGATCGCGACACCTGCCACTGCCCGTCAGTACCGACCCAGCCGGTCATGTCCACGTGGACGCTCTGGCCTGAAGCGTTGGTAAGTTCGAGGTCCGCCTCGGCACCCGTGAAGCTTATCACCTCGCCGTCGTCCAGGCGAACCGTGGACTCGCCGGCGTTGACGGTGATATTGTGGACTCCGACGATAGTATCCTGCCCGGTGGACGAGGCGCCCGCAGCCAGGCCGCTCGCGGGGTCGTGGGTCGTTGTTCCGCCGTCCTGTACGGTCAACCAGAGGTCGCCGCGGACGGAGGAAGGCAACATTCCTGCCGCGGCGCCGGTGGAACCCAGAATCTGCGGTGGGGCCGGGTCTGAGACGCGGAATACCTCGTCGCCGACCAGTTGGCTGGCGATGTTGGTTCCCGGCGCGACGGGCACGCTCATCTGTTCGAGGCTTCCGGTGTACTGTACGTCGGTGATTCGGCCGTCGACTCGCTGGGCCTCGTAAGGCGGGGTAGTGGTGGCCTGTCCGGCGAATGAGTACTGACCCAGGTTGGACGTGTTGGCCAGTGAAAACGCCTGCTCCAGCAGCGTGTCTATTTCCTCGGCCATGCTGGCGCGGTTGGCATCGCTGTAGATTCCGCTTGAGGCCTGGGTGAGCAGCTCGCGGACCCTGATCAGGCTGGTGGAAACCTGCTGCAAGGAGTTCATCGAGGTTTCGAGGGTTTGCGTGGCCTGGCCGAGGTTGTTGAGATATGTGTCCAGAGAGGCGGATTTGTGTCGCAGGGACATTATCTTCATCGCGCTGGCGGGGTCGTCAGAGGCCCGACTTACGCGCATGCCGCTGGAGATCTGCTCTTGCAGTCCAGCCAGCGTGGCTGACTGGTTCCGCATCGCGTACGTCGTGTTTAGGTATATCGAGCCCCATCCGCTCATTTTGGCTTCCTCGCGGTCATCGTTTTCACAGTATGTCCATTAGGTACTGAAAGGATTGGTCCTGGGTGCTGAGGACCTGGGAGCAGGCCTGGAAGAGCCGCTCGAAGATCATCAGTTGTGCGGCTTGCTCGTTTATGTCCACGCCGCTGATGCTATCCCGCTGGTTCTCGAGTTGCAGGAGAACCTGCGAAGTGCTTTCTTGGCGATTTCTGGCCAAGTCCACCCTTTGGCCAAGGCTGTTAATGAATAATTGGAGGTGCTCCGGGGGTGTCATCTGCCCGAGCGATTGGGCTTTCTGGTTTTCCACCTCTGTCATGGCCAGGACGTTCAGGTTGTCGCCGCCGTCTTTGGAAGTGGAAACCGCCAGCAGCGACGCATCTTCCAGCACGTTGGTGTTTACTCGCATGGAAAGGGCGGAGTTTCCGGCGAAGAGGGTGTTGATCCCCGCCGCCGCCAGAAAACCTGTGGTGTCGGACTGAGCCAGTGCCTCGACCGTGAACTGCTCGCTGTCGGTCAGTGTTCCTGTGGGAAGGGTTACATAAACCCCGTCGGTGACCGCCAGGCGTGTCCCGGCCGGGTAGCCCGAGCCGACGTCAAGGGTCGTAACCAACGCTCCATTGCCGTCGCGAACAGCCAGTTGCAGATTTGCCGTCAGGCCCACTTGGCCGGTTCCTTCGACGGTGAAGCTGTAGGTGGCGTTTTCGGCGCCGCTGTAATTGCCGCTTATCGAAGGTACACTCGTGCCCGTGAGCGTGCTGGATATGGGGGCGGACTCGACGCCCGGGCGGAAGTCGAACTCGTAGCCGGTCTCGGCTTGGATTCGCAGTTGTTCATTGGCGGAGAATGCGGTCAGTCCGGGTATTCCCGCCAATCTGGCAGCGACATCCGCCAACGTGTCCTCGGCTGGGTCTACGGCAATTTCATGACGGGTGACCTCGCCCGTGGTTGTGTCGGTGACGCGTACGTGGAAGCTGCCCGCCTCGACCTGTTCCTGCCAATCGCTGAGGGTTCCCGCCATCCCGGGCGAGCCAACGAGCTCCTCGAACGCCCCGGCCGAGCCGACTCCCTGGACGTGCAGGCGGTTGATGCCGGACATTACCTGGTTTGCCAGCGCGTCGAGTTGCTCGGTCATTTGGGCGACGACATTGTTCTGAAGGTTGATCACTGCCCCGAGCCGTCCTCCAGAGACCTGCGTGTCAATCAGGGATGCGTCTTTCAGCGTTATGCCGATTCGCTGGTCGGCATCCATACCCAAGGCCATTTCCGTGGCGTGGGCGCCTATCACGAGTCCGGTGCCTTCGGTTTGGACGTCCCGGGTTCCGATATCGGTCAGGGCGTTCGTCTGGATCGGGATGATATCCGCCAGTTGTCGCAGGGCTTCGTCTCGCTGGTCCATCAGCAGATTGGATGATCCGCCGCGACTTGCGCCGGCGAGGATCTGGGAATTAAGTTCGGCGACTTGTCCTGTTAACTGGTTTGCTTGCCTCAGGAGGTCCTGGGCCTCTGACTTGAGGCTGTTGGTGGTCTCGACAAGAAAGTTCCCGAGATTGCTGAACTGACCGGCAAGGGCGTCGGCAGACCAGACCGCCTGTTGCTGAAAAGCCGCGCTCTGAGGTTGCACAGCAAGTTCCCGCAGGTTGTTGAAGAACTGTGTCAGAGCTGTCGTAAGGCCTTGTGAGCCGAGGTTGCCAAGAGAACTTTCGATGGCTTCGAGGGTCATCAGTTCCTGGGCGACTTGGCCCTGTAAGGGCTGGTTGCGAAGGATCTCGGCTTCGAGCAGGCCATCCATGTTTCGGCGGACAGCGGTTATCTTCGCGCCGCCGGTTGACGGGTTGGTCTGGCTGTGCGTTGATATCGCACTGACCACGGGACTCTGGCGGTGGTAGCCGTCAGTGCCGGCGTTGGCAATGTTGGTGCTGATTATCTCAATGGCTTGCTGGGCCACCATCAGCCCGCTCAATCCTATCGACATGTTACCCATCGATTATCGCTCCGTGTCCATCAGGCTGCCGCTTCCGCGCCAATGCCTGGTGCCAGTGGCACCGTACACCGTCACCCGCTGGTCGTCTCCGAGGAGGCAATCGACCAGCAGCCGGTTGATCCTTGCGCACTCGGCCAGAAGAACCGTGGTCCGGCGGTGTTTGCGACGCAGCGTCTCGGCCAGGTCGGCTACCTGTAGCCTTCGCTGGGCCAATACGCGCCTTGCAGGCTCGCCGACCATGTTGAGCAGACGCTCGAGCCTTGTCTTGCCGACTTGCCAGCCGAGATGGCCTGCCAATTCATCCCGGGCATCCTTGAACTCGCGGTCGGCTTGGTCTTGTCGCTGACGAGACAGGGCCATCTCCGCAAGCAACTGCTCCATGCGGTCGTTGTCGTTGGCGCAGATACACTCGCTCAGGGCGTCCAACTCGTCCGAGCGGATGCCGAGCAACTCGATCTGGCGGTCCAGGCTGTCGGTCAGACGCTGAACCATCTCCGGCGGCAGGAAGGCAGGGAT
>CAZMBZ010000146.1:0-12613 GCA_964564285.1 uncultured Planctomycetaceae bacterium | reverse complement strand
TCTAAGGTCGCTTAGTACCAGTTCATTCCGTCGCGGGGAGCGAGTCGCCGCATGAATATGCTCTTGTTGGCGGCCTCGTCGTTGGTGATCTTCAAGTTTTTGGAGTCCCAGATCAGCGTCTTGCCCGGGTGCAGCAGGGCGATGTCGCCGAGAACGATGATCTCCGACAGCGGCCCGGCATAGTCGAACTCCGACATGGCCTTGTCGCGGCCCTTGCATGCCAGCGACCAGTTCTCGAAGTGGGTCTTGCCCTTGCAGCGGAATGCCGCTTGTGGTGGCAGGGGGGTTTCTTTCATGACCACCTCGGGAATCAGCCGGGCGCCCTGGCTGTGGCTGCCTGCCAGGATCGACGCCTTCTCGCCCACCAGGACCGAACCGCTGGTGGTTACCTTGCGGTTCTTCTCGAGGTGCTTGGGGTGGGGGAAGTCGATACCCACTCCGAGGTAGAATGTTACCGTCACCGGGGGCTTCTTGCCGCGTGCGGCGAATTCCCACGTGATGATCCCTCCCCGTGGCAGCGATCCCGGCTGGGCCGGGATGGGCACTTCCGCACGCACGCTGAGAGGTACGCGTAGGTCCAGCGCGTAGTAGGCCGGGTCCAAAATGTGGCCGCCCATGTCGCCGACGGCACCGCTGAAGTGGCTGTACCTTATCCACTCGCGATTCATGTAACTCGTGCTGAACGGGATCTTCTCAGCTCGGTTGAGGTACAGGTCCCAGTTCATCGTCTTTGGTGGGACCGAAGGGGCAATGAGAGGCTTGTCCGTCCAGTAGTTCTTTCGCGAATACGCATGGACCTCGCGAATCTCGCCGACCGTCTCAGCCAATCCCCAGTCTCTCAGCAAGGCCGAACTTCTGGTGGAATGGCCCTGGTGGCCCATCTGCGTGACCACTTTCGGGTGCTTCTTGGCCTCCTCGGTAAGCACGCGGACTTCATTGACGGTATGACACAGGGGTTTCTGGCAGTAGACGTGCTTGCCCCGTTTGATCGCGTGCATGGCGGCCGCGAAGTGGGCATGCTCGGGCGTGGCGATGACCACGGCGTCGAGATCCTTGCCGATCTTGTCGAACATCACCCGGTAGTCTGCCCAGCGTTTCACGCCCTGGAGGTTCTTGAGCCTGGCGATGTGCTTTCCGGACCGTTCCTCGTCGACGTCGCAGAAGGCAATCACGTTGTCGGTCTTGGCAATCGAGTGGGCATTGTAGGAGCCCTGCGAGCCTACACCGATGACGGCGACGTTGAGTTTGTCGCTCGGAGCCGGGCCGGCCTTGAGAATATGGAATGGCGTCACGCCGACGGCCGTCGCGGCCAGGGCGCCCTTTAGAAAATCGCGACGTTTGACGGATTTCATCTTCCGTGCCTCCATTGAAGTAGTTGGAGTTAAGCAATTAAATACACAACACGTCATTGGTGCCCAACGCGGGGCAGCCGGGACGTTCGATCATACCTTGGGATGCCCCAGGCAATCGCCAGTTCGTAACCAACACGAACTGATTCAGAAACAATACTCAATCCCGACAGTCTCGGTAAAAAGATTATAGAAAAGAAGCTGAGATTGCTTCCCTGTTTCATGTTTCCGATGGAACGGACCGTTTACATTCGGGTTTGGAGGGCAATAAACGTTCATCCTCAAAGGGTTTTGGATCGCCGACAGCTTGGTCCGTTCGCTTACTACGGCGTTTGACGTCAGCGGGCCTGCGCCGCAAATGCCCAGAGCGGATTGCGCCGGAGACACAAATGGAACGGTTACTCATTCCGCCGGCGAGGCCAGCAGCCTTTCTTCCAGAAGAGGCACTTGCTGATACCGTGGTCTGTGATAAGATCGCCCGCACCTTCACATGAATATATGGATTGTCAATCCGTTCGATCCCTTGCCCGGCGACCCGGAGCAGGAGGGGAGATACGCCTCGCTTGTGCGTCTGCTGTCTGGCGGTGGGCACAAGGTGACCTGGTGGACGAGCGCCTTCTCGCACCGCTTCAAGCGCCCGGTCGACCAGCAGGCTCTGCGTGCCGGCTGCGAGGCCCTTGGCGTGGATGTGCAGTTCCTCGACGCGCCGGCGTATGCGAAGAACGTGAGTTTTGGGCGACTCCGCAATCACTGGATCCTGGCCAGGCAATTCCGGCGACAGGCAGGCCGGCACGGCGAGAGGCCCGACGTTGCGGTCGTCAGCGTTCCGCCGCCAATGCTTGCTCGCGAGGCGTGCAGGTTCGCCAAGGCATGCGGCGCGGGGATCGTCGTCGACTGCCAGGACCTCTGGCCGGAAACGTTTTACCGGCTGGGTCGGGGCGTCGCGCGGGCTGTCAAGCGTCTCGCGTTTCGCCCGTGGTCGGCTGCGGCTGCGGAAAGCTACCGCCTTGCCGACGCCGCCGTGGGTGTCGCCGACGGGTACGTCAATCGTGTTATCGAACTCGGCGGGGCGAAGGCTCATTCAGCCACCATTCCCCTTGGCGTGGACCTGCCCGCCTTCGACGCTGCAGCGGCAAGGGGTGTGTGCGAGCGTTTCACCAAGCCGCCTGGGCAGGTGTGGCTGGCCTACACGGGAAGCCTGAACCGTAGCTACGATCCGCTGACGATCATCCGCGCCGCGGCGAAGCTGCGAGACAGGGCAGGGGAGTTTCGCCTGTTCGTGACCGGACGCGGCGAGCTTCAGGCCGAGGCCGAGGCCATCATCCGAACCGAGGCCGTCGAGAACGTTGCCCTGACAGGATTCCTCGACTTCGATGAGTGGGCGCATCTGCTGAGCCAATGTGACGCCGGCTTCAATGCCAGTTTCGCAAGCGCCATGATCTACCTGCCCAACAAGATATTCTACTACCTCGCCGCGGGCGCCGCCGTGCTGAACACGATTCCAGGCCAGTGCAGCCAAATCGTGCGAGAAGGCGACTGCGGGCTCAACTACACCGCCGGCGACGTGTCCGGCTGCGCCGCGACGATCGCGAAGATTCTCGACGACGCCGACGCCACGGCCGACATGAAGCGATCAAGTCGCCACCTGGCTGAGACCACCTACGACCGCGCCGTGTTCATGCCCCGATACGTCGAACTGATCGAGCGCATCGGCACGGAACACGGACGCGGCTGACCGGCATTCGATTGGAGACAATCCAAGCCGTCATCGCGCCTGCAAATACAAAGTGCGCGTGGCGGAATCCCAACGGGATATCTGCGCCACGCGCACTCGATGAAATCAGCCTGCAACGGGGTTGGCCATCGCAGATGTGTTTTTCTGCGTTACGCCTTGACGATTTTCCTGGCACCTCGCTTCACCTTCGCCGTGGCGTTGCGGGTGTCGATCACCAGCTTGGCGTTATCTACGATGAACTGGTAATCGTAGCTGGTGTGATCGGTGCTGATGAGGACCGCGTCGTACCGGGCGAGCATGGCGGCAGAGAGCTTTTTCGAGGTCATCTTGAGGTCGTACTCGCGCATCTTGTGGGTGCGTGGCACGTGGGGGTCGTTGTAGTCGACCTTGGCGCCCTTTTCGTTCAGGAGCTTGATGAGCTCGAGCGATGGGCTCTCTCGGACGTCGTCGACGTCCTTCTTGTAGGCCAGGCCCAGCACCAGGATCTTGGAGCCCTTGAGGGGCTTGGAGCGGTCGTTCAGAGCGTCCATGAGTTTGGTGATTACGAAGCGGGGCATGCCCACGTTCACCTCGCCTGCCAGCTCGATGAATCTCGTTGGCATCTCGTACTGGCGGGCCTTCCAGGAGAGGTAGAACGGGTCGATCGGTATGCAGTGCCCGCCGAGGCCCGGACCCGGGTAGAACGCCGTGAAGCCGAACGGCTTGGTGGCTGCGGCGCGGATGACTTCCCAGACGTCGATGCCCATGCGATCGAAGAGGACCTTCAGTTCGTTGACCAGCGCGATGTTGACGCAGCGGTAGGTGTTCTCGAGTATCTTCGCCGCCTCGGCAGCCTCGCAACTGCTGACGGGCACGACGTGGTCGATGGCGATCTCGTAGCAGGCGACCGCCAGTGCAAGCGAGTTCTTGTCGTATCCGCCGACGACCTTGGGGATGGTCTTGGTGGAGTAGTCCTTTCGGCCCGGGTCTTCGCGTTCGGGGCTGAAGGCCAGGAAGAAGTCCTTGCCAACGGTCAGGCCGCTGGTTTCGAGGATCGGCAGCATGACCTCGCGAGTCGTTCCGGGATACGTGGTGGACTCCAGCACGACGACCTGGCCTTTTCGCAGGCGCGTCGAGATGGCCTGGGAGGTCTTCTCAATGTATGACATGTCCGGTTCGCGCATCTTGGTCAGCGGTGTCGGAACGCAGATCAGGATGCAGTCCGGTTCTTTGAGCCGGTCGAAATCCGTCGTACACTCGAAGAGGCCCGAGCCGGTCATTTCCTTGATAAGCTTGGCTGGGAGGTGCTCGATATAGCTCTTGCCGGCGTTGAGAAGGTCGATTTTGTTCTGGTCAACGTCAAATCCCAGAACTTTGGCGCCGCCTCGGATGAACTCCCGGACCAGCGGCAGGCCGACGTATCCCAGGCCGATAACTCCGATGGTGGCTTTTTTCGACTGAATCTTCTTCATTACTGCATTTACGGACATTTATTGCTCCTTTGAATGCTTCCACTCGAAACCCGCGATTGCGGACGTTCGGCCAATATTTGACATCATATAACATCGGCCAAACGCGGCACGTCCAACAGCGAGTGCGGATTTTATCTTCGCCCGACGCGGTATGCTCGCGGAAAGCTCCGGAGATGTCGATTCTTGTCGAATCGATTCTCGAACCAGCCCGGCGGCTTTCAGCCTGGCCTGCGTGGCGGGAAATGAACGAAAGAACAGGTGTAACCAGACCCGCGACCGGTATTATGTAGCGTCTTCCCGATGGTATGTATGGGCTCTTGCCAATCCCAATCCCACCCCATCGAGGAGCGATTGTAATCTGTAGTGGCTTCAAAATTGCCTTGGACAAGAGTGAAATAATGCTATCGATATTGCCTCTTTACTACCACCATGAGGGCTCTACGCATGACCAGTGTTAAACTCAATCCCCCAGCAGTCGTTTTTCTCCTGACCCTTGGGCTTCTGTCCAGCGTTGCCTGGGCGAGCGAATCGACAGACCTGAGCGGACAATGGCGTTTTCGACTTGATCCTGACGACACGGGCGAAACCCAGAAGTGGTTTGCCCAGACGCTGACGGGGAAGATCCATCTTCCCGGTTCGCTCCAGGCGCAGGGATTCGGCGACGCCCCTTCGGTCGATACCCGCTGGATCGGTTCCATCAAGGACCGGACATGGTTCAACTCGCCGGAATTCGAGAAGTACCGTCAACCAGGCAATGTGAAGATTCCGTGCTGGCTCCAGCCGAACAAGCATTACGTCGGCGCCGCGTGGTATCAGCGCGACATTGACATCCCAGCCGGGTGGATGGACCAGCGCGTCGAACTCTTCCTGGAGCGCTGCCACTGGTTCACGGATGTGTGGATCGATAACCGGCACATCGGGTCCGGCGAGAGCCTTAGCGTCCCCCACGAGTTCGTCCTGCCGGAGAATCTCAAAGGCAAGCACACACTGACTATTCGCGTGGATAACAGGATTCGGTTCAACGTAGGTCATGACGCACACAGCATCACGGATCACACGCAAACCAACTGGAACGGACTGATCGGCGACTTGCGTCTGACGGCTGGGCCCATGGTCTGGATCGACTCGGTCAAGGCCTCGCCCGGCAGGGCGCCGAACACCGTGCGGATCGTCGCCACGATTCGCAATGCCACCGGCAAGACCGGCGTCACCGGTCGCCTGGAGGTGGGCGCCACGGCCTCGGAGGGGGGCAAAAAAACGATCATCGGCAAGCGGGAGGTTCGTCTCGACTCTGCGACCGTGCAGTGCGAGCTGGAGTGCTCCCTGGGTAAGCAGGCGCGCCGGTGGAATGAGTTCCATCCCGACCTCTATCGTCTCGACGTGACCCTCTCTGCCGAGGTTGCAGGCCGGGAGCTTCGCGATCGGTCCGGGCTGGCCTTCGGCATGCGAACCGTGGGTTCCGACGGCAGGCGCGTGACGATCAACGGCCAGCCTATCTTCCTGCGCGGGACTCTGGAGTGCTGCATCTTCCCCAAGACGGGCTACCCGCCCACGGACGCCGCTCCCTGGAAGCGGATCATGAAGATCTGCCGTGCTCACGGCCTGAACCAACTGCGTTTCCACTCCTGGTGCCCGCCGGAGGCTGCCTTCCGGGTCGCCGACGAGGAGGGCTTCTATCTGCAGGTCGAGCTGCCGACCTGGGCCTACAACATGGGCAAAGACAAGGGGCGGGATGACTTCCTGCGGCGTGAACTGGACCGTGTTTTGGATGCTTATGGCAACCACGCATCGTTCATCATGATGACGATGGGCAACGAGCTGCGAGGAGAGGATGAATACCTCACCGGCCTGGTTGAGCAAGCCAAACGCAAAGACTCCCGCCGACTTTACTCCAGCACCACCCACCATCACCGGTCGCAGTCCGACCAGTTCCGCATCACGATGCGGATAGGTAAAAGACGCACCAAAATTCGCGGAATGCGCGGGCCACGGACGGACTGGGACTTCGCCGAGGCCATCGCGGATGAGAAGATCCCCGTCATCGCCCATGAGATCGGGCAGTTCTGCGCGTATCCTGATTTCGGGGAGATCGGGCAGTACACCGGCTTCCTGAAGGCCCGAAACTTCGAGGTCTTCCGCGATCGGCTGGCCAAAGCGGGTATGCTGGCCCAGGCCCGCGACTTCCTCATGGCGTCAGGCAAGCTCCAGGCCCTCTGCTACAAGGAAGAGATCGAGTCGATGCTGCGGACGCCCGGCTTCGGTGGGTTTCAACTGCTCGATCTGCACGATTTTCCCGGCCAGGGAACCGCGCTGGTCGGTGTCCTCAATGCCTTCTGGGGCCAGAAGGGCTACATCACGCCGGATGAGTACAGGCGTTTCTGCAATGCGACCGTTCCCCTGGCGCGGTTCGCCAAGCGGGCCTGGACCAGCGGCGAGAAACTTGTCGCCCGCATCGACCTGGCCCACTTCGGCGAATCCGACCTGACCGGCTGCGCCGCCGAGTGGACGCTGACCGACCAGCGAGGCCGGACTGTCGCCAAAGGCCACCTGCCCGCCGTCGATGTTCCCGCCGGCGGCCTGAAAACCCTCGGTACGATCAACGTCGCTCTCGACAGTGTCAAAGCGCCCGCGCGGGTCTCCCTTACGGTTTCGATCCCGGGGACGAAGGCGATCAACGATTGGAACCTGTGGGTCTACCCCCAGTCCGAGACAGAGAAAGTCGCCGAAGGCGTCACCATCGCGTCGGAACTCGACGACAAGGCCGTCGCGGCGCTGGCTGGCGGCGGAAGGGTCGTCCTGCTGCCGCCGCTGGACAGGATCAAAGGCCGGCGCGAAACGTGGCAGCCGATTTTCTGGAACACACAGTGGATTCGCAGCAACAACCATTCGCTGGGGCTGTTGTGCGACGTGAAACATCCGGCACTGGCGGGCTTCCCGACCGCGATGCACAGCGATTGGCAATGGTATGACCTGATGAACCGCTCGGTGGCCTGCGACCTCAGCGACGCGCCGGTCGAACTCCGGCCAATCGTGCAGGTCGTTCCCGACTGGAACCATCCCAGCCGCGAGGCGTTGCTGTTCGAATGCAAAGTCGGCAAGGGTCGGCTTCTGATGTGCTCCGCCGACCTGAAAACCGATCTTCCCAAGCGACCGGCCGCGAGGCAACTACGCAGAAGCCTGCTCGATTACGCCGCGGGCAAGAACTTCGATCCCGCAACCGCGATGACACTGAAGCAACTCCGCTCTCTCCTGGTCATCGATAGCGACGAAAACAAACAGTAACCGCCCCCGAGGATGCTACGCACCAAACGCATTCAGTGTACTATCGGCCCAGCGCTGGCGTCACTGCGAACGCTCCGCGTGCCTGGCAGATGTTCCAGATATGAAGTCAGGCCCGGGCGTCGATGTCATTAGTAATCATCGAGCGCTCTGGGATCGACCGTGGGCATGGTATCGAGCTTCCAGATATCGACGGGGACGTCATTGCTCTGGGGCGCTCCGGGCGTGCTCCTGCCATCGGCGACAAACTGCTTCAGCAGCGAAAGCATCTCCTTGACCTTTTCCGGATGCTCGGCGTGGAGGTTCCGCGTCTCGCCGGGGTCGGCCTGCATGTCATATAGCTGGACGAGCGGCAGGCCATCCTGGGCGGCCTGGCTGTCGGGGCAGGTCCACCCGCCCGATCCCGGACACAGCACGAGTTTCCAGTTGTGGTCGCGAATGGCGAACTTGCCCGTAATGGAGTGATGCACCACGGTGTCGCGCGCTGATGGCCCGGTTTGGCGAAGCAGCGGCATCATGCTGATGCTGTCCTCGCCGGCGTTTTCCGGCAGGGGAGTGCCTACTATCTCGGCGCAGGTGGCCATCAGGTCCGAGAGGCAGACCAGGTCATCGCATTGGCTTGCCGGCTGGACCATGCCAGGCCAGCGTGCAATAAAGGGAATGCGGTGCCCGCCGTCCCAGGCATCGGACTTGTAGCCGCGATATTGGCCGCTTGGGTAGTGCCCCTGTTTCTCCAGTGTATCGACGCCGATATAATGGGCACAACCGTTGTCGCTGGTAAAGATCACCAGGGTGTTGTCGGCCACGCCGTGCCTGGCCAGCGAGTCCAGTACGCGTCCCAGCACATCGTCGGTTTCCATGACCAGGTCGGCATAGAGATTGTTCAGGCCGCTCTTGCCGATCCATGGCTTGTTCACCGAAAGCGGCGTGTGGGGCGAGGTTGTGGCAAGGTAGAGCAGGAACGGCTCATCCGCCTCTGCCCGTTCCTTTATGTAGGCATCGGATTTGTTCGCCCAGGTTGGCAGGAGTTGCTCGAAGTTCCAGTACGGCATGGCTGGGCCGGAGAACCCGGCCAGGTTGTCGCCAATCAGACGCGATGGCAGATACTCCGAGGGAATCCCGACAGTGCGATCGTTTTCGATAAAGCAGTACGGAGGCCAGTTCGGGATATCGACACCAAAATAGTAGTCGAAGCCCCTTCTCGTCGGCCCGCCGGTGGTCGGCTTCGAGAAGCATTCCCGCCAGAGGTCCTTTTGCTGGGGTGTGGCCTGCCGCTCGGCATCGGGGTCTGTACGGATCGGCCCGAAGTGCCTGCCGGGATAGAAGGTGTCTTCGTCGGCCTGGAAATCCCACCCTTGGCCCAAGTGCCACTTGCCGACACACGCGGTATGATAGCCCTCGCGTTTCAGGAACCCTCCCACGGTCAGTCGATCCTCGGCGATTAGGGGATCGCCGAACTTGCCGACAATTCCCTTCTGGAGAGTGGTTCGCCAGTTATATCGACCGGTCAACACGCTGTATCGCGATGGGGAACAGACTGCCGAACTGGAGTGGGCATCGGTGAACGTCATGCCTTCGGTGGCCAGACGGTCGATGTTGGGGGTCGGTATCCTGCCCTCGGGATTCAGGCATGACACATCGCCGTAGCCCATGTCGTCGACTAGGAAATATACAATATTCGGCCTGTTGTTCATGTCTTCCTTTACTTTGCCTGCATCTTCAGTATGGCATCGGCGAAGGCCTTGCCGATCTGCGCCATGGTCTTGGCGCAGCCGAGATAGTGATAGCCGCCGTTGGAGGCGCCGCGTTTCCACAATGCTTCATCCTCGGGGGTTATCAGCTTGGCTCGGAACTCCTTGAGATACGCCTGCTGCTGCTCCTTGGTCATCTTGCCGTCCTTGTTGGCGGCACTCTTGTTTTTCGTTCTCAGCATCCAGCCCATCTGTCGAATCTTGCCGTTCTTGGCGTCGATTTCCGCCAGAGCCTTGTCCCAGTATGGCGCGGTCTGTACAGCTACGACATTGCCTTTGAACTCAGGCATCGCCGCGGGGGCGGCCATGGCGGGGCGGATGTCAGCCAACCCGCCAGTCGCCTTGTCGCCGCCCACACCTATCACGCCGATGACAAATGGCATCTTCGGGGCTGATAGATCCTTGCGGACGTCGCGAATGAAGTGAGCCATCAACTCGGAGTACAGGTCGTAGCGTCCTGGCTTATTGTGATTGGGGTAGGTCTGACCATCACACATGTCATTCCAGCCCTGGAACCATACGAAGCCCGCCAGCTCGTAGCCCTGCCTGGCGTCGTATGCCGGACAGACCCGCTTGATGTCCTTGAGGACCATTTTTACGTGATCCATCATAAGGCGGTAATAGACCCCGGTGGCTTTTACCTTATCAACTTTCCACTTCTCGAAATCCTTGGGAATGCCATGGCCTTCCTGCTTGGGGTAGTTTTCCCGCTGCCACGCATTCAGCTTGTACGGACCCGCACTGGGCGAACGGAAATCGGTGTGCAGCGATTTGCCGCCCCAGGCCGTCTTGATGATCAGGACCGGCCCGTCGGTCGCCTTCTCCATGGTCAGGCCGAACGTGAACTCCGGACCGATCTTGCCGCCGTCTTCCGCCGGGTTTCTGCGACTGCCGTACCCGGCCGTCAGCTTGCCGACACCTTCACCGAGAGTCTTCCAACCGGTCAGATACGAGATCCACACTTTCTCACAAACGCGCGGCTTGCCGTCGGGGCCACGCATTTGCTTGAGCAGGGGCGCGGTGGCAGGGTCATCCCCAATGTAGTCGAACGTCTCGACCTTGGCCTGTCCCTCCATGTTGGACTGCCCGACCAGGATGTAGACCTTCAGCGGCCTCTTCGGCGCCTCGGCCGAGGTCATGGCTGACAGCGTCAAGAGAACACCCATCATCGTCGTAGCGACAAGCAAGTTTCGCATTGTTGGTCCTTTTCGCTATCTACGGTTTCCAGTGCCCGCGGTCATTCCATGCAGTAAACGGCAGGCCGACGACCTCGCCCTGTCATCGATTGTAAACGACGGTTGATGTAAAGAGTCTCGCGTCACTGAGAATTCGCCCAATCTTTCGGCACACCGGAGTACCATGCAAATCCTCCGATAAAAGGTGCCTATGGTGTTATGGTGTTCCTTGCGAAAGGGATATCGCTTGTGGCGGGAAAGCGAATACTGGCCAGCCGTTCTTGTCGGTCAGGGTTGGGATGGCCGTGTCATACCAGCCCATCTGGATGAATCGCGGTTGTCT
This sequence comes from uncultured Planctomycetaceae bacterium, assembly GCA_964564285.1. GTDB lineage: Bacteria > Planctomycetota > Phycisphaerae > SM23-33 > SM23-33 > JAUWQU01. The sequence goes on along the minus strand of CAZMBZ010000146.1, from coordinate 1,530 downwards.
CTGTTTGTCGGAGTTAACCTCTACCTTATTGCCTTTGAGCACTGCCGCAGCCTGGACAAAGGTTTTGCCATCCTCGGAAAGTTCAAAGAATGTCGGGGCCTTGCCGTCGGTTGTTGTCAGTCCCTTGTCTATGTTATTGAAAGTTACGATTACCTTGCCGCCCTTGGTGATGGCATTTGCGAACGTCGGGCCTGATGTTATTACCTCTCTGCCATACTGGTGTTTCAAAGCCTGGGCAGCAAGCCGCTCACCTACTGGTTGTTTGTGGCGTGGGTGGATCCGTGTTACGCTGATGTGTGTGTCATGGATGGGGATTACAGTTACGCCTTTTATCTCTTTAGCTGCTTTTTGCTGGGCTATCCAGACAAAGTCTGAAATGAGAGAGGTCCTCTGCTTACTCTTTGAGTACGGGGCGATCTGAACCTGGTGCAGAGGGATGCCTGGAATGCCAAACGCCCTTGACCAGCCGGCGCTCAGGGCCTTTATGCACTGGAAGTAGTCACTCGAACCGCGGTTGGATTCTCCCTGATACCAGATGGCGCCTTTGATGGCGTATGACGTTATGGGGGCAATCATAGAGGTGTATGTGCCGGAGCCTTTTATCTTTGACTTGATCGGCGCGAACTCTTTGGGGGCAATAAATGGTTCTATTTTCGAGCCGAGGTTTGCGATAACAATATAGGCGACGGGGACATCGAGCTCCTGGTTGAGTTTGTGGGCGAAGAAGAATGCTACGGCTGAAGTGTGTAACGCCTGCTCGGAAGTGAGATACCAGCGGCCGCCGGTGTCATTGGTAAGTTCCCTCGTGGCCTTGCCGTCAGCTTTGAAGAGTCGGATGAGGTCGTTGGATTTGCTGGCGGCGTAGATGGCTTTTTCGTCGCCGGGAACCTGCTTAATGCCCGAGACCATGTTGGACTGGCCTGAAGCCAGCCAGACTTCGCCGACCAGCACGTCCTTTACGACGATCGTGTTCTTGCCTTTGACGCTGAGGTCACGGCCTTGCTTGCATGCCTTCATTGGATCGAGGGTGACCTGCCATCGCCCGTGCGTATCCGGGGTTGCCTGATGTGTCTGGTCAGCGAAGGAAACTGTGACCCGCTCGCCCTGATCGGCCCATCCCCAGAGAGAGGCTTTCACGCCTCTTTGCAGGATCATATGGTCCGCAATGATCTGGGGGAGCGTGACATCCGCTGATGCGAGCGAGGAAATGACAAGTATCAGAATAGGTGTAACAAAGTGTTTCATAGTTGTTGTGTCCTTAGTAAATCCTCAAAGGCAGGTAACGCGTGTGACGATAATATACTCACCGCTCTCATGGCCGCAGTATACCCCGCGCCCGCCCGAAACGGTAGCGACTAGCCGTGGAAACCATCGCCGCGCTCCGCCAACGAAGCCTCCGGCCGACATTGTGCCCGGCGTCGTATCGCACTCGTGGACGGCGTCAGACGAACCGTTGCACGTGGGATGGGAATGCACCACCTGGAAGCATGCTCCAAGTGAGATCCTGGCAGGACAAAGCCACAGGGGACC
>CAZMBZ010000145.1:6644-12741 GCA_964564285.1 uncultured Planctomycetaceae bacterium | reverse complement strand
CAAGGCGTTCTCGTATATCGATTCAACAAAGCCAGCCTTCAACTCGCGGTGCACTTTGATCGCGCCGCCAATGATCCGCTCGGTCAAGTCCTTGTGCAGGTATTCCTCGTCGCCAACATCCCTGCCACGAATCTCCCGGAATCCTTCCGGCAACCTGTTTCTCATGCCAGTTGCTTCTTTCTAAAATCTCGTAATGCACGACAAATCGGCATCGCAACGACCTTCCCGCCAGTTCTCTCTCAGTGCCTTTTTTCTTCTGCTATGTGCTTCTGCTGTATATATCTCAGCGCCTCAGCAACTCTGTGGTAATCCTTTGCTTCTTCTGCTTCTTCTTCTCTCAGTGTCTGTCTTTCCGCTTCTTCTTGCTGTTTCTACCCTCAGCGTCTCAGCGCCTCTGTGGTAATCCTCTTCTATCTTTTGGCTCCGCTCTTACGCGTTGCTGCTTTTCTGGCGGCCAGGAAGGCCAATAACGCCGCGTCCAAATGATCCGACGTGGATATCAGCTTATAATCGATCTGGCTGGCTACGCATTTGCGCTTCACCTCGTGACAGAACCGCTCGACGGCTTCGAGGTAGCCTTGCCGCAGGGCACGCGGCTCGATCGTCACGTTGCCCATCTCCTCCAGCCCGCGGAACAACGTGTTGCCCTGGAACGGGAACTCCAGTTCGTCGCGGTCCATCACGTGAAGCACGACCACTTCATGGCCGTAGTGGCGGAAGTGCTGAAGCCCACGTACCACACCATCGATATCCGCGAACAGATCGCTCACCAGACACACCAACCCGCGGCGCGGAATCTTCTCCGCCACCGAGTGGCAGATGTGCTCCAGAGAGGTCTTGGCCTTCGGCTCGTTGATGTCCATGGCATGGACGAAGGGCTTTATCTGGTTGGGGTTCGCCGAGGCCGGCAAGTACGTGCGCAAGTCCTCGTCGAAAACCGCCAGCCCGACCGCGTCCTGCTGCTGGAGGAGCAGAAAACCCAGCGAGGCCGCCACCGCAGCGGCGTATTGGTATTTTGTCATCGAGCCAGTCCGGCCTGATTTGTATCGCATCGACTCGCTGGCGTCGACCATGAAGGTGGCCTTGAGGTTCGTCTCCTCCTCGTACTGCTTAATGTAGTAGCGGTCGGTTCTGGCCTGCACTTTCCAGTCGATGTGCTTTATGTCGTCACCGGGCGAGTACTCGCGATGGGTAGCGAACTCGACGCTGAACCCGTGGAACGGGCTGCGGTGCAGACCCGAGATGAACCCCTCGACCACGAGCCTGGCCTGGAGGTCCAGCCGAGTGATCTTCGAGAGGACCTTCGGGTCCAGGTATTGTTTCAGTTCATCGACACTACTTTTTGCCATGGTCTATTTCTCTAAGCCCTGCGAGGGCTTGCTTGCTGAATTCATCTCCGGCGACTTCCCTGCCGACGCATCTTTGAACAACTTGCGAATCTTCGTGTTAGAGTGCCTGGCTGCCTCGGCTCGCAACTCAGCCACGCCCAGGCCGGACTTGCCGGGGACCATCTCGCCGCCGGCGAGAATAGCTTTGACGTCCCTGCCCAGTGGCTTGGTGTCCGCGCCGATGAGAATCAGCGGCGATATTTCCTTCACGCCCTCGCGGGCGAGATACTTGCCCGTTCTGACCTCGTAGGCGAAATAGCACCTATTATCGTATCGCAGCCCGACAAGCCACCCATCCGGTCCGGCGAGAAGCCTGCCCTCGCCGCCATCGCAATCGGCGGGCCTGACCACGGCAGTCCAACTCCGCGGGCTGTCACCGTTGGTCTCGCCGAGCACCTCGTACGTGGTATGCCAGCCGTCCTGACTGCTCTGCCGTGCCAGCACGAGTCGCTGGGCCTGGAGCACGCCGTAATACAGATAAGCGTACTGCTTGCCGTCAGGTCCTTTGCACTGATCCACGACCAGCCACGGCGCGTCGAAGACAGTAAGGACCGTAACGACCACCCATGCGCAGAACAGCGCGAACAACCCCGCCAACAACACCGCCCCCAGCGCCCATAGCCTTCTCGCCAAGGCAACGATGCCGACAACGAAGAGCCCCACCAGACTGCCCGGCAGGGCGTAGCCGACAGCCCGTGTCAGAGCGGGGCTCACCACCGTGATGGAGGCAAGTTCGCCGCCGGGACTGGCGGAATCGACGCTGCCCCCGACGAGAGCATTGAACGCCAGGCACCCGACCGCGATCGCCACGCACAAGGCCGTCACGCATGCCAGCCAGCCAGTCCGCCGGCGCGGGGCCGGGGCTGGCGACTGCTGCGGGGCGGATATTTGACCTGGCTGCTCTACCACGTATCTGGTTACTCCAACGCTTTCGTCGCTTACGGACCGGCCTGGCTACTTTGCTACCGCGCCGCTGGTGGCGGGGTTGGTGGCGATGGCACTGGCCTTGGCGGGGACGATTTCCAGGAGCTTATCGATCAGCTTGTCGACGGTGTAGCCTTCCGCGTCGGCGTTGAAGTTGGTGATCAGCCTGTGCCGCAGCACCGGCTTGGCGACGGCCTGGATGTCCTCGGTCGCCACGTGGTAGCGCCCGTTGAGAACCGCACGGACCTTGCCGCCAAGAATGAGGTACTGGCAGGCTCGCGGCCCGGCGCCCCAACTGACGTAGTTGCGAATGATCTCGGGAGCCTGGTCCTCGTGGACGCGTGTCGCGCGCACCAGTCGCATCGCGTACTGGATCACGTGGTCGGCGACAGGGACGCGGCGAACGACATCCTGAAGCTGGAGAATATCCTGACCGCTGAGGACCTTCTGGAGTTGGACCTTTTGCACGGCCGTCGTCAGTCGGACGATGTCAAACTCTTCATCCCAGTTGGGATAGTTAACGAAAATTTTGAACATGAACCGGTCCTGCTGGGCCTCGGGCAGCGGGTACGTGCCTTCCTGCTCGATGGGGTTCTGCGTGGCGAGCACGAAGAACGGATCCTTCATGGGCATTCGCTTGCCACCGATGGAGACCTGGCGTTCCTGCATGGCTTCCAGCAGCGCGGCCTGGGTCTTCGGAGGTGTGCGGTTGATCTCGTCGGCGAGAATGATATTGCCGAAGATCGGCCCCTGGAGAAACTTGAACGCGCGCGTGCCGGTGCTGCGGTCCTCCTGGATGACCTCCGTGCCGGTGATGTCCGACGGCATGAGGTCGGGCGTAAACTGGATTCTCGCGAAGTCCAGGTCCAGGCACTGCGCCAGCGATGATACGATCAGTGTCTTCGCCAGGCCGGGCACGCCTTCGAGTATGGCATGGCCGCGGGCGAAGATGCACATCAGCAGCTCTTCCAGCACGGCCTCCTGACCCACGATCGCCCGGGCCATCTCTTTTCGAATTGCCTGGTAGGCTTCCGTAAGGCGCTGGGCCGAACGGACCTCTTCCCCGGTCATGTCCTGTCCCTTAGCCGTCGATTCATTCAACTCGCTCACGTCCTTCTCCTGTTTGTCCGCGGGATGCCGGGTTTGTCCAACCATTTGGAGCCTTTAAGGGTCGCCCATGGCCCGCAGTTTGTCCAGTGCTTGCCTTGATTCCTGCCGTCATGCCTCGATCACAGATAACGTTATGAATCGCGCGTTCAAAATGGCGCAGCTATTCTGAATCGAGTGACTTCAATTGTTATGTGGTGCTTTCTTCCAATTAGCGACTATGTTGACACGAATACGTTCGCCCTTGTCCTCGACTTGGAAGTCAAAGTTCAGTCCCTTCTTGCTTGCCGTAGGACTATATGGCTTCCCTAAAGCTTCGAGAGCTTTGATCAAGGATATCTTTGTCTCCTGTGAGGACGATTGATCCGATAATTCCAGAACCCATCCTCGACTGAAGGTCATGTGTTCAGGTGTGGACTTCTCCGCTTCAGGTTGTGATACAAGTCGGAACAAGGGGGGCTCTTCGGCTAGTTGGATAATACCTTTATGCGTAGTGTCAAAACTGGCTAATACTTCTGCTCGGATATTCTCAGGCTCCTGAACATCCTTCTGGCTTTCAGACTTACCACATCCGTTGGCAACTACAACTATTGGAATCAAGAGCAAACTTAACCATTTCATTATGAGTTCCTTTTACATGACAATCGCCCCTGCAAAGCGGGAGGGTCTGTCTCGCCGAGCACCTGACTTATTTCTGGTAGATTGGCAGATAGTTATATGGCAACTGGAGGATAATCGTACCCAGCGCCGTTCCGTACGTCGTGCCGACGCTATCGCCGTTCCAACTGCCGTCGGGGCTCTGCATCCCAATGAGCTTGCCCCGAATCGTCGGGTAGTAATCCTTCCAGTCTTTGCCTCCCCGTTGATACCACGCCTGGGCAAGGTAGAACTGGGTGTAGAACCAGTGCCCGCCCCAGGAAGACGACTGCCTGCTGACCTGGCCTCGCACGTAGTTGACCAGTTTCTCGACCATCTGGGCTTCCAGACCCGCCCCGCCGGTCTGGCGGTCGTATACGCCGGCGGCGTAGAAACAGGCGATTGCGGCTGCGGAAATCGCGGGGCGCGACGAGCCTCGGCTCCGAGCGGAATAGCATATCCCGCCGTCGCCCATCTGACAGTGTTTGAGGTACGCCACGGCCCGGTCGATTGTGGACTTGGGCACCTTGATCCCGGCGTTGCGACACGCCCGCAGGGCCTGGAGTTGCGTAACCGTCACCGAACCCTCGTCGCCGTTGCTGGTGGGCGTGTAGATCCACCCGCCCGCGTTGTTGTTTGCCTTGCCGAGGTCCGACTGCGAACCGGCGGTGATGGCGACGGCCTTGTCGAGCACCACGCGAAGGTCCTTGCCAGTCTCCCGGTTGATCTCCGAACCATAGCACTGTGCCAGGAAAAGCATCGAAAAACCGTGCCCATACATGCTGCGACTCTCGCTGCCGGCCCCGGCGATGAGCCCGTCCTTGTGGCTCTTAGCGACACGAATGAGGTAGTTCATCGCCCGGCTTACATTGCGGCTGTAGGGGCCGGTTTCCGGCGTCGAACCGCCTGCCATAAGCGACAGTCCCGCCAAGGCCGTCATGGCTGTCGGATAACTTCCGTAGCCACCGCTGTTGAGCCAACTCCCGTCGGCACGCTGGGTCTTGACGAGGTAGTTAAGCCCCTTGTCGATGCACTTAATCGTCCTGGCGTCCATCATCGCCGGCAGGACGGGGCCGGGCGCCTCGGCCCGGGCGGCGGGTATGCTCGCAAGGCACATCACCGCGGCCGACAAAGTCGCCACCACTCCGCACCAACGCCCGCGCCGCGCCGTTGCGCCAGCGTTGACGGCTGAACATTGAGGATTACGACATTCGTGGGCAAAGCCAGCCCGGCTATTTCTCGCCATTGACGCTCACTCCTTCGACGGTTTCGACAACAAGTCGCCCCGCGGTCATAACCGGCGGGCCCATTGCCTGGCGCCGGCGGGTTTCGTTTGTGGAGGCGATCCTCGCGTTGCCCGTAAGGATCTTCTGGGCCTCCCGGCCGGTCTTGGACTCGATCACGTGTACGTGGCAGGGACGCCCCGATTGATAGTGCCTCGCCGAAACAACCACGTGGTTTTTCCCCACAGTCATCGGCAGGACGTTGGAGTAGTGAATCGCGGCGTTCTCAAGGTCGCGGCTCCAAAGTCGCTTGCCATCGTCCAGATTGAACTTCTGGAGGTTGATCCCGCGCGTATTGGTAACCTGTCCATACTGACTTTTTCGCCGCCCGTTGATCCCGGCGGCACATAGCAGAAATACTCCATCGCGATCAAAGGCGGCATCGAAGGCAATGCCAGGTTGGCCTTCTATTTTGGCAGGCATCAGCGATGCAAGCTTACGTCCGCCACCGGGGATGCTCATTACGTCTACCGCCCCGCCGGCCAGATTCGGCGCCACGATCACCATCTCCGTCGAAACGCCAATGATGGTCGGGTACTTGATACCCTCGTATTCGACCTTCCAAAGAGGCTTGTCGATGCGACCAGGCTCCCGGGCCGTGAGCTCGCCATCCAGCAGCATGATCACGATTCCGTCGGCGTTTATCACCACCTGGGAGCACTGCTTGGCCTTCCAGGTAGCGACGACCCTGCCCTCGCGAGCGAGGCTCATGGCCGTAACGGATTTTCCGCAGCCGGACTCCCCGACGAGGCCCACCAC
>CAZMBZ010000145.1:4178-6634 GCA_964564285.1 uncultured Planctomycetaceae bacterium | reverse complement strand
GATTTGCCGGAATCCGACCTGAAAAAAACCAGCCCCCCGCCGATCTGCGGCGAGCCGAGGGGCATGCGGCTTCGCCCACCGACAAGGGTGTTCTGCCAGAGCAACTTGCCGTTGGCCAGATCCAGGCAGGAAACCTTCCCGCGGGAGTCCGCCACCGCCAGAACGCCCTGTCCGGCGCCCATGCAGTAGAACGACTTTATGCCCACCTTATCGAAGTCGGTATGCCATTTCGTCTTGCCGGTAACGACGTCAATGCCGCGAGCGCTCTTGCGATCGGCGACGACGACTGTCCGACCATCACGGCTGAGCGCCCCCATCAGGCGCATGCCCGGCGGTAAAGACGCATAACGCTGGTTGGTGTTCTTGTCTACGCCAGCCGGGGTTTTCCACTCCGCCTGGCCCTGAGCGCCGGCGACGTCCAGCATGATCGCATCGCCGTCGTCAATCACCACCACGCGGTCCTCGATGCGCAGGGGACGATAGTCCTGATCGCAAAGGACGTGGGCAGCCTGACCCTTGATGGTGAACTTCTCAACCAGAGGTGGGTGTATAATGCTCAGTTGAGCCATTGGCTTCTTGGCCGGTTCGCCACCTCCGGCCTCTATCTGCCGCAGCACGTCGCTCAGCCTGCCCTTAATGTCGGCGAAGCTCACAAGCGTCTCGCCATCCTGCTCTCGCAGGGCGGCGATTTCCCGACGGGCCGAGGTGGCCCACTGCCCGCGGACGTATATGACCGCCAAGGCAGCCTTGGCTGAAACCTGTAGCGGACTTTCAGACATCTTTGTGACGCGGTGCAGACACCTTCTCGCATTGCCAAGGTCAACATCGGCCCCATTGGGGTCGGATTGAGATCTGAGGTAGCTCGCCTCGGCGCCGAAAAACAGTGAGTCATCCGCCCATACGCTGTTAGGCCAACGAGTCTCTACGGCCAGGATTTCTTCCGGTTTGCCGCCCTTGCGCGCCTCGGCAATGGCAGCTTGGGCCTTCACATCAAAACTCGCGTAGCAGTCCCGCCCGTATTTCTCGATCAGCTCCCGTATGTAGTCATCCGCGATCTTCCTGCCAGGCAGAGTCTGGAGTCTCTCGCCGAAGCGAACCGAGTCGTCGGCCCGCAAACCTATCTCCACCTCAACCATTTCTTCCTTGCCGTATTTCTCCGCGATGTCCTGCGCCAGCCCGGCCGCGTCGGCAAACCGCCCCATCCGCTCGCGTAGTTTGGCCATTCGCAGTTTCATGTGGGCCTTCTGCTGAACTGTGGTCGCGGAAGCCTGTGCCTTTTCGAACAACTTTTCCATCTCGGCATCGCTGTCGGCATGATTGCCCAGTGCGACGTAGGTTCGATAGAGAAGGTGCGGCAATTGCACGCTCGTGCCATCGTCGTTATGAGCAGCGGTGAGTGTACGGCATTTCAGCAGATCCTGCAGGGCCAGGTCGAACTTCCTCGCGTCGAATGACAACTGAGCCCTCTGGAGCACCAGCGGCGCTCGGGTTTCAGGCTGGCTTGTGTCGATCTGACGGGAAAGTGCCTCCCGTGCAACTTCGTAGCTGAAATACGCTGACACGCCCAGCATCGATCCGGAAAACAGCTTGCCGTCGGCGCTGACCAGATTGCCCAGCACCCCCCGCGGCGAGGTAAGGTCAAGACCGCTGACCGCGTAGGTATCAAGGTCCATCGAGTAGACCTTGCCCAGCGAACTTGCAAGCACGCGCCGGCTCGTAACTGCGGGCCGGCCGTGAATGTTCATGTCCTCTTCCGGACCCTGGGCAAGTTCCAAACCGTCGGAGATGCGGTAAACGAACAGGCCCTTACCACTCAGCAGCACGCGTTCGCCGTCGATGGCGGCCAGGTCGAACTGTCCCCGACGGCTCTTGGTCCATCTCAACTCGCCAGTTTCGCAGTCCAGGCCGAGCAGCGACCCGCTGTCGGCAGGCAGGCAGACCACCAGTCCGCGAGAGACAATCATCGGATTGCCAGGTTCCCATACCGCGGCGCGCCCGCGGGAGATGTAAGACCGGGAGGTACTAACGTTCTGATTGTTGACCTTACTGTTGTACTGGTATCCCCAAAGCGGCTCGCCGGTGGCAGCGTCGAAGGCGGCGACCACTCCGGCATTGGTCGTCACATACACTCGCCCGTCCGCCACGGCCGGCGGGCTTCCGATGGCAAGGCGTTCGTTTGTCCCGAGCCGCGACGAGTACGGCGACAGGACTGCCGGAGCCTGGGCCACCGGGCGTTGCCAGAACATCTTGCCCGTATCGCCGTCCAGGCAGACCAGAACGTACGACTGGAGGTACAGCACCACCGCATACACCCGCCCCGATGCGTACGTCGGGGCCATCATGAACATTCCGTTCCGCACTACCTCGTGGTCGCCCTCGCCCCGGCCTACACGCCAGAGCACCATGCATTGGCCCGAGACACTCAAGGCCGCCAGCCGGGAACCACCGTCGAGGCC
>CAZMBZ010000145.1:1522-4078 GCA_964564285.1 uncultured Planctomycetaceae bacterium | reverse complement strand
CGACAAAACGCGGTCCTCGCCTCTGACGAACACCCGCCCATTCGCAATTACCGGGTGAAGCATGGAAGGCAAGACCATTTCGCTACGACTGGCGGAGCTGCCGCCTGTGGCACTCGTGTAGACCAGGTGCCCATTTCTAAGCTTCACAACGCTCGGGATTGACTTACGGCTTGGTGATGACGAGAAGGTTCTTACTTGTCTGCCCGAGAGGTACATCCTTCCACCAGCTTGGAGCTTTGAGATCAGGTTATCGGAAAGCTCCCGCGGGTCCCGCTTGGGCCAGCGTGGTTCCAGCACCACGTTGCATTCGCCCATCCGGGCGACGCCGTCGGGCACGCCTCCGAGTCCGGGCCAACCCGTGAGCAGGCGAGAATCGGCCGAGGCCAGGGGTCCAAGTTTCTCGATGCGGGTCAGAAATGCGGTGAGTTTTTCGGACTGGCCTCCCACATCCACCGAGACGTCGGCATAATTCCTGCGGACCTCATCGGCAACACGATTGGCGGCGGTTTCCTCACCTGTCAGCATGTAAGCGGCGGATATCCGGGCAAGCAACTCGCCCTGCCGGGGGCCGGGGGCCTCTCCTGCCAACAGTTGTCGCCAGCAGGCGATAGCCTGGGCAAATCGGGCACGATCGAAATGTATTTCAGCCAGTGTTTCCATGGCCTTGGGACCCCATTTGGTATGGAGGTATCGCTCGCAAAGCCTGCGGAGTGTCACTTCAGGTCGATCCGACGCCATGGCCTCCTCGTAGAGGCGTTTGGCCTGGGGGTCGTACAGAGCCCGGTAGAGCTTCAGGCCCTTTGGGCCCATCGCGCCGACCAACTCCGTAGCCTTGGCACGCATCGAGACAAACCGGCCGCCGGATTCCGCGTAAAAACCGCCCTCGGGGCGCTGGATCAACGCCTGGAGAATCCCAATGGCCTGGTCATACTTGGCATCCTTGATCTGCTCGGCAGCTCTGCGGAGATACCCGACCATCTCATCGTCAACGCGTACAAGCGGAGGCGGGCCATTGGATAACGAAGTCTCGTTGGGACGCTTTATCACGGCCTCTAAGGCACTATTATGGCCAGCCTCGACAGCGGCGAACACGCTCACGGTTGCGGTTGCCGCCGCCGCTGCCAACACCGCTACCACCCATGCGCGCACAACTTGCCGGCCTGGATGCAACCAGCGTCGCAAACCTATGGTGTCACGCATACTACCCATCCCCGCTGACTCGGTCAGCGTCGTTCCAAAGCATCCGCCAAAGGCGAAATACACATCGCTTTATTCAGCACCGGCCTCAACAGTCCAGATTGTAATCCACCGAACGCTCTAAAACCAGCCAATTTCGTTACCTCGGGGCAGTCCTCCCGAGGGGCAAACTGCCGAGTGCTCATTGGACGAACAGCAAGCGCCATTTGTTCCCGAATAATATTTATCCAAATGCGACACGTGCGCCGAAATACAGTTTTTGTCGAAATCTTGAGTTTCCTTAATCCATTTTTGCGATCTCTGTTTGTGCCCGATATATGCAAATCATGGACGCGACAATCGGCAGGGACAAATCGTCTCATCCCACGACGCTCGAACTTGCGGCGGGAAGGTACACCCGACTGCCGTCGTCATGGCAGAGCACCAGGCCAGCCAGAGGGTCCACATCCAGCACGCGTCCCGTGTGCAGTCGGCCATCGCATTGAATCACCACACGCTGGTTGATCATGCAGCACCTCGCGACGAACCCGCCATGGAGCTCGCCCAACTGGCCTGCCTCGACCCGGCACACCCACGCGTCGAGTCGCTCCAGGACCGCGCGGATCACCTCGATCCGCTCGACCGAACCCGCCATGTGCTCGGCCAGGCAAGTCGCCGGGCAATCGACCGCGCCCACCCGCGGCACCGCGTTGACGTTCAACCCCACCCCCAACACGGTCGCCGACTCGCCGCCGCAGCGTCGCGTCTCAGCCAGCACGCCAGCAAGCTTGGCGCCCTCGAGAAGCACGTCGTTGGGCCACTTGAGCCCGCAGGAAAGCCCTACCGACTTCTCGACCGCCTCAGCCACAGCCAGGCCGCACGCGATCGTTATCGCATCGCAAGGCGGCCGGCCACGACCGGCGGATTCCAGCAGAAGCACGCTCATCAATATCCCGCTGCCAGGCGGGCAAACCCACTTTCGGCCCTGCCGACCTCGACCGCTTCGCTGCGACTCGGCCAGAACCACCAGGCCATCGGCATCAGCCTGACGCATCGCATCGAGCGCCACGTCGTTAGTCGAATCCACCTCGTCGAAACACACCACGCTACGACCCACCCGGGTTACTGAAAGGCCACGCTCGATAAGCACAGGCGCCAGCCGGGCCGGTCGAAGCAGTCGGACGCCCCCGGCCGGCGAAAACTCCAGCCGTTGCCCGAGTTTGCCCAACTCGCCCAGCCGTAACTCCACACAAGCCCGATCAAGCCCGGTCGCCCCGGACAATTCATCCAACGAGACGTACCCGCCCCGCCGGTCGTAAAGGAGCTCCAGAATATGGTTCGTCGCTTTCATTTGGTGGTTCGGAGGAAAGGTAATAGGTA
>CAZMBZ010000145.1:0-1422 GCA_964564285.1 uncultured Planctomycetaceae bacterium | reverse complement strand
GTCTGGATGACGATGCCTGGGTGCGATTACATTTAGTCTTCGCAACTTGGCTGAACCCGAGCGTCCATGTCTAACCGTTACTTGCCATCCCAATCACGGCAGTAGTTCTATGTCCAGGCCAATGTCTACCGCGGGTGCTGAGTGCGTCAACGCGCCGACGGATATCCGCTCAACTCCGCACGCCGCTATCGCAGGGATGTTCGTCAGCGTGATCCCGCCGGAAGCCTCGAGCTTCACCCGCCCGCGCAAGCCTGCCTCGTCGCGAAGAGCCACCGCACGCCGCATCTGATCGCACGTCATGTTGTCCAGAAGTATCACATCCAGCGGCAACTTCAGGGCAGTTGCTAGTTGGTCAAGCGTGTCCACCTCCATCTCGACGAAACCGTCTGGTCCCAGCTTGCCGCTAGCTTCGACGAGCTGCCCGGCAAGGTCCGAAATTGGATCATCGCTGCCCGAACGAGCCAGCACACCGAGGTGGTTGTCTTTTATCAGTATCGCGTCAAATAGCCCGCGACGGTGGTTGTGCCCGCCGCCGCAGCGAACCGCGTACTTGGCCAGGTCACGCCAGCCGGGCGTCGTCTTGCGGGTGTCGAGAATCGCAGCGCCCGAGTCACCCGCCGCGTCGACATGCCGCCGCGTCAGCGTCGCAATGCCGCTAAGGCACTGGATGAAGTTCAACGCCACCCGCTCCGCCGCCAGCACCGGTCTGGCCGGACCGGACCAGCGGGCAAGTTCCGCGCCCGCCGCCACGCTCGCCCCGTCGGCCGACGAAACGTTCGTGGCGATACCATCGTCATAAGCGCCCGCGATAGCGCAGAGCATCAACCCGCCGCAGAACACCAGCTCCTGGCGCGCGACGAAACGCGCCTCGACCCGGAGCCCCGCCGGCAGAAGCTCGCCCGTTATGTCGCCGGAGCCCAGGTCCTCTTCCTGGGCCAGCACGAGCAGGCGCTCAAGGTTGTCCATCTCCCGTTTGCCGGGCGATATGGCCATATCTGTCACCTCACCCGTCGAGCATAACCCAAGACCAGCCCAAATGAAAGCCGCCGACCCGCCGGAGCCAACGCCGCCCATTCGCCAGACAATGAGCGAAACCAGGAAAACGTTCGCGCATTTGATATACTATCACGTGTTAACACTCGAAGCCTTTTGTCACCTCGCAGAAACCGAAGGGAAAACGATGAAACGATTCGTGTTTGCGATGATCCTGGCCGTAGCGGCGCCAATGGGCGCACTGGGCAATATCCTCCCGGCCGGCAAGGACTGCAAGGAGTTCATGATCGGCGTTACCGGAATCAACGCCGACATAAAAAGCGGCGTGCTGCGGGTGACGAAGGTCACACCCAATACACCCGCTGACGGCAAGATCAAGACCGGTGATGTGCTGCTGGCGGTCGACGGCGAGTCGCTGGAGATCCAGGA
>CAZMBZ010000144.1:11306-12751 GCA_964564285.1 uncultured Planctomycetaceae bacterium | reverse complement strand
TTTTGCCTTGGCGTGGGGGTTGGGGAGCGATATACCTTAATTTGTCAACTTGTCGGGTCCGGGAGAGGTATCAGGATGCTCAGGTTCAGTTGCGAAAAATGCGGCGCTTCGTATAGCGTGGCGGATGAGGCCGCGGGAAAGCCGACGAAGTGCGCCAAGTGCGGCGCCACGATGCGCGTGCCCTCGGCGGATGTCCTGGCCGGGGCAGCCGAGATGCCACCCGCCAAGGCCGACCCCGCCGATCCGATGGCAGCGTTGCAGGCAGCTCTCTCGGCGGAGAAGCCATCGAGCGGTCCCGCCGACAAGCCCGCGCCAAGCGCGGTCAAGCCGCCCGCTGCGCCGAAACCCGCCGTGCCAGCGCCAGTGGCACCCGCGACTGTTGTAGCACCCCAACCAGTCGCACCTGCGCCTGTCGTGGTGCCCCAGCCAGTTGCCCCTGCGCCAGCGGTCCAACCGCCGGCTGCGGTGCCGCAGCCGGTTGCGCCAGCGCCTGTCGCGCCTGGTCCGGTGGTCCAGGCACTTGGCGAGCCGGTTTGGCAGGAGGCTGTGCCGGTTGATGTTCCCGGCGAGCCCGAGTGGCAGGATGTCGTGCCCATCGATGCGCCGCCGGCTGGGCAGCAGATCTCCGATGACGGGATTCCCATGGCCAGGCCGGCAAAGAGGAAGCTCTGGCCGTTCATCACCATCGGCGTCGTCGCGGCGGTCTTGCTTGCCGCCGGCGTGGGCGTGGTTTTGTTTTTCCCGTCCGCGTACGACATCGCGCAGTTGAAAGCGTCCTTCAGGGAAGCCAAGGGTCAGGCCGCCCAGGCCCTGCCGGCCGGGACGGTGTCTTTCGACGGTCTGGACGAGAAGGTCATGGTCGACGGGATCGAATCGCTGAAGGGGGCGGTTGCGAAGTTCAAGGCCCTGGACAAGGAGCTCTCGAAATTGGAGCAATACCAGTCCGAGGACTCTGCCCTGCGGGAGTTGGCCAGCGCGGCTGGCCTGGTGGTTTTGACTGAAGAAAGACGCCTGAAGGCATTGGAGAACGAGCTCTGGCCTCGCCCCGGCGGGGTCGGGGATATGTATGACAGGATGAAGGCGTCGGTTCCCCTGATCGAGTCGATGCACATCATGGGGCGTCGCAAGGGGATGAGCATCGCATCGGGTTTTCTGATCAAGCCGGAGGGCCTGGGCTATCTGCTGGTGACCAATCGCCACGTTGTCCAGGACGGCGGGGATGGGTTTACCGTTCGCTTTTTGACCGAAGACAAGCGGTCCACCGACAAGTCGGATGACATCAAACTCAAGCCCGCCGACGTCGTGCATATCCACCGGCATGAGGATCTGGCTATCCTGCGTTTTCCGGAAGACACCTGGCCGACTATCGAGCGGATGAAGGTGCATCCTCTCGCCATTGCCAGGGAGTTGAAAGTAGGCCGTTCCGTCTGGGCGGTGGGCAACCC
>CAZMBZ010000144.1:8303-11206 GCA_964564285.1 uncultured Planctomycetaceae bacterium | reverse complement strand
CGACGCCAATCTCATCAGCCTCGACACTCGCGAGATTGGCCTGATCGTGGACCCGCTGCGGAACCTGCCCAAGGACCTCGACCCGGCGGTGGAGAAATGGTCGAAGATCGGCTTTCAGCGCGTCAAGTGGCTAGGCCGGGACTCCAAATCGTATTTCATCCTGCCGTTGCCGAGCGCCATGCCCGGCACGGGCAGGCCCGTGCTTCCGACGATCGTTCGGAAGTTCAAAGCCACCAAGGGCAACACTTACAGCATCGTGGTTGTCAGCGGGCGAATCAGCGCGGTGGATTTTTCGGTAAAGGCCCCCGGCGCGAAGAAGCCCGTCTACACCCGCAGCGGCGACGGCACGTCGAAGGCGAAAGTCGCCAAGGGCGAAGAGTTCCGCGAGGATTTCGTGGCCGAGAAAGACGGCACGTACGAAGTTCGCTTCGTGCGGTCGATGCGTCCCGAGGAGCTCAAGGGTTCGGTACCCCAGAAGATCGCCGTCTGCGCGTGCGTCGTCGAGCAGAAAGCCCTCGAATGGCGCGGGGATGAGTCGTCAGAATAGGGTTTCGCATATGAAGACGTCTCAGGCAAGCGGCAAACCGGTGATTGGAATCGTTGGCGGCGTCGGGGCCGGCAAGAGCCTGGCCGCCGGGCAGTTCGCGGCCCTTGGGTGCTGGCTTGTCGATGCCGACAAGATCGGCCACGCGCTGCTGGACGAGCCGAACGTTCAGGATGCAATCCGCCGTCGGTGGGGCGGGGAGGCCTTCACGCTCGATGGTCAGGTTTCCAGGAAGGCCCTGGCGGAGGTGGTCTTCAAAAGCCAGGCCGACCTTGCGGCACTGAACGCCATCCTGCATCCGCTGATTCGTCGGCGGATAGTCCAGGCCATCGCCGAAGCCCAGGCTGATGCGTCGGTAACGGGTGTGGTTTTGGACGCAGCCGTGATGTTCGAGGCCGGTTGGGATGATGTTTGCAGCCATCGGATTTTTGTTTCCGCACCGGCTGCGGATAGGCAGCGACGGGTGGTCGAGAGCCGTCGCTGGAGTGTCGAAACTTGGCGTGGACGAGAAAAATCGCAAATTTCACTGGACATCAAGGCCGCGAGGTGCGAGTATACTCTTAATAATCGGTTCGGCGCTTCATTCCTTCGCGAGCAAGTCCGCGTGCTTTTCCATCGGATCCGCCAAGAAGACTAGTTTATTGGCATGCCGCTGGCGACGGGGATGAGAGTTGGTTCAAGCAAGCCTAGTGTTTTGCGGGCATCGCCAGAAGCTCGCAATTGCGGTTGACGCTCGCCGGATCGATTCGCACACCAACCAGGTTTAGGCAGCATAGGTTATCGACATTCCCGTGGTATATCTGTCATCTCCTTTGTCTGTAGCCCTTTATTGGGTCCAGGCGGGCTGATGGGCAGAACGTAAGGACAGTTATTCTCTTTGGAGGCTGCACCCAGACATGGCCAAGAGCGTCAAGAAAACCGTTAAGAAGACGGCGAAGAAGACGGTTAAGAAAACCGCAAAGAAAGTGACCCGCCGCAAGAGCGTCAAGAAGGCGGCTCCGAAAAAACCCGCCGAAGAGGCGAAGGTAGAGGCCCCCGTGGCCGCTCCGGCGCCCGAAGCTCCGGTCGCCAAGGCAGTGCCCGCACCGGCACCCGTCGAGGAGTCGCCGGAGGAGTCTATCGCCAGCTTTGACGAGGAGATGCATCAGAAGTACGAGCGGGTAAAGCGGGGCAATCTGCACATTACCAATTTGCAGAAGATGAGCGTCGCCGAGTTGCACGCGATGGCCAAGGACTGCGATCTCGAAGAGTACGCCGGACTCGCCAAGCAGGAACTCGTCTTCAAGATCCTCAAGAACCGCATCCAGAAGGATGGCCTGATGTATGGCGAGGGCGTGCTGGAGATTTTGCCGGACGGCTTTGGTTTCCTTCGCAGCCCGGACTACGACTACCTGCCAAGCCCTGATGACATCTACGTCTCGCCAAGTCAGGTTCGTCGTTTCGGCCTGAGGCAGGGCAATATCATCGCCGGGCAGATTAGGCCTCCCAAGGAGTCCGAGAAGTACTTCGCGCTGCTTCGCGTCGAGGCCGTCAACTACGAGGCGCCTGATCGACTGACCGAGAAGGTCAATTTCGAGGACCTCACGCCTACGCACCCCAATACCCGTGTATTTCTGGAACACACGCCCGAAGAACTCAACATGCGGGTCTGCAACCTTGTCACGCCGATCGGTTTCGGCCAGCGAATGCTGATCGTCGCCCCGCCGCGGACCGGCAAGACCGTCCTGCTCCAGAAGATGGCCAATGCTATCTCCTATAACCACCCGGACGTCTACATCATCATCCTGCTGATCGACGAGCGCCCCGAGGAAGTGACGGACATGAAGCGGAACACGTCCGCCGAGGTCGTATCCTCGACGTTCGACGAGCCCGCCAGCCGGCACATACAGATCGCCGAGATGGTCTGCGCCAAGGCCAAGCGAATGGTCGAGTACGGCAAGGATGTGGTTATCCTGCTGGACAGCATTACCCGCCTGGCCCGTGCCTACAATACCGAGGCGCCGCACTCGGGCAAGATCCTCACCGGCGGCGTGGACGCGTCGGCCTTGCAGTCGCCCAAGCGATTCTTTGGTGCCGCCCGAAAGATCGAGGAAGGCGGATCGCTGACGGTTATCGGCACGGCTCTGGTCGATACGGGCAGCCGAATGGATGAGGTCATCTTCGAGGAGTTCAAGGGCACCGGCAACAGCGAGTTGCACCTGGACCGCAAACTCGTCGACCGTCGCGTCTGGCCCGCCATCGACATCAGTCGCTCCGGCACGCGAAAGGAAGAACTTCTCTTGGACCCGGTGGAACTGAAGCTGATTTACCGCCTCCGGAAAGTCCTGGCCGACATGCAGCCCGTCGAAGCCATGGAACT
>CAZMBZ010000144.1:0-8203 GCA_964564285.1 uncultured Planctomycetaceae bacterium | reverse complement strand
GCTTGCGCAACCAATGAAGGACGCCACAGATGATAAAGTCCATGCACATCGAAAACTTCAAGTGCTTCAAAGACTTCGACATCAACCTAGGCCCCTTCAACGTTCTCATCGGCCCAAACGACAGCGGCAAGACGGCTTTCCTGCAAGCGGTTAGGTTGATAGGTGCTTACTCCGAGGCGCCGAACTGGAAATCCGCTGGCGTTTCGTTAGCCAAAATTGCTGGTGCATCACCAGCTTTTGCGGCTTCCTGGCAGCAAAGTACATCATCACCCATTGTTATCCTTGCCCGTTCCAGCAGGCTCACGGATCCGACGCCCGCTGTTCTCAAATTGAGTATTGAGATGCCGTCCGGGTCTGTCATGAATCACAAAGGTCTTGTCATCATAGGCAAACCAGTGGGCATTATTCCCCCAGACAACCGGAGGATTGAATGCCCTGAATACTACCGTTTTTCGCCTTCGTCTCTTCGGAAGGCCAGCCCACTTGCACAGGAAATGAGTGAAACCGGCGAAGGCTTTGCGGCCTTCCTCGACAATATCAACCGTGATGATCCGGCTGCCTTCAAAGCTTTGCAGGAGAGCTTCTGTGCCAGGTTTCTCCATTACAGCAAGGTCGAGGTGGTCGTTGTCAATCGCAAGCCCCACAACTTACTGGCCCTCAAATTCCATACCAAGAGGGGGCAATCGCTTGAGTCTAGCCTAGTCTCCGACGGTGTAATACTGTCTTTAGCATTTCTAGCGCTGGCGCACAGGCAAGAGCACCCGGTGATTCTCTTGATCGAGGAACCCGAAAACGGCGTTCATCATGCGAGCTTAAAGGAAATCGTTGCAACGCTCAAGCAACTGAGCAAGGACAAGGGCGTGCAGGTGATTCTCACCACACACTCGCCGTACTTGCTGGATCACGTTGAGCCTGAAGAGGTTCATGTTTTCACGAAGGATGAGGAGGGGGTTGTGCATACGGCCAAGCTGTCCGAGCACCCGGACGTTGAGGACTTGAAGAAGCACTTCGGCACCGGTGAGATATGGACGGGCTTGGAAGAGGAAGGCGACTTTCTTTCGAAGCTCGGAGAGGGCAAGTGACGGCCTATCGGGTTCTCGTGATGTGCGAAGGGGAGCATGAACTAGGTGCCGTGCATGCGAACGTTGGCAACGAGTTTTGGCCTCTGGCCTCCGAGAGGCTTCCCGCTTTGCCGAAGCTAGTCCATCGCCTCTTGGACCAGCCGAGCGGTGTCCACTATTTCGCCAGATCGAATGGATTCCCGAGACGCCACATTCAACGAAACCTGCGTTCCAGGACGCCCGTTGGCCTCTCGGGGCATGGAAAGCGTGTGATTTGGGCAATGCGTTGGGCTGCACGCGAGAGGTTTGATGCTCTGGTCTATGTCATAGATCGCGACCACAAGCGCTCAGCGGAGACGATTCATGCGATGCAAGAGGGCCGAGACGCGGCCGAGAAGAATACTCCTCTGCCATGTGCCGTTGGCACACCAGTTGAGGCGTTTGACGCGTGGTTCATAGCGGACGGCAAAGCCGTCAAAGAGGCCGCTGGCGATCCCGGTAAGACGCATCCGAAACCCGAATCGTTGGCGGGCAAGGAGGGTACCGGCGACCACCCCAAGGACGTGGCGGCAGTGATCTTCGGTTCCAAGGCCGGGCTGGGGGACAAGTACGCTGTTGTTGCCCAGCACGTTGATTTTAAGCAACTCGCCAGAGCCTGCCCCAAGGGATTCGCTCCGTTTGCTGAGGATGTGCGTCGTCACATTCTGCCAGCGGTTGGCAAGAAGTGATGCTACAGGCTGGACTGCGCATCTTGCCCAGTCCGAAGCAACTCAATCGACAAGGAACTCCATGAAGTACAAGGCTGTGATATTCGATCTGGACGGGACTTTGCTTAATACCATCGAGGATTTGCTGGATTCGATGAATGTCATTATGGGCGAGGTCGGCGTGCCTGGCCATGATGTGGCGCTTGCTAAAATTTACGTTGGTGATGGGCTGCGGAACTACGTGCTGCGGGCCCTGCCGGAGGAAATGCGGGCTGATGAGGCCATCGTGGCTCGCTGCTGCGAGCGGTTCAGCGAGGAATACGCAAAGCGGTGGCACGTCAAGACGCGGGTCTATGACGGCGTGGCTGAAATGTTGACGGAATTGAACCGGCTGGCCGTGCCGGTGTCGATCTTGACCAACAAGCCGGATGAGTTTACGCAGGTGGTCGTGCGTAAGTTCCTGTCGAAATGGCAGTTCGCGGTCGTGCGTGGCGTACGGGCCGATGGCGTCAAGAAGCCCGACCCGTCCGGGGCGTTGGAGATCGCCGCTGCAATCGATGTCCTGCCGTCAGAGTGCCTGTACGTGGGCGACACCAACACGGATATGCGGACGGCTGCGGCGGCTGGGATGTTCGCGGTGGGGGTGACCTGGGGGTATCGCTTGGCCGACGAGCTGCGCAAAAACGGCTCTAAAATATTGATAGACAAGCCGTTGCAGTTATTGGCGTTGCTGGACGGCTGATCGGGTCCTTCCCGGTCGGATCGGGTTTTTCAATCGCTAAAGCAACTTCCAGGCTTCGGCTGCGCTCTGGCTGCGCGCAAACCCAGGCTTTTCACACCTCGAAACCCCGATCTGTGCCATTTTGTAGCATTATAAAGAACTATAAAGCCCTTATAAGGCCGATTTGATCTATATTGTGACAAATAGGCTTCCGCTAGACGTTCTTATGCCCTATAATGCATACGATTGATCTACCAAGCATGGCGGGGAAATGAGATGCGGAGCGAGACCCGGATATGAGTTTAGCGGGCTATAATGCATACGGTTGATCTACCAGGTATGGCGGGGAAATGAGATGTGGAGCGAGACGCGGATATGAGTTTAGCGAACTACCTGAAGCCCGGCCAGGTGAAGATTCTGGTTGGCAAGACCAAGGCGGAAGTCTTGGAGGAGTTGATAGCTCTGGCTGGCAAGTGTTTCCCTGGTGTTGACAGGGACGTGCTTAGCGAGGCCATTGCTCATCGCGAGTCTCTCATGACCACTGGTATCGGTCAGGGGTTGGCGGTACCTCACGCCCGGCTGGACGGCGTTACCGAGCCGATGGTGGTGGTCGGCATCAGCAAGGGCGGCGTTGTCGGCTACGAAAGCCTTGATGGCAGCGGGGTTCATGTTGTCCTGCTGATCGTCGCGGGCAAGGGCCAGCACGAGCCTTATCTTCGTTTGCTGGCCACGGCGGTGAACGTGTTGAAGGACCCCGCTGTCCGCCAGGATATAATCAACTGTTCAGCCGCTGAGCAGGCCTACGCCATGCTGACCCGAATGTAAGGGACGCCATGTATACACTGGCCGCGACAGAAGTGGACGGGGCTCACCTGCCGGTGTTGCTGGTAGTGGGGCTGGCGATTTTCTTCGGCACGATCGGCGCGAAGATATTCCAGCGCCTGCGGATTCCGCAGGTGGTCGGCTACATTTGCATCGGGCTGATAGTAGGGCGGTCGGGGCTGGGCCTTATCGACGCTCAGGCCATCAAGAACCTCGCGCCGTTCAACTTCTTCGCTCTCGGCGTGATCGGTTTTCTCATTGGCGGCGAGTTGCACCGCGACGTCTTCCGCAAGTTCGGAACGCAGTTTTTCAAGATTCTCCTGGCCGAGGGAATGGGGGCCTTTGTCGTCGTCGGCGTGGGGACGGGCGTGGTTATCTGGCTGGTCCAGGGCGATGTGTCGATGGCCGTCGCGATGGGTCTGCTGTTCGGGGCGATTTCCTCGGCGACGGCTCCGGCGGCCACGGTCGACGTGCTCTGGGAGTACAAGGCAATGGGGGTCTTGACGACGATGGTCTTTGCGATTGTCGCCCTGGACGACGGGTTGGCGCTGGCGCTTTACGGTATTGCTTCAAGCGTGGCCGAGAACATCACCGGCACGGGCACGGGCAGTTTTCTACGCACGTTCGGCAAGATCGCCTACGAGTTGTTGGGCGCGGTGGTTTTAGGCGTCGTGTCCGGGTTCATACTCAACTTTCTCCTGCGGAAGATTCGCCAGGAGGATGGCGGGCTGGGGCTGATCATTGGCTGGATGGCGCTGGTTATCGGTTGCGCGTTGGCGTTGGGCATGGACCTGATCGTCGCAGCCATGGCGCTGGGCGCCACGCTGACCAACCTCGCGCCGCGTCGAAGTCATTCGGCGTTCTCGGTGGTCGAGAGTTTTGCGACGCCCATTTATGTGTTGTTCTTTGTCAGTGTCGGCGCGCGGCTTAGTGTCGGATCGCTGCCGGCGTGGATGTGGATATTGGTGCTGGTTTACTCCATCGGGCGGACGGTTGGCAAGATGGGCGGGGCGTACTTCGGGGCCCGCTGGGCCAAGGCTGCCCCGTCGGTCCGCAAGTACTTCGGGCTGTGCTTGTTCAGTCAGGCCGGCGTGTCGGTTGGCTTGGCGATTCTCGCTTCCAGCAGGTTCGAGGGCGAGATAGGCAACATCATCATCCTGACCGTTACCACCAGCACGTTCGCAATGCAATTGCTCGGTCCGCCGTGTGTGAAGTACGCCATTCGTAAGGCTGGGGAAATAGGTCTGAACGTCACCGAGGCCGACCTCATCAAGGAGCGCGACGTCGCAGCCGTGGTTGACCGGGAATCGCCATCGTTCAACGAAGGCACGCCCATGAAGGAGATTTTCCGCGTCATCGCCGAGACTGATGCGACGGTATATCCCGTTGTCGATAACGAGAAGCGTCTGGTCGGCGTTATCACGCTGGCCGGGCTCAAGCAGAGTTTCCGCGCCGAGGGCATGAGTCAATGGCTGGTCGCCATCGACGTGATGGAGCTCGCGCCGGACACCATTGCCGAAAAAGCTCCTCTCGCCGAGGCCATGGCCCGGATGAGCGAACAGTCATTGGAGTATCTGCCCGTCGTGGAAAGCGAGCAGGACCTGCGTTTAGCGGGAGTAATCGAGGTGCGCAAGGTCAAGCGTCTGCTAAGCCAGGAGATCCTCCGTCGCCATCGCGCCGCCGAGGAAACCGAAGGCCCAGCCCCAGGAGCGATTGTCGGGCAAGGTTAGATCGATCCCGTCAGCCCGGCGGATGGCCGGACATGACGACCCCGTTGCAGGTAGCCTTCCTGACCAGGCCCGGACCGCGGGCGAGAAGGGAGAACATGAAACTTACCGATCATTTCAGTCCGGCCCAGATCTTGCTGAACCTCGATGTCTCTGACAAGTGGGAGCTTCTCGATCGCATGGTCGATGCCATGGTCGAAAGCCCGATATGTCAAGCCCAGCCCGAGCGGGTACGCAAGGAGATCGGCCCGAGGATCATTCAGCGGGAGAAGGAGTCGCCAACGGGCATCGGACGAGGCTTCGGGTATCCTCACGCCCGAATTCACGGCTTCAAGGGGTATGGCGTATGTCTGGCCATGCTGAAAAAGCCGGTTGAGTACGGCTCGGTCGACCATCAGCCTGTCGAACTCGCCTGCATGGTTGTCGCATCTGATGATGACCCCGTCGTCGGTGTGCGTGTCATGGGGCAGTTGATGACACTGCTGGCCGACGAGGCGGTGCGGGATTTCTTCCTGACCAAGACGGACCCCAAGCGAATCTACGAGTACATCCAGAGCAAGGAACTGACGGTTGGCGCGTCGATTCGCGCCCGCGACATCATGCGTCCGCCGTTGGTAGATGACATACAACCCGACACGTCGCTGAGGACCGTTGTGCGCACGATGCTTCGCCACCGCGTCGAAGCTGTCGCCGTCACCGATGGCGACGGCAGGATGGTCGGCGAGATCACCTGTGATGGGCTGTTCAAGAAGGGCGTGCCGGACTTCTTCAACCAACTGCCCAACGTGGCGTTCATCAAGAACTTCGACCCCTTCGAGAAGTACTTCGAGCAGGAAGCCCACTCGGTCGCCAAAGACGTGATGGGCGACGACTTCGCCACCGTTGGCGAAGATGCCACGCTCATGGAGATTATTTATATGCTGGCCGTGAGAAACTACCCCAAGGCCCATGTCTTGCGAGATGGCCAAAAGGTGGGCACCATCGACCGCATCCTCGTGCTTGACCGTATCCTGAACGCTTAGAAACGCTTGCGGAGAGAAACATGGTTCCGCTTTTGATAATCTTTGGTGTCACATACGCCCTGATCGCATCAGAGAAAGTGGACAAGACCATCGCTGCCGGACTCGGCGCCGCCGCGGCGATCATGCTGCACTACGTGCCTTACGACAAAGCCCTTGAGCATATCGACCTCAACGTCATATTCCTGCTGGTCGGTATGATGATCATTGTCAACGTGTTGTCGGCCACCGGTTTGTTCCAGTGGGTGGCGGTCACCATTGCTCGCACTGCTCGGGGCAACGGGGCGGTGATCCTCATAATGCTCCTGCTGGCGACGGCCTTGCTGTCAGCCTTTCTGGATAACGTGACCACCGTCATTCTCATATCTCCCATCACCATCCTCATCTGCCAGGTGCTGGAGATACGTGCCATACCCGTACTCATCCTGGAGGCGGTTTTTTCCAACATCGGCGGCACGGCCACGCTGGTAGGCGACCCGCCGAACATCCTCATCGGCTCGCGTGCCGGGTTGTCATTCAACGAGTTCCTCGTCAACCTGGCCATTCCGGTTGTGGCTATTATGGTCGTGTCTATCATTGTGGTGCACTTCATGTTCGGCAAGAGCATGAAGGTCAAAGACGCCGCCAAGGCCCGCATCATGGCCACCGAGCCAAGATTGGCGATCATAGACCACAAGCGGTTATACATATTGGCCTGGCTGTGTTTTCGCTGGTTCTGCTGGGTTTCTTTTTCGGACGCGTCCTAGGGGTAGAGCCCGGAATAGTCGCCCTGGCCGGGGGGCTGCTTATGGTCCTGGCCTGCCGGACGGACCTGCATCACTGCCTGGGAAAGGTCGAGTGGAATACCATCCTGTTCTTTATCAGCCTGTTCATGCTCATTGGAGCACTTCAGGAGGCGGGGCTGTTCGAGATGCTTGGCAAGGAAGTAATCGCCCTGACAAAGGGAAACCTCATGCTGACGACCCTGGTCGTCCTGTGGGTTGCAGCCATTGCCTCAGCCATCGTGGACAACATCCCCCTGGTCATCGCCATGATACCGCTGATACAGTCGATCATACCGGCTTTCGCCCAGAAGATGGGCTACGTGGGCGATCCGCAGATGATCCACTCGCATATTACTTATCCGCTTTACTGGGCCTTGGCTTTAGGGGCCTGCCTGGGCGGCAACGGCACGCTCATCGGCGCCTCGGCCAACGTCGTCATATGTCAGATCGCCCGAAAGAACCGCTACCAGATGACCTTCTGGCAGTTCTCAAGAATCGGCTTTCCGATGATGATCCTCAGCCTCATCATCGCCAGCGCTTACCTGTACATGGCGTACTTCTTCTAAAGGGGCTGTTAAGGCAGTGCCATTGGTGACTGCCCCCTGTGTCCTTCTTCATTGTGAAATGCGCTCTTACACGGAACGTCTATCAGGACACCTATACAAACTCGACATCTCAGGACCCATTGGCATTCGGCAGTACCTGGTACTGTTTGCCCGCCTTTGTTTCAAAGGATACAAGGCCATTATCAGTTTTCTTGACCTTCACCTGTTTTCCATCTTGTTTGACCGTAACAGGCATTCCTGCTCGAAGGATGCAGTCTGATCCTTTGTCGGATCGAATGGCTGCTTCAATCAGTTTGCCTTTTTTCCACTTCATGGCGATTTCAAATGCGCCCCTGGCCCGGATGCCCTTGACCTGTCCATCAGGCCATGCTTTGGGCAGTGCAGGCAGAAGGTGGATTTGGCCCATGTGGGACTGGCAGAGCATTTCGCAGACACCTGATGCGTAGCCGAAGTTACCGTCGATCTGGAATGGGGGATGGGCATCAAAAAGATTGTCGTAGACATTGCCGCGCAGCATCTCGCCCAGGAGTTTGTAGGCCCGATCGCCATCATGTAAACGTGCCCACATGTTGATCTTCCAGGCCTTACTCCATCCGGTGGCTCCGTCACCGCGTGCATTCATGGATACCTTGGCTGCTTCGGCCAGCTTCGGTGTTGTCAGCGGGGAAATCTGGTGCCCGGGGTGTACGGCGATCAGGTGCGAAAGGTGCCGGTGCTTGTCATTGGGATTATCACGGTCCACCATCCATTCCTGAAGCTGGCCCCATTTTCCGATCTGTGGGCCAAGGAGGTTGTCACGCATCTGGATGGCTGTTT
>CAZMBZ010000143.1:0-12761 GCA_964564285.1 uncultured Planctomycetaceae bacterium | reverse complement strand
CCTGATATCCGGCCTGCTCGGCGGATCGCTCGTGGCCCTGGCGACCAGGGATACCGCCTCCCCCGCCGGGCCGGACAACACCCCTGCCACGCCCTGCCACGACGGCACTTGCGCGACGGACACCGCTGCCGCCACCGAAGTGCCCCTTGGACCCATGGCCCGGCTGCGGAAGGCAGCGGTGTACGGATTTCTCACGTTGCCTCAGGACGTCGGGCGATCGATGCTTGCCGGGCTGATTGTCGCCGCCGTCATCACTGCCATCGTGCCGTCGGATTTTTTCACGGGCGTGCTCAGCGGCGGCATACTGGCGATGCTCGCGATGATGGTGCTGGCCATTCCCGTTTACGTCTGCGCCACCGCATCGGTGCCGGTGGCGATGGCGCTGATAGCCACCGGCGTCTCACCGGGCGTGGCGCTGGTGTTCCTGATGACGGGCCCAGCCACTAACGCCGCGACCATTACCACAATATGGCGGACAATGGGCCCCAAAACGGCGGTCCTGTACCTGCTTTCGGTCGCGGTGACGGCTTTGGTGAGCGGACTGACGCTGGATTATCTCATCCCCGTTATCGGCGGCACCGGAACGCTGGAGATGGATTGGATGCTGCCGCCGACAGTGAGAACGGTGCTGGCGATTATACTTCTGGCCGTGCTGCTGGTCGGCGCGATACGATCGTATCTGCCATCCAGCAAGCATGTGAGTTCGCCAAAGGACCTGCTGGCCGGGGAAGGCGAATCCGCCTTCGAGCTCAAGGTAACCGGCATGACGTGCAATCACTGCCGCCAGGCCGTCCAGCGGGCTCTCAAGGAAGTACCCGGCAGCGAGGCAGTCCAGGTCGATCTCCGATCCGGGCGCGCGGTAGTCACAGGCTCTCCAGACCCGGACGAATTGGCAAAAGCGGTCGAAAGCCTGGGCTATACCGCCGAGGTCATCGCCAAGGCAGACGACGACCAATCCGCCTGAGATTGTCTGCCTCGGCAACCGGCGGGCCTAGAATTGCACAGCACCGCAGCCGCGCGTGATGTGCGGATGTTACGCAAGCAACGGAAAGGCAGTTAGTCATGACGTTAAGAATAATGATAGGCGCCGCGATAGGCCTGTTGATCGGCGCTGCCGTCGGACAATTACTGAAGGCCCGCGGAGGCACGTGCCCGCTGACGTGCAACCCGATCGGCGGGGCTGTATTCGGCGCGATCTTCGGGGCGGTCCTGGCGACTTCGTTCGGCGCCTCGGCCCGCGCCGGCAGAATCCTGGCCGACGTGCCGGGATTCGCAAGCACTGCCGAGTTTGACGCAAGGCTCGCCAAACCCGGGCCGGTGCTGGTAGACTTCTATACGGACAACTGTTTGTACTGCGTCAAGTTGGCGCCGACAATCGCGAAGCTGGCCGAGCAATACCAAGGCCGGGCAGGCGTGGTGAAGGTAAACACCGCCAGTTCGGCCGAACTGGCAGAGCGATATCAAATACGCGGCGTGCCCACGGTGATTCTATTCGCCGGTGGCAAGGAATTGCGCCGCTGGGTGGGCGCCAAGGGAATCGATCAATACCAGGCCGCTCTGGACGCCGCAGTAGGCCCGGCCGAAGACGAAAAAAAGGATAACCGATGACCGAACGCAAGGGATTGGTGACTTTCATGGGCAACCCGCTGACGCTTTTCGGCGAGCCGGTTGGCGTGGGACAGAAGGTGCCGGACTTTACCGTATTGGCCAATGACCTATCGGAGGTGAAGCTTTCATCGTTCGCGGGCAAGGTGGTGCTGCTTTCGCTGGTGCCATCGCTGGACACGCCTGTCTGCGACACCCAGACCCGCCGGTTCAACGAAGAGGTCGGCAAACTGGGTGACGATGCCGTCGTGCTGACGGTCAGCATGGACCTTCCGTTTGCCCAGTCTCGCTGGTGCGGAGCAGCCGGGCTGGACCGGGCGGTGACCCTGTCGGACCATCGAGGTGCCGAGGCCGGCCTGGCCACTGGAATGCTGATAAAGGAGCTTCGCCTTCTCGGGCGGGCGGTCTTCGTTCTGGACCGCGAAGCCGTGGTGGCTTACGAGCAGATTGTCGGGGAAGTAACGAACGAACCGGATTACGATGCCGCCCTTGGCGCGGCGAGAAACCTGCTGGCCTGATCGGCCAGCCTATGGGATGGAAAGGGACGGACTATGACTGAGAAGCTACAGGTGTACAAGTGCGAGGTATGCGGGATAGTTGTGGAGGTGCTCGATGGCGGCGCCGGCGAGGTCGTATGCTGCGGCCAGCCGATGCAGTTGATGGACGCCAGGACCGAGGACTCGACGACTGAGAAGCACGTGCCATTTGTCGAGAAAACCGAGGGCGGCATCACAGTGCGTGTCGGGCAGAACGAGGCCCATCCCATGCTGGAAAAACACTGGATACAGTGGATCGAGGTGCTCGTCGACGGCAAGGCATACAGGCAGTTCCTCAATCCCGGCGACACGCCGGAGGCCTTCTTCCCGGTAACGGGCGAGTCGATAACAGCCCGCGAGTACTGCAACATGCACGGACTTTGGAAAGGATAACCAGCCATGATAAGTAAGAAGATGCGGAAGGCGTTCAACGATCAGATCAACGCGGAGATTCACTCGGCGTACCTCTACATGTCCATGGTTTCATACTTCAAGTCGCTGAATCTCGATGGCTTCGCACAGTGGATGACCGTCCAGACGCAGGAGGAAATCTCCCACGGGATGAAGTTCTTCAACTTCGTTTTGGAACGTGGTGGCAAGGTTCTGCTTCAACCCATCGAAGGGCCTGCTACCGAATGGGACTCGCCCCTGGCAGCCTTTGAGGCGGCCTACAAACACGAGCAGTACATCACCAAGAGAATCGACGACCTGATAAAACTGGCCCGGGCGGAAAATGACACAGCTTCAGAGATCATGCTCCAGTGGTTCGTCACCGAGCAGGTCGAGGAAGAAGCCAACGCCGATGGCATCGTCCAGAAGCTTAAGATGATGGCCGATGCGCCGGGCGGCGTGTTCATGCTGGACAGGGAACTCGGCGCGCGGGCGTTCACTCCCCCGAGTACCAAGCAATAGCGCTCGAAGGGAGACAAAGGTGATTACATTCAACGCCGACGAAATCTACGAGATGGCCGAGCAGATCGAACGTAACGGCGCGGCCTTTTATCGCAAGGCGGCCGAGCACACCGAGGGTCCAGACCTCCGCAAAGTCCTGCTGGAGTTGGCCTCGATGGAAGAAGACCACGAGAAGTCTTTCCACAACATGCGAAGCGAACTGCCCGCCCGTCAAAGGACCGAGGAAAAGTTCGACCCAACCGGAGAAGGCGCCCTCTATCTCCATGCAATGGTGCAGGGAAAGGTTTTCGACCTCAAGGCAAGCCCGGCTGGCGACTTGACCGGATCGGAAGATGTCGGCGATGTTCTCCGAGCCGCCATCGAGATGGAAAAAGACTCGATCGTCTTCTACCTGACCATCAAGAAGATGGTCCTCGACGAGGGCGGCAAGGGCCGCATCGACGACATCATCGAACAGGAAGTAGGCCACGTCGCGCTGCTTAGCAGCCAGTTGTCGGCCGTGGGATAGCAATCAGGAAAGAGAACTCACCTCATGGCGCAAGAACTCACTGCCGTTAAGGTCGCCGACAATGTCTACTGGGTCGGGGCGATCGACTGGGATATCCGTAACTTCCACGGCTACCTCACAAGTCGCGGAACCACATACAACGCCTTTCTTGTCATGGCCGACAAGGTCACACTCATCGACGCGGTCAAGGCGCCGTTTTTCGATGAGCTGATGGCCCGCATCTCGTCGGTGATCGATCCGTCGAAAATCGACTACATTGTTTCCAACCACTCGGAGATGGACCATACTGGCTGCCTGCCAAAGGTGGTAGCGGCGGTCAAACCGGAGAAGGTTTTCGCCAGCCAGCAGGGCCTCAAAGCTCTTGGCGAACACTTCCACGGAGAGTTGGAGGTCACAGGCGTTCAGGACGGGCAAGTGCTGGACCTCGGCGGCGACAAGCTCTCATTCTTCGAGACTCGCATGTGCCACTGGCCCGACAGCATGGTCAGCTACCTTCACGGTCCTGAGTTGCTGTTCAGCCAGGACGCATTCGGCATGCACATGGCGTCGGCGGAGCGGTTCGACGACGAACTCGACGCCTGGCCTATGGAGCATGAGTTAGCCAAGTATTACGCCAACATCCTCATGCCGCTGTCGGCGCCGATTAAGAAGGCCCTGACCAAGCTCACCAGCAGTGGCCTGACCTTTAAGCTGGTCTGTCCGGACCACGGCCCGATCTGGCGAGACAACTTCGCCCGCGTGCTCGAACTTTACCAGCGATGGGCAGGCGCAGTCCGCACACGAAAGGCCGTCGTCGTCTACGACACGATGTGGCAGAGCACGCGGAAGATGGCTGAGGCGATCTGCGACGGACTCTCGGCGGGCGGCGCCAAGGCTGTCGTCATGCCCCTGGACACCGCGCATCGAAGCGACGTGGCCTCCGAAGTCCTCGAAGCCGGGGCGCTGCTCGTGGGCTCGCCCACCATAAACAACCAGATGTTCCCCACCGTCGCCGACGTGCTGTGCTACCTTCGTGGCCTGAAGCCCGCCGGGCTTATCGGAGCGACCTTCGGATCCTACGGATGGAGCGGCGAGTCGACAAAACTCATCTCGGCCGATCTGGATGCGATGAAGGTCGAGCAGGTCTCCGAGCCCATGCGAGTGAAGTACGTTCCCTCGGCCGAGGACATGAAGGCCTGCCACGAACTAGGCACAATGGTTGCGGAGCGGCTGGCTCAGACATATCCTGACCAGGCGTAGAACAAGGGTTTCCCCTCGATATGCCTGAGCCGCCGCAAAAACTCGACACCGGCGACAAGGCGCCCCGGGCCAGGCCCGCACCCAGGCGCCGGCTGATGCTGAAGCAGGCGACAATGTCGCGCGTTCTCTACGCGCTGGCGCCGCTGGCGGTCGGAGCGGTTTACTTTTTCGGCTGGCGGGTACTGGCGGTGCTGGCGGTGTGCAACGCCGTCGGCCTGATCGCCGAGTACGTCATGGCCAGGCAGCGCAACGCGCCCGTAAGCCAGGCCTGCCTGGTGACATGCTGCCTGTATGGACTGTCCCTGCCGCCGACCGTGCCGTTGTGGATCGCAGCGGTCGGCGCCATCATCGCGATCGTCTTCGCGAAGGAGGTCTTCGGCGGCTTCGGACGCAATTTCGCAAACCCCGCCATCACCGGCAGGGCGTTCGTCTACATCTGCTTTCCCAACGACCTGACCCAGCAGTTCGTGCCCGCATTCAAGGGCTTTCCCGGCGGGTTCGCGCAATGGTCCTTCGACAGCCTGGGCCGACTTCCAGAATACCTCTCAGCCCAATTGACCGGAACGGGCCGCAGCGCCGTCGATGCCGTCAGCCAGGCCTCGCCCATATGGGTAGGCCGGGAGTACGGCCTGGACGCCGTCGTCAACAACGGCCAGGGCGCCACGCTGTGGGACATGCTCACCGGCAGCATCGGAGGCATATTCCAGGTGCCAGGCCAGGCGGTGCCGCGAATCCTCTCCGCCGGGTCCATGGGCGAACCCTGCGCCCTGCTCATCATCGCCGCGGGAGTTTACCTGCTGATCACCAAAACCGCCAACTGGCGACTGATGCTGAGCGGCCTGGTCGGCCTGCTTGCCGCTAACGTGCTGTTCCGCAACGTGCTGGGCTATGACGGCCTCGGCGAAGTACCACCCATCGAATGGCAACTCTCGGCGGGCACGACACTGTACGTGCTGGTGTTCATGATCACCGATCCGGTCAGCGCGACCAAACGCCGACCGGCACAGTATGCATACGGCGCACTGATTGGGTTCCTGATCGTGCTGCTGCGGTTCAAGGGGGTGTTCGTCGCGGCTGCGACGTTCGCCGTGCTGCTGGGCAACCTGGTGGGTCCGCTGCTGGATCTCGGGGCGGTGGCCTGGGCGGATTGGCGAAAGGCCCGCAAGGCACTTGGGATCGGCGCCGGGCCCGCAGGCAAGGAGGCTGGGAAATGAAACTCAACGTCAACAGCCCCAGGTACGTCCTTGTCTTCGCCGCGTTAGTCTCGACGGTTTTCACAGCCGGGATAATGACGCTGCATGCCGTAAGTGAATCCACGGCCACGGCGAGCGCTCAACTGTATGAACAGAAATCGCTCGTGGAAGTCTTCAAACTTGGCGCTGGCGAGCAACTGAGCGACCGGAAAATCGGCGATTTGTACGAGCGATCGATCCGCCAGTTGGACATGGCGCTTGTCGATTCGCAAACGGGGAAGGTCTTCAACAACCCCGGCCCCAGCGCCGGCCCGCTCGCGCCTCGGGCATTTGTCGCGACGAACCCGGGCGGGACGATCATCGGTTACGCGGTGCCTGTATCGGGCATCGGTTTCTGGTCACGGATTGACGGCTACCTGGCTGTAACGCCGGATTTCTCGAAGGTCATCGGCATAGTTTT
The DNA here is from genome assembly GCA_964564285.1 of uncultured Planctomycetaceae bacterium. GTDB lineage: Bacteria > Planctomycetota > Phycisphaerae > SM23-33 > SM23-33 > JAUWQU01. The sequence continues at coordinate 6,308 of CAZMBZ010000143.1, read as the reverse complement.
CACGCGACACCAGGAGACGCCGGGCCTCGGTGGGCGGATAACCGAGCCAAAATGGCGCAAGCAGTTTGCGGGCTTGGACATCACCCCGCCAGGCGCCGGCAGGCCTTCGGTTTACATCGGCGGCGACAAGCCGGCATCCGACAACAGCCCCGCACACGGGCGATACGTCGATGCCATCACCGGCGCTACCGGCACGTCGTCGGCAGTCAATCGCTTTCTCAACCGCGATATCGACGCCGTCCGTCGCGCTGCCGAGGAGGCAGGTCTCATTGGGAAGAAGAAGCAGAAACAGCAAGACCTCTTGCAGAGTTCGCAAAGAACGCGGAGGGGAGAAAGAGATATTGCGAATCGCGGATTGCCTGCCAACCGACGGCAGGCATTGAACCTTGGTCATTAGCATCAGGTAACTGACGTGGCAGAACCGGGCAAGACACTTTCGCCTTCGCGGGCTTTGTGGACGCAGGTCTGGCAGGAGAATCCGATCTTCCGCCAGGTGCTGGGTATCTGCTCTGCGCTGGCGGTGACGAACCTCGTGTTCAACACGGCCTTGATGTGCGCGGGGTTGATCTGGGCGACCACGCTTTCGAGCTTCACCGTCAGCCTAATCCGCAACTACATTCCCACGCGAATCCGCGTGATGGTGCAGGTGCTCATCATCAGCGCGTACGTCATCGTGGTGGACATAGTTTTTCGCGCGTTTTTCTTCGAGACGCACAAGGACATCGCCGCCTACGTGGGGCTGATCATCACAAACTGCATTGTCCTGGGCAGGCTGGAGGGTTTCGCGATGAAGAACCGCCCCATCGCTGCCGCCGCGGATGGGCTTGGCGCGGGGCTGGGCTACTCGCTGATACTCATGTCCATCGCATTCATCCGCGAGTTGCTCGGCTTCGGCACGCTGCTCAAGAACACCGCCTGGGAGGTTCGCCTTCTGACTGCCTGGGAGCCGGGAGTTACCGAAAGCTGGTGGCGGAACTGGACCATCATGGTCGTGCCGCCCGGAGCGTTCTTCGTGCTGGCCATCGCGGTGTGGATAGCTCGGTCATGGTCGATCAAGCAGGAGGCCCGCGCCGAGGCCGAGACTCAATCCGCCGCGCCCGACAAACCGGAGGAGGCGTCCGCATGACCGCTATGCTCGCCGAAACCGCCGCCCAGCTTTCGCCGTCGCCGGGCCTGTGGATCGTGCTCATCTCGGCTGCGCTCACCGACAACATCCTGCTAACGCGATTCCTGGGCATGTGCCCGTTCCTGTCGATCAGCAAGCAACTCAAGAGCGCCTTCGGCATGGGCCTGGCGGTGATGATCGTCACCGGCTGCACGTGCGTACTGAACTATCTGCTTTACGTTCACCTGCTGCTGCCGCTGGCGCCCTACGGCGTCCCCGCCGAGAGCCTCAAGCTCATCCTGTTCATCGTCGTCATTGCCGGTTTCGTGCAACTGCTGGAGATGGTCATCGAGCGAATCAGCCTGAAGCTGTACTTCTCGCTTGGCATATTCCTACCGCTTATCACGGTCAACTGCGCGATCCTCGGCGCGTCGCTGTTCATGGTCAACAACGTCGCGGGCAAGGGCTACGATGGCTGGGACGTGCTGGTGTACGGCTTCGGCGCGGGGGCGGGCTGGTTCCTCGCGATCATGCTCATGGCGGGCATCCGTCACCGGATATCCGGCGGCAAGGTCCCTGCCGGTCTCCAGGGCGTGGGTATCACGCTCATCATCACGGGCATAATGGCGATGGCATTTACGATCTTCCAGGGGATGATCCGCTCATGACTTCCGTGCTGCCGATAATCCTGGCCGCAGCTGCGGCGTGTGCGGTGACCACCTCTCTGGCGGCCATGCTGATGCTGGCTGAGCGATACCTCGTCAAGTACGGCACGTGCAGGCTGGACGTCAACTCCAGCGATCGCGTGATAGAAGTCAAAGGCGGCAAGTCGGTGCTGGAGTCGCTCAAGGCCGAGGGCATCTTCGTCCCATCGGCCTGCGGAGGGCGCGGCACGTGCGCCTACTGCAAGCTCAAGATAACCGAAGGCGGCGGGCCCGTAGCGCCGACCGAGCTTGCCCTGCTCAGCGAGCAGGAGCTGTCTGAGAACGTGCGGATCACCTGTCAGGTCAAGGTCCGCAACGATATGAGCCTGGTGGTGCCCGAGCACCTGCTAAGCGCGGGCGAGTACCGCGGCGTCGTCGAGCGGATCACCGACCTCACGCACGACATCAAGAACCTTCGCATCCGCCTAGTCGAACCCAAGTCCATCAAATACCAGCCGGGCCAGTACATCCAACTCGAAGCCCCGGCCTATGGGTCCAATCCCGAGGCGGTCTTCCGCGCCTACAGCATGTCGTCCATGCCGGACGAGGACGACTGCCTCGAGTTGATAATCCGCCTCGTGCCCGGCGGGATCTGCACGACATGGGTATTCACTATGCTCGCCGAGGGCGACGAGGTCCGCTTCAACGGCCCGTACGGCGACTTCCATCTATCCGAAACCGACCGCGAGATGATCTGGATCGCGGGCGGGTCCGGCATGGCGCCGTTCTGGTCGATGGTCCGCCACATGGCCGCACACGACATGGCGCGGAAGACGACGTACTTCTTCGGGGCGGTTCGAGCCCGAGACCTGTTCCTGGTCGAAGAGTTACGGAAGCTCGACCAGCACCACGAGTGGTTCACGTTCGTCCCAGCCCTGTCGGCTCCGGCGGACGAGGACAACTGGGACGGCGAGACCGGACGCATTACCGATGTCGTCGACAGACACGTTTCCGACGGCTCGCAAGCGGAGGTGTATCTCTGCGGCAGCCCGGGCATGGTTGACGCAGCCGGGCGGGTTGTCACTGCCAAAGGCATCCCGCCGGAGCGGATATTCTTTGACAAGTTCGGGTGACCACCATGAAACGAACGCCCAGCGAACAGCGGATAATAGAACTCCTGGCCCCCGGCGCTCTGTGCAGGGACGGCTTTCTCGGCGACGATCATCGCGAGCTCCAGGAGATACTCGATGCCGACCGCGCCACCGTCGAGGCGCTCGGGCTAACTCACCGCGATATCGCCGCTGCCCTGGACGACGCCTGCCGCGCCGCCATGGCGGGCCTGGAAGCGCCCGTGCATCTGACCAGCGGGAATCTCGTGGCTGAATTCCACGACGCGATGGGCTTCATCCCCTCGCCGTGGGGCGAGGGCAAATTGTTCGCCAAGGGTGAAGTGGTCGTAACCGACCCAGCAACCGGTGACCGGCTGGTGTACACGCCGCTTTCGGTGCATTTGATCGGCAAGCATGGGTTTTACCAGGGTCGGGGCAGCCCGTACCGGCTCGATCCGGCGAGGGTGGCCAGGCTGTTTGGGCTTGGCAGGCGAGCGAGCAACCTGGATACTACCAGCGGCAAGGAAACCTGAGACCTGATCGGGCGGCAACCGCCGCCGAGGTCTGGAAATCCTCCGCGACATGACGAGAAAAGGAAAAGCAATGCAGAAATACGTATGCAATGCGTGCGGCTATGTTTACGACCCAGAGCAGGGCGACCCCGACAACGGCGTCAAGCCCGGAACCGCCTTCGTGGACATCCCCGGCGACTGGGTCTGCCCCGACTGCGGCGTCGGCAAAGAAGAGTTCTCGCCCGTTTAACAGGCCGTGAGCTGCGAACATTCGACAGGCGGCTGACCACCCCAATGCGAGTCGGGGCTAAATGTCGTGTGGTTGTTTGCGCGCCCACGACGGGCTATTCCCAGCCGAGGCGCGGGCCGGACCTGCTACAATATCCGCTACGCCAGGAACGGAACCGCCAATGCCGGCCAGAAAATACAGGGACGCCTTGGAACGCCACCACCGGGCGTTTCACAAGCGGTGCTTCGTCCATCCAGACCCGCTGGAGTTTCTTTATGATTACGACGACCCCGCCGACCGGGAAATAGTCGCGCTCATCGCGGCATCGCTGGCCTATGGACGAGTGACACAGATTCTCGTCAGCGTGCGTCGGGTGCTGGACAGGCTCGGCGAGTCGCCCGCGCGGTACGTTCGCGATACCACACCCGCCCGCATGAAGGCCCGCATGGCGGGCTTTAAGCACCGCTGGACCACCGGCGAGGACCTGGCGGCGCTGCTGGCTGGGGCGCGCCAAACAATCCGAGCGCACGGATCGCTCGGCGAATGCCTGGCTGGGAAAGTAGCGCCAGGCGACGAGACAATCATCGGCGCCCTGACTGGCCTGGTTGGGGAATTGTCCGCTTTCGCCCCCGGCTCGAAGGTGCTGGCGGACCCCGCCCGAGGCAGCGCCTGTAAGCGCCTCCACCTGATGCTTCGCTGGCTCGTCCGCCGCGACGAGGTGGACCCCGGCGGCTGGGACAACATCTCGCCCCGGCTGCTCGTAGTGCCCGTGGACGTACACATGCACCGAATCGCCCGCACGCTGGGCCTTACAAGCCGCAAGGCCGCCGATGGCCGAACCGCACTGGAGATCACCCGGACATTCGCTGCCATCTGCCCCGACGACCCGGTCCGCTACGACTTTAGCCTGACACGCCTAGGGCTGAACCCCGACGTCCCAACGCCGGAGTTCATCGCCGCTTTACCACAAAAACAATGAGGCGCAGAGGGATAGAAAACAAGGAAGGCATGCCCTCCGACCGCGACGTTCATCGGGACCGCCGGCTCTTTGGTTGGATCAATCCGCCCGCCGGCAGATGAATGCACGCTGCCTGGGACCTTGGCGGCACCAGAGGATGGCCAGCGGCCTGTCGCCCCGACCGCGAAGTTGGCGCTGCAAACTATCGGTGTCGAGCTTCACGCCGCGGGTTTTTACTTCCACGCACCCGCCACCGAGCTTGCGTACGGCCTTGGCGATATCTCGCTTCCGGCCCGGGACGTCGGCGAGCACCTCGAAGCACGAAGCAAGCAGCGTTCGCACAACCCGGTCGCCGAAGAGCCATGGTAGACCGATGGCAATTCGCCACAAGTCGTGGGCTGCGGCAAGGTCGTCGACGGCCTCGGCGGCGACAATCGCCGGGTCCGGCTCGACAAGCCACTGACCCGGCTCGCGGATCGGCGCATAGGGAGCCACGCCGGCCTCGATGGATGTCGCGCGAGGGTCTTCCAGCGAACCGGTTAGAACCGTAGCCCGCCGCTGTGGCCCGCCGTCACCCGCAGCCTGGTCCGCATGCCACCACGCCACGAGCTGTTTGCAGATGCCGGCCTCGCTTACGTACTCAAACAGCCCGGCCTGGATGGATTGGAGTTCCGCCGCGTCGGCGCCTGGGGGCAGCTTCATGGCGCCAGCAACGGTTCGCCCGGCCAGGTGTGCCAAGAATTGCTCGCCGGGCGAGAAGTCCGCGAACTCGATCGACCGCCGACCACTGGCGCGGCGGTCGGGGTCTATATGCACTGCGGTGCCGGCAGGCAGGTCCAGTTGCTCGACGTCGGCGAGTTCGAACCGGCACAGATCGTCGACGCCGGCAGCGATGGCATTGTGTGTCGCGCAAAGCACGGCAGCGGGATCGGAATCCACGCCCCGAACTCTCAGCCCCGCCAAGGCCAGACCGATCGCATCGCCTCCCAGGCCGCAGCATAGGTCCCAGACCTCCGGGACAAGTTTCGCCGAGTCGGCCGTCCCCGCCCGGGATGTCCTCAGCATCTCCGCAAACTGGCGACCCTTCCATATCGCCAGGCGCATCGAGCTTGCCTGCTGGAGCAGCTTGTCGGTTGCGAGCATTTTTTGTGCCAGCTCTTGCGGAAATCGCCCACTCCCGGCCGCCCTTTTACGCAGGCTCCGCAGTGCCATAACAGCCCTGGATTCTTCGGGCGAGCACGAGCGCCGCAGCAGACCCAGGGCGCGCAACTCATCGGCGGGAAGGTCCATCGCCAGAAGCTCCGCCGCCTGGGATCTGGATAGAAACTCAAGTTGAGCAGGGGACATATCCATGCTTCACTTACTCCGCCTGGACGCGAAAGACGAACAGTTTCGTGGTGTCCTTGCTTCGCGGATCGCTGGGGGCCTCCCCGATGATCTTTAAAAACGCCGGGGCTTTTCCGAGGAGCTTGAGGAAGACCGGGAGGCTGCTCATTTCTTGATCGTCCAGGCCGGCATTTCGCAGTTCCTTGGCGTTCAGCACGAGGAAATCGACTTTCTGTCGCTCGACGAACTCTCGAAGATGGTCGGTCGTGAGGGTCCAGTTGTCGCTGAAGGTGACGGGCTCGCCACGTGCGTACCACGCGATGATCGATTCGCTGGAGGCTACGCGCGGCGCGGGCATTTTCCGGGCCTCGCTGTCGGCGGCGATGATTACCGCGACCCTATGGAACTGCGAGTCCTTGTACGAG
>CAZMBZ010000142.1:0-12770 GCA_964564285.1 uncultured Planctomycetaceae bacterium | reverse complement strand
TCGTCTGGGTACTTTGCGAGCAGGGCGATGGAATGGCTTTCGCCCTTTGACGCGATCTTCTTGAATCCCGTGGCCTGGGCGAAGGCACGCAGGAAATTGACGTCCGCGCCCGTCTGATTCATGCCATCATCCCAGCCGACGCCTCCGTGATCCATGCGAATGAAGCGAATCTTGTAGTCATCCATGCCGGCAGGCCAGCCGCCCTTGGTTCCTCCACCTTGGCCCATCTTGCCGGCCTTGGCGGTAACGTTGGCCTGGTAGGTAACTTGCGTCTGTTCATCCATTTGCCGATCGATCTCGGTGTCGTCGAGGTCAGGAATCTCGAAGAGGATGGCAGAGTTAGGTCGCAACGTGAGCGTCTTCTTCTTTTTCTTCTTCTTAGGCTTGACCATCTTCACCAGGGCGACCACCGGATTGCCGCTGCCCTTGGGCACGCGATACGCCTCGACGCAGCCCCTGACCTGCAGCAGATACGGAATCACGATCAGAATTATCACGTGGGTGGCGACGCTCGAGAAGAAACTTCGCCGCGCTCTCGGGTCGCGACCGTTGGTTCGCCAATTCTCGAGAATCAAATCGCCTCGCATGGGCGGGCCTGATTTGCTGGTCAAGGAGGCATAAACGGAACGGCTTCGCAGCATGACATGAAGCCAAACCGTGTAAGCGCCGATCGCCAGGGCAGGCCAACAGAGTGTCCACCAGAAAACGATCGCTGTGGCGCGATCCTGCGAAGCGCCGTCGATTTCGATATCCGCATCGACAATCGCGAACATCGCCATCCACACGAGCACCACATACCCGGCCAGGGCTGGATAAACCGATGCTAACACCGCGCGCAACAGGTGGTAAGTTGCCTTGATTCGAACCAGACTCAGCACACCGCATATGCCGCAAGCCGCGCCGAGAACTCCGAAAACCGGGAAACACCACCACAATGCCGCCAATAAACCGTTACCCTCCAGTAGCGTCGCCACATCGGCGTTTCGAGCAAGAAACGCCGTCAGCGCCGAAGGCCCGAGTCGCCATATCCAGAAACCCAGCCCGGCCAGCATGGCTGCGGCAATACTGACCACCATCGCCTTGAATGCGGATGGTCGCGTCGGGATCTCATCGATCCTGTCGATAACTAGTTTTGACGGGTTGGAGTCAATCATCGCGGAAAACTGGACTAAAATAGGGGATCCTCTTCATCGGGCTTCATCTGTGGGGTTTGCGGTCCCACTTCACTTTTGTCCAACGCCTTTTCGATCGGAGAGTTCGGCTCACCGGCTGCGGCTGGATTGCCTGTGATGATCGAAGCGGCAGGTTGGGAACTGGCGGCCGCGTCTGTCTTTGCACTATGCGTGGATTTATCGCCGAGTCGTCGTACTGTTTGCAGAATGGAGTGATCTCGCCGTCGGCGCCTTTGCCGATCTTGAGATACTGCACCGGCGTCTTCTGCCCGGACGCATCCGTGTAGCGAACGCCGACGGCGTCGCCATAGACCACCGGGAAGCCCTGCCGCTTGACGTTGTACTCGGCGGCATTGGCGGTGTCGGTGCCGTTGGTGACGGGTTTCGCGGAAGCGTATGTCAGTTGATAAACTCCCTTGAAGATGCCCGAATGGATATCGGTTTCGCGCAAGGTTAGATAATGCTTCGCGCCGGATTTCGAAGCCATATAGACGCGTAACTCGTCGCGATTGTCGCTGGTGTCACGGGCGAAATCGACCACCCTGAGACGAACCTTCTCGCCCACGAACGCCTCGGTCAATAGGTTGCGATAACCTTCCTGCATGACATCCAGCATCGGACGCGTGACTATCTTCGCCGAGGTCGTGACCCACTGCTTCTTGCCCTGGCGATCTTCATACAAGACGCCGATGTGAATCCGCTCGCCGGTTCGCACGGTCAGGCCGTTAGGTCGCGGCAGGCGAAGCTCTCTGACCCTTTCCGGGTCGGTGTAGCTGTGTTCCGGCTGCATGCCGGGGACCAACGGCACGCAAATTCGAAAACGTCCAGCCTTATAGCTATTGGCGGTCTGTTGATATACGTTGCCCTGACCTTGAACGCCCGTGGAGAGATAGCCGCCTCGCTGCGGCGTGTCGTTGCGTGGGAGCAAACCCATGTGCGCTTCCAGTCGCAAAGTGCCCGGCGCGTCGATGTCGAAGGGCAGGGGCTTTGAGGGGTTGAAACTATTTTTTGACGCCAGCTTTCGGCCGGAATCTGTCTGAATATATACCTCGATACTGGAATTGACGCCGAGGGCAAGATGAGGCGCCACTATGTCGATCAGAGCGTGCCTGCCTTGAACCAGTTCGATTCCGTCCGGGGCATCCGTCGACTCGACGTATGACTGCTTGATCTGGAAGTGGGGAGAAATCAACTCATTATTTGCGGCACGCCGGCCTGTTGTCATCGCGATATACCTGGGCGTGAAATCCTCGGTCAGTGTCTGCTTTGTTACAGTCGCCTCCGCTTCGACTGGTGTCACCGTCATATGCGCCACCGCGATAACCGGTGTGTGGAACGCCGCATGCTCGATTCTTGCGTAGCGTTCGGTGGGGACGCCTGGCTTGTCGTTTTCGGCATCTCGATAGACAGCGACGATCATCCCACCTTCGGCGACCTGGATCTGGCTGTCATCGGTCGTCGCGTCTGCAACCGGCGTGACCATCGCTTTGAACGTGCCGGTGGATGGTCCCGTTTCTTTGGCGACCATCTGACGTTTCCCGCCGGTTGGACTTTCGATCGTAAGCGTTACCTGGTCGGCTTCGACGGACACATCCATGTCTGGGTCGTGGACCACAACGGAAAGCGGCTTGTCATAACGAAAACGCAGCAGTTCTTCGCGGTATGGCATCTTTTTGTGGTGGCGGCTGCTGTAGCGTGGCTCGATGTCGGCAAACTCGATTCCACCGTTGGAATAGGCGACGTTAAGGAATCGCTCGTGTTTTTGTTTTCCTTTGGTTACGTGGCGGTCATCGACGTAACGGATCGTGACTTTGTCACCGGTGAGTATTTCCAGCAATTCATTCTTGTGCAACTCGGCGAAGTCCGTCGGAATCGGCAGCAGGACGGCGCCTTGGGGATCGCTAAGCTTCAGGTGGTTGAGCGATGGGACGGGGCCTTGCTGATCGACAAACACGATTCGCAGCAGTCTGGCCCGCGAGTCCGGAGCGAAGCTGACCTTGAAGGTCGTGCCATCTTCGTTGGCGCTAATGCGAGCCGGCGAGTTCGCGTGATCCAGTATGCCTTCGGGAAACGACTTGGCGTCGAAGAAACTGTCAGGACAATCCACCATCGTTTCGTCGCCATTGAGATTGGCCCGCAACTTCAAGGTTCGACCGAACCCAATGTTGTTGATCCAACCTGTCGCCCAAATCTCCAGACGATGGACGCCAGCCCGGAGGTTAAGCTGGCCCTGAAGTTTGGCGTCCTTGGTCGTGATGACCCTTCCATCAACTGCCAGCAGGAACTCCGGCGGATTCTTCTGACGGCCCTTACTGGGAATCGCATGTTTACCCAGCGTTAAGGCAAAGCGTCGTGTCACGTTGCGCGGTTCGTAGAAGTAAGCCTGGAACCTGACCGCGACGGCGGGATTGTTCTGCTTGCGATTATATCGCCTCATCCATTTCACTGACGTCAACACCGATTCCGGCAGTGCTTGCGACGGGCCGGTCACGTTCTGGGCGAAGGCTTGTGGCCATTCATCTTTCAGCCAGCCGTACTCCAGGTGTCGCCTCAGGTCCGACAGTTCGTACACCGAACGAGCACCTCGCTCCTGTCGAAGACCTGCTTCGTTGGTTACGGCAATCGAAGGCTGCCACCGGTGGGGCACCGGGATGGAGTAACGCAGACTGGGTTTTCGCCCCGACACATCTGCGGGAGCGTCCGGGTCTGCCTGCAACTTATCGCTGTATCGCGCCACGGTGGTCCACGACCTGTAATTCATTGCGGTCTGTATGACAAAACTCTTGAGGCCAAAACTCGCGTCCCTGGCCTCGATCTCCATCGACCCCAGCGGCAAGTTGTCGTTGAGGTCAACCGTGAAGCCGTGCTCGGCGTTTTTGGCAGCCACAGGCCGCCACGCCGGATATGAGGGATTCGGGCTGATCGCCATGTTCGGGTTGAGACCTGTTTCCGTACTTGACGCCGAGGCCATGGCTTGAGCGTTAGCGGTCGAGACGGTGCCTTCAAAGTAACCGGTGTGCGTGCCGGTTTCTTTGAGCATCACTCGATCTATGGAGTCGCCGCTCGAAGATGCCACGCTGATGGGCAACTCATCGATCTCGGCCGTCCTGCTGCGATCCGGGTCGATCACGCGAACGTGAATCGGATTGCCGGGCTTCACACGCGCCTGGATCAGCGCTGTCTGGGATCTGGCTTTGGCCTGGGCTTTGAGTTCGGCCAGGCGAATGGGATCCTCCCGTTCGGCTGACGAGTAGTGTTTGGCGTCCAGTGCGGCGGTGACGGCAGCCATGTCGGCAAGGCGCTGTTCGCTCTCGCTCAACAGTTTCCGAGCTGACGCCATGATGATGGCATCGGAGGCGACGATGATCGGTCCGCCGCGGTTTTCGTCGAGTTTGGTGACCTTCTTGCGGAATCGCTCGGAGTAAGCGTAGAAGATCTTGTCGTCACCGATAACCTGCAGGGTGCGATCGTCGGGCACGGGTTTGCCCAGCGCCGTCTTCACCTCTCCGCGATATTTGGTTCTGACGTCGCCGAACTGCCGCAGCAACAGGTGTTCCTTATCGCCGGACGTGGCCCAGACGACGACCTCAATCTCGCTGCCACTGCTGGATACCGCCAACGTCGGATCGTTGAGTGTGACCTTCAAGGTCTCGCCGGGTACGAGCGTCTTCTGGCTGCTTGCCGTGCCAAGTTCGACTTCGGTTGCCTCGATCAGTCGATGCCTCTGAAGCTGCACGCGCCCCCGCAGGATAATGGCGTCGGCGTGGGCGGGCTGGCGTTCGAGCACTTTGGCGATCTCGTCGGCGGAGTCCTGATACTCCTGCATATCGTAGTACACTTCCGCGCGAGCGTAGTGTGCGGCCGTGGTAAGACGTGGGATTCTCTGCGCGTCGATTTCGCTGAGTGTCTGCAAGGCCGCGTCGAAATCCTTGGATATGCGTTCGACACGAACCCGGCGCATGGCGGCGACATTTCGGGCCTCGATTCCCTCGTAGGACTTGTTCCGCTGAATACTGGTGAAGATCTTGTGTGCTTCCGGGAGCATGCCACGCTGCATGGCGATGTCGCCGCAGGCGATTTCCAGGCCGGCCCGCTGGTCCAACGCGAACGCCCCGGACGATTCAGCCCTCCAGGTGAGCAACGCCTTGACCAGTGATTCCTGACGCTCCTGATCTCGCTGATCGATCGTTCGCTGCAAAACCCACAGCAGATACGCGGGCGAGAGATTGCGGTGTACCGCCAGGAGTTCGTCGGCATGGGTGTCGTAGAGTTCGCGGGCACTGTCTTCGTTACCGATCGCGAACTCGGACTGTGATTTGTAGATCGGGTATGCAGGATTACTGGCTCGTACGGGAATGTCTATCAGACCCATTGCCAGCGCCGCCTTGCCGCGAATGGCCTTGAGTTGCGGGATGTCGGTCTCGGGTGTGAAGTAGCGATGGCCTCGGCTGTATCGGGCGAAGGTTTCCAGGCCGCCAAGAGCCATCGCGCTGGCGGCGGAGGGGTTTGTGTCCACCATCGATCTGGCCAGGTCGATCATACCCGGAAGCGAGCGATGGTAGAGCTCGGTATGCCGCCACAGGTACGGCGCGATGCGGTGCAGCACGCCAGGGAGGCGCTGCCTGGTGACCACCTTGAGCAAGCGGTTTCCGCATAATTGGCTTCCGGCGAACATCCTCGACGAGTCGGTCGCTCGCAGGATCTGGGCAAACACCTTTGGGTCGGCGAAGACCGCGTCATCCAACGCCGCGAGTTGATCTAGGCCGACGATTTCAATGCGAACCGGCGATTTATCCACGCCATCGATCGCCTTGCTCAGGGCGGCCAGGGTCGCCTTAACATCGGCGTCTTCCGGAAGCGCAAGGAGGTCCTTGCAGACCAGTTCGGGATCGGACGCCCTCACATAGGCGTACTGGGCTGGCGTCATCGCGGCATCTTTGAACCAGGTCTGGGCCGCGTAACGCACCTCGAACGGCAGGGCCTTCCATGCGGGCGACTTGAACATCGCCGCCATCAGCCTGACCGACTCGGCGTTGTCCTCAGGGAACTGGGCATTAATCCACGCCATGATCAGCCAAGGTTCGGCCTGGCCGCGCTTCAAACTATCCGCCACCGCCTGGCGAAGCATGGTCTCCAGCGGGTGCGGGGCGTACAATTCCTTCCCGTTCTTTTTCAGCCAATCCATGCCGTGATGGCGCAAAGCCAGACGCAGAATGGATGGATCATATTGACTGGGACTCAGCCCTCGGACAGCTGCATCGCGGGTGAGGGGACCTTTGAAATCCTCCAGCCCCTTGGCGATTGCATCGCGGGCGAGTATCTGGGCTTCGGGGCTCTTGTCTCGCAGCAGTTCCCCCAAGGCCTCGGGCGTGAATTGCAGCACTCTCACGAGGCGCTCGTGCACGCCAGGGATCTTCGGCTTGGCGGAGCGGAAATCGGACCATAGCTTCCTGAACGCCGCGATGCGCTGGGGGGCTGGGGCGTCCTTTTTCACGTCGCCGGCGGCGATTGTCTTGGCGAGAGCCTTTGATTTCGCGATTTCGGCGTCACGTTTCCGGGTGTCCCCAGGCCGGCCCGTATAGTGCCACAGCCGATCGGTGTTCGATCCGCCGAGGTCGGCAGCGCCAAGCCGCCATGCCTCGGGGCCACGAAACGCAGCCAGGACTTTGTCATAGTCCTTGCCGCCGGCCGCGATGGCGCGAATCAGGGATGCCTCGGGATTCGCATTCATCGCCAGGTGCGTCGAGAGTGCTTTGGCTTCCTCGACGGTCAGACTGTGCCAATACTTTTGGGTTACGATCGGGCCAGACTTGCTGTTGACGTACTTTGGATTCGCTGACAGACATTCGCGCACCGCGTTGGCATCGGCTATGTTCGGTCCGCTATCGTAGTAACGATTGGTCCATGACCGCAGAAGCTCCGCGCGATGGAGAGGTGAGAGCATGGGCACGGCCGAGATGATCGGCGCCATTTTTGCGTCGATCTGATGGGGCCAGTACTTTTTGGGATTACCGCGGTAGTAGCGTCCCCGGCCTCCGCCGGCCCAGCCGTCCTGGACCCGCTGGGCATATTGGGGATACTTCGACAGCAGAGCGACGGCCTCGGCGATTGGCGGGTCCAGGTTTTCACCTGCCTGTTTCGCGAGGTTGTAAAGCTTGACCGACACCGACCAATCGAGGCGGAGCTTCAGTTCGTCGTCAAAGGTGACCGCCCCGGCCAGCGCCTTGACGGTGGCGTGCAAATTCGGCGTGACCGTGGCGTATCCTGGTTGCTCAAGGTAGTTATCGAACGATCGCAGCAGCCAGCGGAAGTACTTGTCGTAACGGGCAACCACAGATCGTTTGATACGCCGGCCTTTATGCAGGCAAGCAGGCGATCGGCCAGGGCCTGGGGGTCCCGGCGCTGGATGGCCAGGTCCAAAAACCATGCATCGAACTGCCCGGCGCGGGGTACGCCCACCAAACGATGCCCCTCGTTTCGGCCGAACGAATAGGCTGCGCCTGGGTCGTCAAGTGTATTGATAAGAAGGGAATAAACCCCGAGTACGGCGTTGGAGGCGGCGTCTGAAGCGAGGTCCGCGCGTTTGAGGTATTGCCGATAGAGCGCGACGGCGGCACGCGACCGGCCGCTCAACTCGGCGGCGCGACCGGTGTGATAGAGCAGCAGGGGGTTTTTCGCCACGTTCTGCCTCAGCCAGCGCTGGGTAACCGCAAGCGCCTGCGTCGGTTTGTCTTCGGCGATTCCCGCCTTGACAAGCGAGAAGATCGCATCTTCCGGCTGGGACGCCAGTGAAACCGACACAGTTTTTCGCTGCTGGTCAAACGTTGGCACCGCAACGGCTGCGCGGGCAAGGAAACACAGACACATGGCGACCGCGACATGGATCGCGTGCGACCTGTTCAATATTGTTGATCTTTTCTCAGGCATGGGGCGTCCTGTCATTTCTTTTTCAACGCGGCGAGCTTATTGCGAGCTTCCGCCACGTGTTTGCTCGAAGGGTAATCGAAGATCAACTGTCGGAGTTTCGCGCCGGCGACGTCTTCGTCTCCCATGCGGTAGGCGACCTGAGCCCACAACAGCAGCATTTCATCGAGAAACGCCGCGTCGGGAAAATCGGCGAAGACCTCTTCCAGCAAGTCGGAGGCTTGGGCGAAGTCTTCAGTCTCGACATAGAACCGCACGACCTCGCTGAGAGCCTTGGCGGCGAAGGCGCTTTCGGGGTAGGTCTCGTAGGTCTTGCGGTAGGCCGCGATAGCTCCTCCCATTTCGCGATTCCGGGCTGTCTTGGCGGCCCGGCCCTTTTCGGACCAGCGACTGTCGTGCTCGCCCTCGTGCTTGGCCTTGACCTGTTTCTGCATCACTTCGCCGATACGGAACTGGGCCTCGGCGGCGGAGATGGGGTTCTTCAACTCGAGCACACGGTTGTAGCTCTTGACGGCTTCGGCGTATTCGCCTTTCTCAGCGAGGGCGCGACTTAAAGCCATCATGGCTTGATCGGCCAGCACGGACTGGGGATACAGGCGATTGAATGCCTGGCACGTCGAGGTCGCGGCCGGGAAATCCTCTTTGAGGATTTCGCTCTCCCACTTGAGCTTGAACGCTTGTTCGAGCAGATCGCTGGTGATTTTGGCCCGGTCGAGGATGATCGAATTGACTTTCTTCAGCGCCTCATCCGCCCGCTCTGCCGCCCGCTGATCGAGCCCCATATCCTTATAGATAAGCCCGAGTCCTTTCAGGGCGGCGGCCTCGACCAGGTTTTTACGAGCCTTGAGCACCGACTCAAAGACAACAAATTGATCGGCGGTTACGCCCGAGTTCACCGAGCCGGACACTTTAATCCGTGAGCTGCTCTGGCGAGGCTGGTCGCCGTAGAGATGCACCTTGTCGACGTAGGTCACCTCGAGTTCGTCGAGTTCATCGCAGTGCAGCACATCGTCATTCATATCCGGGCTGGCGTCTCCAAGGGGCGCCAGCTTGATTTTATTGGTGAACACGCCGGTACGAATCGCCTTGCCCTCGCCGCGTTCGGTTAGCATCACCGTCACCGCGTCGCGTTCTCTCCAGACGTCCTTCTCGTCGTCCTGCACGGCAAATATATCGAGCACGCCATTGGCGTCGGCCTCGGCGGCGTCAGCGGCGGCGATCTTGTAGAGCGCCTTGACCGTGACCGTTACCGACTCGGCTTTCGGGGAGACATCCAGGTCGGCGTCCCGTAACAACAGTGCCTGGGGCTGACCCGGAAACGCGATGTAAGCCGGCGTGGAATAATCGCCCAGGAAGAATCCGATCGTTCCCGTACTGACTGCTCGCACCGTGCCGGTGCGGGGCACGTCCTTCTTGCCATCGAGCGTGCTATCGTCCAGGTAGGTGACCGTCAGCGTGTCGCCGCCGAACATCTGCAGCACGCCGTCGCCGGGTTTGGGATCGCCGATTTCGGTGGGGGCGGAAGTGAGGGACTCGTTCTTCTTGCCGGCGATCGGAACGCCCGTGAGCACTTCGCTGTCGCCGCTGCTCACCGTAACGCGAGCCTTGACGTTCTTGCCAACCTTGCGCATAACCGGAATATCGGCGTCGGATATCTTCGCATAGAAGCGCTGGCCGACCTCGACTCGTCCCATCTTCTCGCCGGTGTCTTCAATCTCCGTGCCGACCAGCGAGAGCGCGTCGATCGCCTTGTTCCATCTCCGCAGATTGTAGTGGCTCATGCCAATGTAGTAGTAGGCCATGTTGGCCCACTTGCTCTTGCCCGCCACTTCTGTCAGGCGACGGAACATGGGAAAAGCCGACGTATATTGGCCGGACTGGTAATACGAGAATCCCGCCTGAAACAAAGACTCTCGATAGAGTTCCGCTTCCTCGGTTGTCTGCGTCTCGCCCTGCAGGGGGGCTAGCAGGCGCGACAGGAGCAGAAAATGGCTTAACGCCTCCTTGACCTTGCGCTGATCCTGAAAGTGCCGCCCAATGGCCATATGCGCGCGGTAGCCCAGTATGTTGCCCTGGTTGTCGCGGATTACGGTATCGAGCATCGCCAGGCCACGTTCGTACTGCTTGTACTCCATCAACTCGATGGCCTTGTCATACAAATGCTTCGCCCGGCGATCGACTTCCAGGGCGGCCCGTCGCTTGGGTTCCGGCTGTTTTTCCTGAGCCTGCAACAGGCCGGAACTCGCTATGACAAGTACCGCAAGCGTGACGCCGCCAAGCAGCGATGCGATGCGGCGCGCATGCGGGAATCCGCAATACACAAACCCATTTGAAAAAAGCGTTGCCATTTCAGGCTCCTTCACAACAACGTTGAGTAACTTCGTGCTATTCCTCGGCCTTTGCCTCGCCGCCAATGACCTTCACCCCGTAGGTTTCCAGCCGACCATGTGCGGTACTGGACTGGCTGCTCTTGGGGTAGCGGCGAAGCACCAACTGCAATTGCTGAACTTCCTTGGCCTTGTTGCCGCCGGCTCTGTAGATGTCCGCCGCCTTCAAGCAGGCGGCTGCGGCGACAGAACCACCAACCATCTCGAGTTCTCCAGTCAGCTTGACCGCCTGGGCATATCGCTTGAGGGCCAGGAGGCATTCGATGACTGCCCAGGTCGAATCGGGTTGTTTGTTCGCGGCCCGGTAGAGCTTGATCGCTTCTTCGTACTGGCCTTGCCACTGCGTGAGTGTCGCGTGACCCCAGGTGATTTCCTGGGCATATTCCGGGGACTTGCGCAGAACGGGGACCTCAGCTAGGGCTTTTTTCTGGAAGTCCCCGTTGCGGAACGCATGGCGGTAATAGAAGTCGAAACGCGTCTTTGCCGCGTATGTCGAATTCTTGATCTTGCCGACATATCGCAAGAAAGCTTCTTCACCGTCATAGATGGCCACGTAATCCGCCAGATCACGCAAGGCCTCATCATCCATGCCGCTGGTACTGACGGTGCGCATCACCGCCGCCGCCTGCTCGTGCATCCGGTACGGATGCCGCAGTGCCTTCATCAGCGCAATCTTCTCGTCATTTTTCAGCCTCGCCACCAGCGGCTGGCCGTACCGGGCAAAAAACGCCGAACGTTCCTTGAGATCGCGTCCGTAATAGCCCAGCCACTTTTGCACGCGAGCCAGGGTCACGGGCTTGAGCTTGAATTGCTTGTCCATCCGCTCGGCCCATTTGGCGGGGTCCTTCTCGTATCCCAATTGCATCGTGAACCACGCGACACGCAGGCTGTCGTTTTCGACAAAGCGGTCGCCCATCTGCGAGCTCCAGTACCGGCAGGCTGCTTCCTTCTTGCTGGCTTGTGCCTTGGAACCCAGAACCGTCGTGAAAACATGACTCCAGTACTTCGGGCTGTCGTTGGGTTTGGTAATGTTCTCCCGCCAGCGGAACCCGCCGACCTCTTTGCAGAACGCCAGCAACTTGGCGTGATTTGGCGCCCGGAGCACATAATGGAATACGACGCTGTTTCGCGCCGCCAGCGAGGCATTCAGATTGCTCTTTCTAAAGGCGACTGCCGTCCGCCAACGATACGCCGTCGCCTCTTCGAATTTCCCACGCTTCTCCATCGCCGTCGCCAGACTCGCCAAGGCCGAGCCCGAACGAGGTTGACTGACGTACTGCTTGTCCTTTACCAGCCGGGCCCAGGCCGCCAGGCTCTTGGCTTCGTTGCCATTTTGAGCGTGGCACTGCCCGATGTAGTACAGGGCCGCGGCCGCGTAGCGGATGTCATCCGGGAAGTAGTCAACCACGTCTTGATAGGCTTTGATCGCGGTGTTGCGTTTGTCCAGCAGATGCAGACAGCGTCCCATGCGCAGCAGGACGTACGGCAGGGCTTTGCCTTTGGCGAACTTGCAGGAATACGCCTTGTACGCGGCTTAGGCGCCTCGGTAGTCCTTTTTGATGAAGAGTTTGTCCGCATCTTCCACGGCTACGGCTTCAAAGGTGTCGAGCTTGGCGAAGTCATCGCCAGGATAGAGCAGTTCCTTGTCCGCGGTATCGGCGGCGGTCGCGACAGAGCCTGTCTGCAAGAGCATCAAAATGCCCACGACAAGCGTGGGTAAAAAGTTTCTTCTGAATGTCATACAGCACATCTCCTCCTCGCCAAGTCATCACATTTCCGCGATGTTGTACCACAATGCCATGTTTCGCCAAGCCAAGATGGGCCATAATAGCCCGCAGTGCGTGTTCGGCACGGCAGATGCAACCTTGGTGTATGGTGTGCTGGACCAGCGAGTCCGATGTCCGCACAACATCCTGACGGGTTTGTATTTTTGCCTGGACCGCGTAGCCTGATAAGCTCCTGCGGCCTGGAAAATACTTAACGCTCGATTAAACGCCAAGCGGGTAGGGATATTTTCCCTTTGTTTGCAATGATTCCATGTTTTCTTGGGTCTTGATTGCCGGTCCAGACGGCCCTGGTTTTCGTGAAATGGTCAAGAAACGTGGTGGGGATGACGGGGCCCTGTCTGGCGAACCTGGTCGGGCGCTGCCGTCGCAAGCGCAGCCGTGGGATTGTGGTTGCCTTTCCAACAGATCAATCTTAGATTCGCGCCTGTGCAGGAACGGTGACTTGGCAGGCTTCGAACAGGAGACCTTTGACAATGCTTAGATACGTGGCGGGAAGATGG
>CAZMBZ010000141.1:0-12908 GCA_964564285.1 uncultured Planctomycetaceae bacterium | reverse complement strand
AGAACGCCGCCGTGTCGGCTCTGATCGCCCGGTTTGAGAAGTCCTATCGAGGCGGTGAGGCTGATGTCGGCCTGGCTCGCCGGGCGTCGGGCCTGCTGGCCAGTAGTCTTTTGCTTCAGGCTACTTGCGACGCCAACACGGACGATCCGAATTCGATGTCGCGTTTTGCCGATCGCTGCCGGCGAAGTTGGCGAGAGAGCCTCGTCGCTTTCCCGTCCGACCCGGTTAACGACCCTCGGCGGCTTGCCTATGCGGTGCTTAATGGAGGAAGCCTTAGGCTTTATGGCGATCGGGCTGACGCTGCCCGATTCGCCCCTGTCGCCGGCGAGTTGTCGCTCATGGCCAGCGATACCAGCCGCCCCGGCGCCGCGGAGGCCCTTGCTGGGCTGGCTTCCGCCGCAGCCGGCAGGGGTTATCCGAAGACGTTGAGCCATATCGCCAGACTGGCTTTGGCGGACCTGGTTTACTCGACCGACGATTCCGCCGCGGCCGGCAGGGCCTTGGCGGCCCTGGCTACGGCGATGGGTTTGGACCCGGACCATCCGGTTCGCTTGCTGGCTGTGGACAGCGTCGAAAATCGCACCAGGACTGCCAAGGCAATGCGGGCTGTCATACGGCTGGGCCCGGGCGCAGTTACCACCGCGCCCGCAGTAGTGGCGACCCAGCCGGTGACGCGGCCTGGCGAGGTCATCGCGCCTGGGGCGCTCAACGCCGTCCTGGCGTTTTCCATCCGTAAAGGATGGTCAAACGAGGCCACCGACGCGGCATTGCTGGGCGACCTGGCCATGACAATGCTCGCGTGCAGCGGGAAGGTTGCGAGGTTTACGCTGCATACCGACGCGCTGGAACGCGAGATGGAGTCAGTGCTTGCGCAAAGCGGCCAGGCCGCCATGAACATGCGTTTGACGCGGGACGTGGTGCTGTCGGAGGATGTCGTAGCGACGGTTATCGCATCGCCCGGCGGCCTGGACCCGGCTGTCGCAGATCAACTCGGCAAGGACCTGCGCAGCATAAATTTCGGCGAGAGGCTTCAGGCGATCAATCGCCTCGAACGGATCGGCGGCGCCGAGGCCGCGGATGTGATGCTCGCGCGTCTCGACGAGCTTGTCCAGAGGGGGCGTTCGGCTGACTTTACGACCATCAACCGGATTCTGCGGTCGCTGTCGCGCATCGACGATCCGCGATTGCCGGGAAAGTTGGCCGACATGATCGTCCCTGCCAAGACGAACTACATCGCCCATTGCATAGTGATGGTGCTTCTGGACGGCACGGGCACGTCAGGGAGCACCGATATGGCGGACTACGTGCTGCCGGTCAACCACCGCGCAGCCCGGCGAAAGGTCGCCTCTGAGCGATGGAAGGCGCTGGCGGTTTCCGCGGCGTGGGGTCCGGCGCAGATCGACAGGGTCCTCGGCAAGAAGACCGTTCCGCAAGTGGCGTGGAAGCCCGATCCGCGGACGGAGAAGCTCCTGGCGACGTTTACGTACTATGCGGACATTACGGGCAGGATGCTGCGAACGTATAAACCGGGAGGCCTGGCCGATCCGCCGGCAGCGCCTGATGTTGGCCCGTCGGCCGGCAAAATGTCCGCCCCGGTGACTGGCGACGAGCTTGCATCCGCGACCGAGTTGCTGGCCGATGAGCTTACCCGCCTTGCCCGCGCAGCCGATGGGAAGGGCAAGTTCTCCGTCCAGCTAGACATGATCGACTTGACCGCCAAGGCCCGCCTGGCTGCATGCACGACCTCGTTTCAGGCGGCGGCGGTTCGGTTGGACACGGCCGGTCGGGTGCTTGAGGTGCTCGTGCGGCAGAGCGATCCTCGCAAGGAAATCGACGAAGCTCTTGGAGTCCTGAGGGCGGCTCACGACAAAGTCGTCGCATCCACTACAAACGTGCTGGATGAGTTGCGCGAGTTGGCTTTTCATTCCCTCGTGCTGCTGGAACAGATCCCGACAGAAGGGCCGTGATCGGCCAGGCAGCCCGTTTAGAAATGGGCTTGCCAGCGAGAGCGAAAAATGAAGACCACATTGCGACATGCCAGGCAATCGGCCGCAGTCATTGCAGCCGCGATGGCGGCATTGCTGGTGGTGGCAGCGACCAAGGCCGACCAGACCCAGCAAGTGCCCCAGCCGCCCGCGTCCCGCCCTGCCGCTACTCAGCCTGTCCCGGATGACGGCCCGGTGGTTCCGCGGCTTCAGCCGGTGGTTCTGCCTGCGGATGAGCCCGTGGCCAAAGATGACGACGCCCGCGCGGCCCAGTTGGTGAAAAAGCTCCTGGCCGATCCGCTTGACGCCGCGGTCCGCAACAAACTTGCCGAATTGCGAACTCGGTTGCAGCGGCGTGATATGCAGGCGTTGGATGCCTTGGCTTGCGGGCTGCGGATGTATCTGGTCATAGGGCCACAGCTTGCGGCTGGGCCATTGGAAACGGCGGCGGGCAATTCCATGGCCCATTCGCTGACGAGCGGCTTGGGTCGGTCTCTGGAGGCGATCGTCTCCGCTTCGCGGGCCTCGGCGACCGGTAAAATGGTCCGGGTGTGTCCAAAGTGTGGCGACACACATCTCTCGTCTTGCACGGCGTTTCGCTGCAACGGTTCGGGTTACGTTCCGTGCGTCAAGTGCGGCGGCTCGGGGGTGATTCGCGGGCCGGACAGCCGTGGAGTCGAAACGGTGCTGGGTCTTTGTCCCGAGTGCGGCGGCAGCGGGGTCGTATCCTGCGGGGCCTGCGGCGGCACGGGGGCGGTGGCCTGCCGAGGATGCAAAGCCAAACCAAGCCAGGCGGCGGGGACTTTGCTGCCGGCTTCGGAGATACTGGAAATCCGAAAAGTCATCTGCAAAGCCCGATGGATTCGCGCCGGAGGCGTAGACTTATATACCAACGGTGCCCGGGCTCTTTCGCCGAAATAGCCAAGTATTAGGCTGATTATTCCGATGGTCTGTTCCATATGCGTATAGAGCACCCATTCGTTTCCCTTCGGACATGCATACTCAAGGCCGGAAATCCGCCCAAATACATCTTGGCCAATGGGCCGTGGGCGTGTAGCATTTGCGATTCGCGCCGGGGCGTCTCCGGTGCCCGGGCTGGTTGCATTGAGGAGCTAGCATGAGTACTGATAGGCAGGAACACGGCAACTTCCACCGCACCGACGGCAAGCTCGACGCCGAGCTTCAGAAGGAACTCGATGACGCCCTTGGCGACATGAGTATCGAGGAAATGCTCGATGCCGACAGGCCCGTCGACACTCGAGGAAAGGCCGACGGTGTTCGTATCGGCAAGGTCATCGACATTCAACACGATGATATCTTCGTGGACTTCGGCGGAAAGAGCCAGGGCGTGCTCCAGGCGATTCAGTTCGGCGACGAGCCGCTACCTGAAGTGGGCGATACCATCGAGGTGACCGTCGAACGTTACGATCCGGCCGAGGGGCTGATAATCCTCTCCCGAGAGGGCGCTGTGGTTGCCGCGACTTGGCGCAGCCTCAAGCCTGGGCAGTTGGTTGAGGCATTTGTTACCGGCGCCAACACCGGTGGGCTGGAACTGAAGTTCAACGGCATTGACGGCTTTATGCCCATGAGCATGATCGACGTTGCCCGCACCGAGAGCACGGCACCGTACATGAACACAAAAATGACGTGCGAGGTTGTCGATATCGATCGCGGCCGAAAGAGCGCCACGCTCTCGCGCCGCTGCGTTATCGAGGCCGAGTCCGCCGAGAAGCGGGAAGAGACGATGGCGGAGATGGCCGAGGGCAAGGTCGTCACCGGTACGGTCCGCAGCATCATGCCATACGGCGCGTTCGTGGACATAGGCGGCGTCGATGGTTTGCTGCACATCGGCGACATGAGTTACACCCGCGTCGAGGACCCCAACGATATCGTCAAGACCGGCCAGAAGGTTGAGGTGATGATCCTCAAGATCGACCGCGAGAAGGATCGCATCGGCCTGGGTCTCAAGCAGGTCCAGCCGGACCCGTGGACCGGCGTGGCTGAGAAGTGGACCGTCGATGATATAGTCGGAGGTCGTGTGACTCGTCTTGCGGATTTCGGCGCCTTCGTGGAACTCGAACCCGGCGTCGAGGGGCTTGTGCCGATCAGCGAGATGTCCTTCGAGAAGCGCATCAAGCATCCCAGCGAGATGCTCTCCGAGGGCGACACGCCGCAACTTCGGGTGCTTTCTGTGGACCCGGAGCGAAAGCGGATCAGCCTGTCGCTTAAACGCGTGGGCGCGGACCCGTGGGTGGGCTCATCTGTCCGCTGGCCCGAGGGATCGGTGGTCGAGGGCGTGGTCAAGCGACTTGAGGACTTCGGCGCGTTCGTGGAGTTGACGGCTGGCGTCGAGGGCCTCGTTCATATCAGCGAGGCCTCGGAGAATCGCGTCCGGCACATCAGCGAAGTGCTCAAGGACGGGCAACTCATCAAGGCCAAGGTCCTGAGCGTCGACGAGCAGCAGCGTCGCATCAGTCTTTCGATAAAGGCCCTTCTCACGGACCCGAACTTTACCGGCGAGGGCATCGAGGACGGTTCCGGCGAGTCGCATGCCCCCGCTCCGCGCAAGAATCGCAAGACCCCGCTACGCGGCGGCCTGGACGGTCCCGACTGGTCGCAGTTCCTCAAGAAATAGTGCGTCAAGTTCCCGCTGAGGGCAACGCTTGAAGCCGTTGTTGGATGGAAGAGAAACATGAGGACAATACTCGAAATATTGTTCGTATTTATCTCTTGTATAGCGATCCTCGGATGTAGTCGCACCCCCCAGCCCCGGCCGGTGGCAGATACCGGGAAACCTGCGAAGGAACAAAGCACCCCGATACGCGCCAATGTGACCGAGACTGAGGCCAAACAACTTGCGACCGATCACGTCAATTCGACATTCAAAGGACATGTCTGGAAAACCGCCCTCGGAAACCGGGCATTTTACAACGTGTCAACTCAGCATTGGCACTCGATTGAGACAAAGGATGGGCGGCTGGTGTTGAAGTATGGATTCGGGAATCGTGGACAGGACTTTATTGTGTCCATGAATTTAGATGGTACCGGTATCAAGGTGGAACACCACGGATACGCACTGCTGTGAGCATCCAACAAGCCAAATGCACCTGACCAAGAATAGCTGCGCGAGTTTTGGCAGGTGATTTGCGACGTTATCATGAGGCTCGAACGGGCCACCGGCCCTTGTATCTTCCAGTTCCGTTGTTTCTCGGTAGGATGAACGTTTGTCGTTCGGGCTTGTCGTCCCCTGGCCACGGTGCGACAAGCCGCGAAGGCGAGTTGGGTCGGCCCCAAGTCTGAAGACCTGGCCTATGCCCGCCTGCGGCCCGCTGGGTGTCTATTGCGCTTGACCGGTTCCGGGCGGTGGCGATACAATGGACCCGGCATCAAGAGTTGCGTGAGGGCACTGGCCCTTTGATCGCATGGCAACCTGTCGCAGGGCGGATGTTTTCGCCGTCGCGATAAGGTGCCGCAGCCAGCCCTGTTGGGACCGATGTGGCCCGTGCCGAGGATGTTTTGGCGTCGAGCAATCCTGCCGACCTGATATGCCCGGAAGTCTTGGCAAACGGCAAGCGTCAGTCCATTGGCCTGTCTGCACTCCTGCGTGGTTCCCTGCCCGCCGCGACGGTTTTATGGGGTGGGCTATCACGCCACAAACGCTTTTGGCGGAGTCGTTATAGTGTCAGACGTAACCAAAAACGCAAAAGACGCAATGTTCCAGAGCAGCGACAGCGTTCGCTCGGCTCAGCCTTTGCGTTACGTTCGCGTGCTGGAGTTGGACGAGCCTCTGATTCTCGAGCGCGGGGGGCAGTTGGAGCGGGTCCAGGTTGCCTACGAGACCTACGGCCAACTCAGCAAGAACAAGGACAACGCCGTGATGATCTGCCACGCTCTCAGCGGCGATTCTCACGTGGCCAGGCACGACACGGCTGACTCGCCGGGCTGGTGGGACATAGTGGTAGGTCCGGGCAAGTCGGTGGACACCGATCGCTACTTTGTGATCTGCTCGAACCTGCTCGGCGGCTGTCGAGGCACGACGGGTCCGGACTCCATCGACCCCGGAACCGGCAAGTGTTACGGGCCTGATTTTCCGACGATTACCATCGGCGATATGGTAGAGGTCCAGCGCCGACTGCTGGACTCGCTGGACATCGAGCAATTGCTATGCGTGACGGGCGGCTCGATGGGAGGGCATCAGGCGATGCTCTGGGCGATAATGTATCCTGACCGCGTTCGAAGTTCGGTGCTGCTGGGCACCAGCGCCAGGCTGTCCAGCCAGGCGCTTGCGTTTGATGTCGTAAGCCGAAACGCAATTATGCACGACCCCAACTTCATGAGTGGGCGATACCGCGATGCCGGCAAGGTGCCGGATATCGGCCTGGCCATCGCCCGCATGATTGGGCACATCACCTACCTGTCACGCGAGGCGATGGAGCGAAAGTTCGACGCCACGCGATTGCAGCCGCGAGACGTGCCGGTGCGGTTCGAGAAGGAGTTCTCCGTTGGATCGTACCTCGGCTACCAGGGCGCTCGGTTCGTCGAGCGGTTCGACGCCAACAGCTACATCACTCTTTCGATGGCGATGGATCTGTTCGATCTCGGCGCGACGCCCGATGAGTTGACGGCTTCGTTCGGACGAACCGACAGCCGGTGGATGGTCATCAGCTTCTCCAGCGATTGGCTATTCTCGCCGCAGGAGTCGCAGGCGATGACACGTGCCCTGATTTCCACGAGTCAGCCGGTGAGCTACTGCGACGTGGAGTCCAAGGCGGGCCACGATGCGTTCCTGCTGCCGGAGAACATAGGCAGCTACGGGCGACTCATCGAGGGCTTCCTGGCCAACGTTAGCGGCACTACCGAGCAGGCGCCTCCGGTTACCGAACACCACCACAGTCAGACCAGCATTTTCTATCCCGGTCGGACTCAGCGGTTGGATGTTGAGAGGATTGTCGAGTTGATCCCTCCGTCGTCATCGGTGTTGGACCTTGGCTGCGGCACGGGTTTGCTGCTGGAATCGCTCCAGGGCCGAGGCAATCGCAATGTGATGGGGCTGGAATTGGACGAGGCGTCTGTTATCGACTGCGTCTGCCGCGGGCTGAATGTCGTTCAGCGAGACCTGAACGACGGCCTGGCTTTGTTCTCGGACAACCAGTTCGACTACGTGGCTCTCAGCCAGACGCTCCAGAGCATAATGGATGTCGAGGGCGTTATCCGCGAGATGCTCCGCGTCGGTCGGCAGTGTATCGTGAGCTTCCCGAACTTTGCCTATCACAAGCTGCGGAAGATGCTGGCCGAGGGCAGGGCGCCCGAGGTCCGGGGCCTGCTGCGATACAAGTGGTACAACTCGCCCAATATTCGGTTCCTGACCATCGCGGATTTTCAGGAGTTCTGCCTGGAAAAGGATATCCGAATCCATCGCCGCGTATTCCTGGACACCGAGGAAGGTCGGGATATCCCCGCCGGGAAGGACAGCAACCTCCTGGCTGACCTGGCGATATTTGTTTTGAGCAGGCCTGATCGTTGAGCCGCGGAGCTTGAATGGGCGGCCCGGACGGGGTAAAATCAGTGTTTACGAGGCATGCGGGGTGGATCGTACCCAAAGCCGGTGGAGCGAGAGAATATGATTCAATGCGAAGAATGCGAGTTTTTTCATCGAGGCCCCGACGGCCAGGTGTCTTTTTCGTGCGATCCGTTCAGTACGATCAAGGAGCCCGAGTGTCTGGCCAAGTGGCAACTGATGAAAGTCACACAGTTGCTGGGCGCCTACCAGGCTCAGTTGGACTATTACCGTAAGCTCGCGCCCATGCAGGAGAAGATGTTCAAGGTCATGGAACGCGAGATCGACGATATTTCCGAGGCCGATCGCTGGAAGGTCGAAGATGATGATGCCGACCCGGACGACCCGGACGATCCGAACGATGGGGCCGACAATCCATGGGATGAGGGTCCGGTTCATTAGGCCTCCATCACCAACGGTTCAGGAGCTTGCTGTCAGTCCATCCTGGCGCGGCGGTCGGAGAGTTCATCGCAAGGGTTTTGGGGAGATGTTGGGGGGGGGATGGCTGGATTCTGGGCGGAATCCGGTCGATGCTTGTGGAATGATGGCCGGGGCGAAAGCACCGGTCTCGCCAGGCGACTTTTTGCCTGAGGGCATTCAGGTAGAAGAAGCTATAATGGTCCGAACCGTCCGGTTGGTTTCTGCGTTAGATGATAGGTGCTCTACAAATAAATCCGTGAGTTCGCGGGAGACTAGTGTGCAGAATGTTTCGCTGAGATATCGTGCCGGGATAGTCGTGCTGTCGATCCTTTGGGTGGGATGCCTTCCCGGCTTCGCTGAAGATTCCCAGGTAGCCGTCGCTGAAAAGCCCGTCTTGACCGCCAACGTAGACGGTCGGAAGCTTCGCATCGATGGCATTGACGACGCCCTGACAGGTAAGTTCGCCAAGGGCCTGGACCAGCTTCGTGCCGCCGTCAAGGCCGACCCCGCCGACGCGGTCGCCGCCGAGGCCGTCAAGCTCATCGAAGAGCACATGAAGATCACCGAGAAGTCGGAGGCCCAGCGGCTGGCCGAATATGAAGATTGCGTAATGCGCGTCGGGCACATGAAGCTCGCCCAGGGATACGTGGAGACGGCCGACAAGGAGTTGTTGAAGAAGCTCCGCAAGGCCGTTCGCGATATGGGCAAGGCCTACAACGAGGGCTCGCTGGCAGATGCGCTGGAAGATTCGCTGGGCGCCGACGAGGTCGAGGAAATCCGCAAATCGAGCATCGACGCGCTGGGCAGATCCGTGTCGGCCCTTGACCAGGCCGTCAAGCTGATCGAGAAGGATACCAGCAAGTACGCGCGCACTTTCCGCGAAGTTGCCAAGACCTCTCGTGAACTAATGGACAAGCACATCGCCGGCTGGCGGGCCATTACTACCGATAAGCCAAATGCCTGGCGCAGCGCCAGCCAGGACCTGAGGGAGATCGAGTACGACGAGGCCGACTACCTGGGCGACCTCGAGAGCATGACATACGAGAAGCCCTGGCGCGTGGGTCTGTTCCAGGCCCGCCTGGCCTGTCGCCTGGCGCTCGATAAGGACAAACTCGCCCGCGATGGCTGGTTCATGGATGTCGTGACTGCCACGGAGGCGCGTGGCAAACTCTTCATAAAGGAAGCCAAGTGGTACGACGCGCTTAACTGCTATGCCGCTCTGAAGGACTTGCTTCCCGACGAGAAAAAGCATGAGGAAACGCTCAAAACGGTTCAGCGACATGTTCACGTGCTGGCTATCTATGGGGGCAATGAGGCGACGACGCAGATGGCTTCGGTGAACGGTGCGTCTGGAGTAACACTCACCAAGCCGTCTGATAAAACCTCCGCCAGCGGCGATGCCGAAGTGGACCAGTCTTCCTGGCGAGAGGTCGTCGCACACGTCGATGCGGACATGGTCGAAAAGGTCATAGGGCAGTTGGACCTCAACTACGTATCGTCGGTCGATTATCGAAAGGTGACCAAGGGAGGTCTGACCTGCGTTAAGGTTCTGGCCGAGACGCCCCAGGCGTCCCACAGCTTCCCCGGTCTCAAGGACGACGATAAACGCAAGGCGTTCCTCGCCGCCATCGACAGGCAGATTCGAGATGTGGAAATGCGAGATCGCGTCAGCCACCTGGACCTGATCTTGGCGCTTAACACGGTGCTGCACTCGTCGGAACAAACGGTGAAGATACCGACCGAAGTGCTGGCGGTGGAGTTCACCGACGGCTTCCTTTCGAAACTGGATAAGTTCAGTTCGATGATCTGGCCGAGCGACAGGGCTAACTTCGAGAAACAGACGATGGGGCGGTTCTACGGTATCGGCGTGCAGATATCCAAGGAACTTGGCGAGCCGCTGAAGGTTGAGACTCCTCTGGCAGGCACGCCGGCGTTCAAGGCGGGCATCCAGGCCGGCGACCTGATAACCAAGGTCGACGGAATGCCGACCGAGAAGTTGTCGATCGACAAGCTCATAAAGAGAATCACGGGCGACAGGGGCACGACGGTCGAATTGACGATCCGCCGAGGCGGCAGCGAGAAGGTCTACAAGATCGTCCGCGACAGGATCCAGATCCGCACCGTAAAGGGCTGGCAACTATTGCCGGTCAGCGGCGAATGGAACTTCCTCGTGGACGAGGCCGACAAGATCGCCTACATCCGCGTGACACAGTTCACCAGCGATACCGCCGAGCGGATTGGGGACGCCCTGGCCAAGCTTAAAAGCCAAGGCGTTACCTCCGTAATCATGGACCTTCGATTCAATCCCGGCGGGCTTTTGCGTTCGGCCAGAGACGTCTCGGACGAATTCCTGCGTTCAGGCCGGATCGTGTCGACTCGCGGACGCCACACCCGCCCGACGGACCTTAACGCAAGCCCGGCCGGAAAGTACCTCGATGGCGATCTGATTGTCCTGGTCAACCAGTACAGCGCATCGGCGGCCGAGATCGTCTCCGGGGCGATTCAGGACTGGAAACGCGCCCGAATCGTGGGCCAGAGATCATACGGCAAGGGCAGCGTGCAAAACGTCATATCCCTGCGATCACACGACGCGCTGCTCAAGTTGACGACGGCTTATTACTATCTTCCCAAGGGCAGGCTTCTGCACCGCCAGACCGGCGCGAAGGACTGGGGCGTGGACCCCGATGTTGAAGTGTTCCTCAGCCCGCGAGAGACGCGGCGGTGGCTGGACATCCGTCGCAAGACCGATGTCCTCCAGGATGACGAACAGGGCCTTCAGGCCGAGTACTTGGCCAGGCAGTACGAGACGGATACGCAGTTGAGTACGGCTGTACTCATGCTCAAGCTTTCAAAGCTGCGCAGCAAGGGTGCGGCATAACACAATTGTAAGGAGCGAAGATGGTTCGTTACAGCTTGCTCGCAGCACTGGTCCTCGTTTCGGGATGCCGCACTCATCTTCCCCCTTCGGCGGACGGTCGAAAGGAAATACCCCTCAAGCTCGTGGATGTGCGAGCTTTCAAAATGGGTCAGCCTGACGCGGTCGTGATGCTGACCGGCGGCAGTGGAGGCCTGCTGGAAGTCTGCAATTGTTCGGGTCCGATGCCCGGCGGGCTTTCGCGTCGTAGCGGCTTGGTACGAAGTTATCGACAAGCTTTCGCCGACACGATGCTTGTCGACGCCGGCGACACGTTCTGGATCGAGCCGACCGACATTCGCAACGATTACATGCTTCGTGGTTACAGGCAGATCGGCTACGACGCGGTCGTCTTGGGCGACCAGGAATGGGCTGCCGGGCCGAAACGACTGTCTGAGATGTTCACCGCCAATAAGACGCCCGCTCTGTCGACGACGGTGATGGGTCCCGGCGTTGTCACCGCCCGGGCCTTTAAGCGAGAGTTCGCCCGCGCCAAGATTGCCGTTGTCAGCGATATCAGCCGCAAGGCGTTCCACTTCGTGCCCAAATCGCTTGTCGCGAAACTGGTGTTCTCCGAGCAGGCCGAGATCGATCGGCAAATCTCCGAGCTCAAGAGCCAAGGGTACATCGTCGTGCTGATCGCCCACGCGGGCGCCGAAAGCGTCGAGGACATAGCCTCCCATACCAAGGCCGACCTCGTCGTTCGGGGCCACACCACCCGCACCGATCCGAAGATCGCCATGATCAACGGCAAGCCGGTGATCAAGGTCGGCGGATACGAATATGTGGGCGTGGTGGCGATCAAGGCCGACGGGAACAAGATTGCGGACGTCGAGTACAGGGCGGAGCTTGTCAGCACGAAGTGGCCCCTCGACGGCAAGCTGTTGCTGACGTACCAGGCCTACGCTCACGAGGCCATGATGAAGGCCCTCGACGCTGAGCGCACGACCGGCCTGACCTACCAGTCGTCGGCGTCCTGCGGGCAGTGCCACAAGAAAGAGTACGCCAACTGGAAGAAAACCAAGCACTCCAAAGCCTACGCCACGCTCCAGAAGGTAAAGCGCACCGGCGACCCCAGTTGCGTGATGTGTCACACCAGCGGTTTCGGCACAAAGAAGGGATTCTATACATTCGCCAAGACCAAGCACCTTGCCAACGTCAACTGCCAGAACTGCCACCGCTTGAACGCGGGAGAGCACAGGAAAAAGGACTTCACCATCGAACCGGTCGGCAGGGAAATCTGCCAGACATGTCACACCCCGGTCACCGATCCGAAGTTCGCGTTCAAGGCGAAGCGGAAGAAGATCCTATGTTCCGGCCATGAAGCCCCCAAAGGCGACGCGCCCTCGGCCCACTGACTCGAGGAGCCTTTCAGAACGCGGCGCGAGAGGCGGAATGTTCCCCGGAATCCGATGCAGGTGTATGGGAGTTTTGAGTAGGCTCGACAGCTAGTTTAGAAATCTGCCCTTGCTGCGAGCGGCCCGAACGTCTGCGAATCTGCCGGGACATGCGTTTTCTTCCTTGATGCTCGACATACCTGCTGGCTCTCGCCGGCGGGCTCATTTCTAAACGAGCTGCCAAGGCGAAAGACCTCACTCGCCGCCGCAACGCCGAAATCGGTATGGTGGCGGATCAACCGTGTGCCTTGGTTTAATATGTATGGCAACGCCGGATATCGAATCGGCCCGGAAGCATGCCACAGGCCTTCTCCCCAGATGTGACGTCCGTTCAGTCAGTGCATATGTGGTATAGTCCGTTTGTGATGCGCCTGGACATACTGCTGACGGACATGTGGATGACGGTTGTTCCTGAGTCGGGTGTGCAGAACACGACATAGTTTTCTTGCGCCTCTATGTATGCAGATTCAAACGCTTCCTCTGGAACAGCGAACCATGGAACGCCGTTCCACAGCACATCCGAGTATCTGACGGCGGGCGATCGCGAGCTTACAGTAGCTTTCAACTGTGACGCTGTCTCACTAGGCCTTAAACAAGCGATCCTCGGAGTCCGTCTTGGGCCGGGGCGGAACGGT
>CAZMBZ010000140.1:0-12931 GCA_964564285.1 uncultured Planctomycetaceae bacterium | reverse complement strand
GACGTACCACTCAAAACCGGGAGTGTTCCGCACCTTGCCCTCGGAAAAGTTCGGCGGGATGTCCTGGCCGGTCTTGACGATTGTGATGTTCAGCAGAGTGCTGGTCCGCCCGCTGACGATCAACTTGACGGGAGTTTCCTCCGGCGCCGGCACGGCTGCGGCGACTGGCACCACTGCGACCAAACATGTCAGAATGCAGATGCACGCTGCCGCAAGGGGGCGACTCCACAGCCGGCCTGCCCAACAAATCCAGTTGATTCTTTCCATCGACAAACTCGGAATCGACAAGAAACTCCGCGGATTGACTTCACCCGTCCATCATACTCAACACTTCCGCGCTCCCAACCGACTGTCGGGAATACACGTCGACATCCGCGCCCGTTACGTGCCGGCCGGGAATACGTATTGCGGGATCTTCATCAGTTCGCCGTTTTTCAGTGCCGACAGATGGGCCACGACGCCGCCTACAGTCATGTTCAGCGCCCAGGCGACATCGACAAGCGGCTTGCGGTTCTGGAGGATCGACATGACAAACTCGTTGCCGAGGTATCCGTGCGAGCCTCCGTGGCTGCCGGGGCGCACGCCTGCCGGCAGGGCCGGCCTGGTGAGGTCGGGCAGCTTCCGCTGCTGCCCGGCATACTTCATGCCGACCATCGAGCCCCGCTGGCCCCGTATGCGTCCGACCTCGCCGCCGAAGCCGGGACTGTCCCAACTGACGGCCATGCGAGCCATGCCGCCTTCACTGGTGCGAAACAGGGCGACCTCCGTGCCGAAAGGGTTCTTGTAGCGATTGTCCTGGGGCCGGAGCGGTTTGAGGATGCTGGGCATGCCCATGCATGAGACTTCCGTAAAGCTACCGCCGGTGACGCACACGTAGTAGGCATTCGAGTGCGTCGGGTACCACTGTGGCGGCAGACCGATGCGCCAGTTCTTGTAAGACGCCAGCGATCCCACGCCATAGTGGTAGTATTCCCCCTCGCTGTAAACCAGCTTGCCGAATCCGCCTGCATTGTAGATCTGCCGCATCGCGTAGAGGGCGCCGTGGTAGCAGGACGTCTCGAACATCATGTAGTTCAGGCCTGATTTCTTGACGGCCTCAAAAAGTTGCTCGGCCTCTTCGAGCGATCCGAACACGGCCGGGACCGCACAGGCGACGTGCTTGCCGTGTTTGAGCACTTCGATGCAATGTCGGCTGTGGTTCGGCGCGTCGGTCGCGACGAAGATCGCCTCGATGCTATCATCCTTGACCATCTCCTCCAGCGAAGGATAGGTCTTCTTGCACCGGCATGCGCGGGCGAGGCCCTCACAGCGGCTGGGGATCAGGTCGCTGACGGCGACGACCTCAACGTTCGGATGGTCCTGCAAGAAGAAGGCCGCGCCGAACTTGCACACGCCGTACCCGACGATGCCCATGCGGATTTTCCGATCCGAGACGGGCTTCCACTTCCCGTCGGTCTTGGGGTCGGGCTTCTGCTCCTCGAATCCCTGGATCTTTGTTTGGTCCGACTTGGCAGTCATGGCAGCACCCAGGACCACGGCCCCGAGGCCAGCGTGTTGCAGGAACGATCGTCTTGAAACGGATGCATTCATCATCAGCCCTCTCTGTACGGAGGTATCCCCCAGGACTTCCTGGACAGCTTCTTGCCGATGACCGCCATCGGCTTTTGTACCGACTATATTGCCGATTCCAACATCCGCAAGCGCCGTTTCCGCTGGATTGAAGTGGGGCGGGTTCGTTCGTCTGTGCTATGTCCAACCCACCCGAAGAACGTCGCTGGGGGCGGCAGTTATAGGTTGCTCGCTATTGGTGCCTTCCATGTCAAGATCAGCCCCTGCTGGCAGGCACAAATGACAACCCATGGTATCAAGGCAGATGGCCTTAGTTGGGAAATCCGCTGGGAACAGGATCCCGCGGTCCGTGCTCTTGCGTTTGGGCTCTAGGATGATAGGCTCTTGGGGTCTTGCGATTTGTCGCTGTAAGTCTGGAGTTTCAGCGGAGATGTTCGTGGCGGAGAAGTCTAAAACAAATGCCAGGCGATTTTCCCATGCCTCGCCGTACTCTACCTGGGTCGCCATTGCCATGCTCCTGCCTACTCTCGCGGTGGTCGCCGCGATGGTCTGGGCTTCGGGTCGCGTTTTTGTCTGGTATGGCGTGGCCGTCAACGTCACGACGTTTCTGCTGTACTGGCAGGACAAATTTGCGGCCAAGAGAAACGCCGGCCGGGTGCCGGAACTGGTTCTTCACGCGATGGCCCTTGCCGGTGGCTCGCCAGGTGCGTTGTTGGGACAGCGAATCTTCCGCCACAAGACGCGAAAGTGGCAGTTTCAGACCGTCTACTGGCTGAGTGTAGCGTTTCACCTTGCCGTGGCGGCCTGGGGGCTGGCTGGCATACTGACGGCCCACGGCTGGCAAGGGCATCTGTGGACAGCGTTTGGAGTTGGGGTGCTCGTGGCGATCAACGTAGCGACCTTTGTGCTGGAACCCATGCGATCCCGCAGCAGGGCCAAGGTCCCGCGGGTTATTCTGCTGATTCTGGGCGGAGGGCTTGGCGCGACCTTTCGCGACCAGCGGGATACCGGTATGGCCTGGCTGCCATACATGGCGGCCTCGGCGCAACTCGGCGCGGCACTGGTGGCGGCGCTGTGGGCTGTAAAGTTGCTGATAATGTGAACTTTCGGTGATGGACAATTGCATGAACGCCAACTCTCCTATCCGCCTGCTGGATGAATCGCCACGGGGCGAGGTGCAGGCTGCCGGACCGCCACAGCCTGGGTTTGTCCGCAGGCAGGTTGATCTGCCGATTCGCGACGATCTGCTGCGTGTCGTGCTGGACGTCGCGGAGGATCGCAAGGCCCGGCTCGTGGACGCCGTTGCGGTCATTCGTCGAATCGACGATCGAGTTATTCGCTCTTGCCTTGCCCAGGCCGCCAAGGACGGCAAAAAGCCCCTCTGCCGCAAGGGGTGCCATCCGTGCTGCCAGTCGTATCTGTTGGTGCTTTCCCCGGCCGAGATGTATTACCAGATGGAGTTGCTTGACAGCCTGGAGGTCTCGCTGGCGACGGGTGCTCGGGAGTGGTTTGCCCGTTTCGCTGCCGAGATTCGTCGCTCCGGCCTGCTGGAGAGGCTTAGGGACCTCGCCCCGGGTGACAGGCCGTTGGATATCATTGAAAAGTGGTTCAACGACCAGGAAGACAGGGCGTGCCCCTTTCTCGATACGGCCGAGGGCATATGCGGCATCTACGAGGACCGCTTTATCTGCTGCCGGGAGTTTCATTCCCTGCGCCCGCCGGCCGACTGCGCCCGCCACCAGACGAGCCGACTGGCGATTACGCCAAGCCTGCTGGATGTGCCCTGCGATTTGGAGGCACGCTTGACGGGTCAGCCCGTCGGGGCGATTACCATGCCGGCTTTGCAGCTCTGGTACGAGATACGCGCCGCCGAGGCCGCCCGCGACTGGCCGGCCTTGTTGGTGGCGGACGAACTTCTGGCTTGCCTAACCGGCGCAGCCTCACAGTCGCAGCTCCTGAGAGTATCAGTTACCGTCGATCCCCCGGCGGGGCCGTGACATAGCCCTGTCGGATTGGTATAGTCAACCCCCCGGCGTTGCCAGCAGCGGCGGGGATTTATATTCTGGCAGTGACGGGCGTTTTGAGGCCCGCCTGCCGCAACGCGCGAGGTGTTTGGATGAGCCCTACAATTCTGGGTCAGTTCTTGAAGAACCCCAAGCATATCGGCGCGATTGCGTCGAGTTCAAAGGGTCTTTCACGCACGATCGTTTCAGATATCGACATCGAGTCCGCATCGGTGATTCTGGAATATGGCCCGGGTACCGGTGTGTTCACCCGGCAGATTGTCGCGGCCAAACGTTCGGACGCCATTTTCGCCGCCATCGAACAGAATCCGATGCTGGCGGCGCAGTTCCGGCGGGAGTTTCCGGATGTGCCGCTTTACGAGGACTCCGCCGAGAAGGCTCCTGATATTGTCCGGGAGCTTGGCGCCGACAAGGCCGACTGCATAGTCAGCGGTCTGCCTTGGGCCGCCTTCGATGAAGGCTTGCAGGATCGACTGCTGCAAGCGACGTTAGAGGTGCTTCGGGAGGGCGGCAGGTTTGTCACGTTTGCGTATCTGCAAGGCCTGCTCCTGCGGTCCGGCAAGCGATTTCAGGGGAAACTCAAGGCGAACTTCTCGCGGGTCACGCGCAGTCGGGTGGTTTGGTGGAACCTCCCACCGGCGTTTGTTTACCGCTGCGAGAAATAGCCAGTTTCGTTCATCTCACCCATGCGGGAAGACATCCTGGCATTTCGTGTCGGAGTGATCGAGTTTCGACCAGCCGCGCCAGTTCAGCCTTCGAACTTGCGAACAAGCAGGCATGCGTTATGGCCACCGAAGCCGAAACTGTTCGACAGGGCTACCTTAACCTCGGCTTCTCGGGGGGTATGCGGCACGTAGTCGAGGTCGCACTCGTCGTCGGGGTTGTCTAGATTCAACGTGGCGGGAATCACGCCGGTTTCTATGACCTTGGCACAGACTGCCAGTTCGACTCCGCCGGAGGCCCCGAGCATATGTCCGGTGGCGCTCTTGGTGGATGATACTTGCAGCCCGTTGTGGGCGTAATGCCCGAAGGCCTTCTTCATGGCGCGGTTCTCGGCCTGGTCGCCCAAGCCGGTGCTTGTGCCGTGGGCGTTGACATAGTCGACGTCCTCGGGATTGACCTCGCCGTCTCGGAGGGCTTCGGTTATGGCCGATATGGCACCCTTGCCATCGGGATCTGGTGCGGTTATGTGATAGCCATCAGCACTGGAGCCGTAGCCGATCAACTCGGCGTATATTCTCGCGCCGCGGGCGAGAGCGTGAGAGAGTTCTTCGATAACCACCACGCCGGCGCCTTCGCTTAGCAGGAAGCCGTCGCGGTCTTTGTCGAAGGGCCTGCTTGCTCTTTCGGGTTCGTCATTGCGGGTGCTCAGGCCCTTGAGAGCGCAGAAACTT
This sequence comes from uncultured Planctomycetaceae bacterium, assembly GCA_964564285.1. Lineage (GTDB taxonomy): Bacteria > Planctomycetota > Phycisphaerae > SM23-33 > SM23-33 > JAUWQU01. The sequence goes on along the minus strand of CAZMBZ010000140.1, from coordinate 7,944 downwards.
GCCAGGCCAATGGGGGTGAGCGCAGCCTCGGCTCCGCCGGTCAGGGCTAGGTCTATTCCGCCGTGCTGAATAATGCGGAAGGCTTCGCCGATGGAGTTGCCGGCCGAGGCGCAGGCGGTGCAGACCGAGAAATTCGGTCCGCGGAGTCCCCATATTATGGAGATATTGCCGCTGGCGGCGTTGCCCATGAGCTTCGGGACGGTCAGAGGGCTGATACGTCCGGGACCCTTTTCGAGCATCCGCTTGTGCTGGTCTTCGAGTTCCTGGAGTCCGCCGATTCCGCTGCCGACGATGACTGCGCATCGGTCAAGCTGTTCCGCGGCGAAGTCGAGCCCGCTGTCGGAGACAGCTTCGATGGCAGCCTGGACGGCGAACTGGGCGAACCGGTCCATGCGCCGGGCTTCCCGGGGTTCGACCAGGTCCGAAGTTACGGACGTCCAGTTCTGAACCTCTCCGCCGATCTGTGATGCGAACGGCGCAGGGTCAAACCGTGCTATTCGACGGATGCCACTCTTGCAAGCCAGCAAATCCGTCCAAAATTGCCCAACGGTCTGGGCAATCGGATTTACCGTGCCCAGACCCGTCAATACGACGCGGCGTTTGGCCATTGAAACGGGACCTCAGGCACTCAGGCCTTGCTGGAGTGCTCCTTGATGTAGTCAATGGCCTGCCCGACGGTCTGAATCTTTTCAGCCTCTTCGTCGGGAATGCTCATCTCGAACTCGTCCTCGAACTCCATTACGAGCTCGACGGTGTCCAGAGAGTCTGCATTGAGGTCATTGACAAACGATGTCTCCCGAGTGATTTCTGTCTTGTCGACACCCATCTGCTCGGAAACGATCTCAATTACTTTTACTTCGATTTCTTCCGACACTTTCATACCTCCCTGAAGATTCCAAGGATTACGGTTTGTGTTAAACTATCTCTAACGTATCGCAAAACACCCGCACCTTTGCGGGCGGCGTACTATAGCTTGGCCGACCCGGCCATGCAATAAACATCTCCCGCACGAGCGGGCAATTTATCTAAGTATGCATTCCGCCATCGACGCTGAGCACCTGTCCGGTGATGTAGATCGACGCGTCTGAGGCCAGAAACGCTACCGCTCGGGCGATGTCCGATGCCTCGCCCATTCGCTTCATGGGGATCATCGCCAAGGCCATGTCCTTGGCCTGCTGGGGCAGGGCGTCGGTCATTTCCGTGCGGATGAACCCCGGGGCCACCGCGTTGCAGCGGACGCTCTTTCCCGCCAGTTCAATGGCGGTGGTCTTGGTCAGGCCGAGCATGCCGGCTTTGCTGGCGGCGTAATTCGCCTGCCCGCGGTTGCCTTCCAGGCCGCTGTAACTGGCCATGTTGATGATTGCTCCGCCACGCTGGCGGACCATGTACTTGCTGACCGCACGGGTGCCATAGAATGCGCCGTAAAGGTTGACCTTCATAACCAGGTCCCAATCCTTGTCGTCCATTCGCATCAGCAGCCCGTCTCGGGCGATGCCGGCGTTGTTGACAAGTACGTCCACGTGCTCGAAATTCTCAGCCACGTCGTCGACCAGGGCGGTGAAGCCCTCGCTGTCGGTCACGTCGAGCTTGCGGCAGTCCAGCTTCTCGCCTGGCGATCCGAGGTCGGATTGCATCTCGGGGAACTTCTCTTCGAGGAGGTCCACCGCGACGACGGTCATGCCCAGAGCCAAGAGCTCGCGGCAGACCTCGCGCCCGATTCCCCGGGCCGCGCCGGTTACGATTGCTATCTTGTCACTATCAGCCATTCTTGCGTTTCTCCGCTTCCTGCATCCTTGCTATTGCTTTGTCAATTCCTCGACGGCCTGGAGGCTGTTGAGGCCGACGAAGTCGGCCCGACGGTTGATCCGTCGCATCAGTCCGGCCAGAACCCGTCCCGGGCCGATCTCGTAATACCGGTTTACGCCTTGAGACTCAAGCATTTCCATCGATTGTTGCCAGCGAATCGCTCCGGTCAGTTGAGCGACGAGCTTTGGGGCAATCGCCGCGGCGTCCTGGTAGACCTGGGCGTCCACGTTTGCAACAACCGCCGTGGCGGGGACGCGAAAGGCTTGCCCGGCGAGAGTTTCGGCGAATTCTTTGGCCGCTGGCGCCATGATCTGGCTGTGGAAGGCTCCGGCGACGTTCAGGCGTATGGCGCCTCTGGCACCATGTGCAGAGGCCAACTGTTCGACTCGTTCGCATGCCGCCAGCGCACCGGAGACGACTATCTGGCCGGGGCAGTTGAAGTTCGCGCAAGTCAGCGTTTCGCCCTGTGCCGCCTCGGCCACCAGTGCCTCGGCCTGGGGCTCATCGAGACCGATAACGCTCACCATGCCGGACTCTGCGCCCGTGGCGGCCTGCTGCATGAGCTGGCCTCGCCGGGCGACGAGCTTCACCGCCGGTTCGAAGTCGATTGCATCGGCGGCGTATAGGGCGGTGTATTCGCCGAGGCTTAGTCCGGCTGTGAAGGCCGGGCGAATGGCGGCTGATTTGTCGGGGCCGAGTATTTCGTTCATCACCGCCAGCATCGCTGCGGAGACGGTGAAAATGGCGGGTTGGCAGACGTCGGTGCGGGCGAGTTGGTCCTCAGGACCCTCGAAGCAGAGTTTCCGCAACTCGAGCCCGGTGGCTGCCTCGGCCCGGTCGAACACATTTCGTGCGGACGCAAAGGCCTCACAGAGGTCCTTGCCCATACCTACATGCTGAGCGCCTTGTCCGGGAAACAGGAATGCGGTTTTCATGGCATCGCTTTCATATCGCAAAATCTGGCTGCTAGAGCTTGACGACGGCTCCGGCCCAAGTTAGTCCGGCTCCGAATGCCACCAGCATCAGCATCGAGCCCGGCCCGATTCGCCCCTCGTCGCGGGCTTGCTGCATGGCCAGTGGGATGGAGGCTGCCGAAGTGTTGCCATAGATATCGATATTGACGAAAACCTTTTCCTGCGGGAAATCGAACTTGCTTGCTGCCGATGCGATGATCCGGCTGTTGACCTGGTGAGGCACGACCATGTCGATGTCATCGACGGTCAGGTTGCACTTTTCCATGCAGTTACCCAGGAGCCATTGCATCTTCTCGACCGCGAACTTGTAGACGTCGCGGCCTCGCATTTTTATGTAGTGTTCGCGATTGCCTACCGTCTCCAGCGAGGCCGGGTTTCGGGAGCCCCCGGCTGGGACGTGAATGAAGTCCCATCCGTTGCCGTCGGCATGAAGTACGGAATAAAGCAGGCCGCGGTCGTCGTCCTCGGTTCCCTCGAGCACTACCGCTCCCGCGCCGTCGCCGAAGAGGACACAACTGCCTCGGTCGGTGTAGTCGGAGAACTTACTGAGCGTTTCGGTAGCTATTACCAGCACGCGTTTGTAGGTGCCTGTCTCGATGAACTTGCTGGCGACGCTGACGGCGTAGATGAACCCGCTGCAAGCGGCGCCGAGGTCGAAGGCAGGGACATCCGTTGCGCCCAGTGCTTCCTGTATGCAGCAGGCGGTGGAGGGCATGGTCATATCGGGCGTGACGGTTGCCACGATGATAAGTTCGATGTCCTGAGGCGTAATTTTGGCATCGGCAAGGGCGTTTTTAGCGGCGATGGTGCCGAGCGTGCCGGTGGATTGGCTTTCGGAAGCGATGTGCCTCTCGCGGATGCCGGTTCGTTTAGTGATCCATTCGTCCGACGTATCGAGGAACTTCTCGAAATCGGCGTTGGTAAGCACTTTTTCCGGTACGGCGGTCCCGAGGCCGACGATTGCGGCGCGTAGCGGCCTAGGCATTGTTGCTCCTGTTAGTCGCGGGCATTCCCTGGCCCTGGCTGATTAGTTCGACAATCTTCTGGTTGACCTGGAAATTGGCGAATTCTTTTGCCACTCGAACGGCGTTCATGACGCCACGGTAGTTGCTGGCACCATGGCAGATGATGCTGATTCCCGCTACGCCAAGTAGCGGCGCGCCGCCGTATTCGTTGTAGTCGTACTTGCCCATGAGTTGCCGGGCGGCCCTTTGGATGGCTGGGGAATTCTCCGGCAGGACATCCAGCAGTTCCCGGATGATCGCTTCTCCAACGCTGATTGCCATGCCCTCGATGAGCTTGAGCACGACATTGCCGACGAATCCCTCGCAGACCATCACGTCGCAGTTACCGCTGAAGAGGTCCCGGCCTTCGACATTGCCGACGAAGTGGAGGTTCTTGTCGGCCTTGAGAAGGTCGCGCGTCTCCCTGACCAGCGCGTTGCCCTTGGCGGCCTCTTCGCCGATGCTCAGCAGGCCCACTCGTGGTTTCTTGATGCCGCCGATTGCCTGGACGTACACCGAGGCCATGATTCCGTACTGATAAAGGTGTGCCGGACGGCAGTTGACGTTCGCGCCTACGTCGCAGACGGCCACGGGGCCGGCGGGAGTGGGGGTGATGACGGCTATTCCAGGCCGATGCACGCCCGGCAGGCGGCGGAGTCGCATTTGCGCCGCCGCCACGCAAGCGCCGGTGTTACCGGCCGAGATGCACGCGTCGATCTCGCCATCGCGGTGCATTTCCGCCATGACGGCGATAGAACATCGGGGCTTGGCGCGAAGGCTTTCCACCGGCGGCTCGTCCATGTCGAGCATCTGGTCGGTGTGTCGGATCTCCACATGGCCGGTCGGACCATCGGACGCACTCAGGCTGTCCGCGATTGCCGACTCGAGCCCGACAAGGACTATCTTGTCGCCGTCGTCGAGCAGCTTACGAGCGGCGACGGCACCCTTGACCACTTCAGCGGGGGCTAGGTCGCCGCCCATTGCATCGATGCCAATCCGCACGGACTAGCTCTCCTTCTTGATGTCCAGGCTGAGCCCGGGTCGAACGAAACCGCAGTTTTCACAGGCGGCATGCGGGAGCTTGGGCGAGTTGCACTGTGGGCAATCGACGTAGTTCACGGCTTTTAGGGCGTGATGGCTACGGCGCTTTCGCGTACGTGCCCGAGACAGTTTTTGTGTCGGTAGCATGGTTCCAATCCTCTACAAACAAAACGCTTAGGCTGCAATTTCGACCGGATCTCTCACGGTCCGGACGACTGGCCTATGCAATAGGCAAGTCCGAGAATCTAGGCAGAACGGACAGTTTTGTCAAGTAAAAACGTTCTCGCCATGGGTTATGTTAATCCTGGCTGAGCGACTCTGATGCCCACTTGGCGGCTTCGGTCAGTGCGTCGGGCAGTTTTTCGGGGTTCTTTCCGCCGGCCTGGGCCAGTGTGGGCCGGCCTCCTCCGCCCCCGCCAACTATGCCCGCGACCGCCTTTATCCATTTGTCCGCGGTCATCTTGCCGGCGGCTAACAATTCGTCGGAAACCATCGCAATCAGCATTACCTTGCCATCCGACGCGGCGCCAAGAAACAGTCCGGCGGCACCCTTTTGACGCTGGCGGTCGCATTCCGCCCGCATTGCGTTTGCGTTGGGCACGGCCAGTTTACCGATCATCACCGCACCGGCTGGGGTGTCAATCGTGACGTCCGGGGAAAACTCCTTCGCCGCGGCTGCGGGGGCGGCCTTGCCGGCCTTGCGCAGTTCCTTGATCTCTTTGGCCATTGCCTCGATTCGTGCGGGGACATCCTCGGGCTTGCTTCGAAGGGCCACCGCGGCTGAGCGAAGTATGTCATCGGCGCTAAGCATGTATTCGATGGCGGCCAGGCCGGTCAGGGCGGTTATTCGCCTGACGCCTTTTGCGACGGATTCCTCGGAGATGATCTTCATCGCCCCGATCTGTCCGGTATGTTTGAGGTGCGTTCCGCCGCAGAACTCAGCCGAGCCGGCGGCTTCGTCGCCGATGCGGATCACTCGCACGGGGTCGGGATATTTTTCGCCGAATACAGCCCGGACGCCGGGGACGTTCTTGGCCTCGGCCAAGGACATTACGCGATGGCTGACGGGTTCATCGGCGATGATTCGCTCGTTGACCATCCGCTCGACGTTTGCGAGCTGCTCGTGCGTGACGGCCTGGTTGTGGGAGAAGTCGAACCGCAGCCGGTCCGCTGCCACGACGCTGCCGGCCTGGCTGACGTGCTCGCCGAGCACCTCGCGAAGGGCCCAGTTCAGCAGGTGCGTGCCGGTGTGGTTACGCATGATGTCCATGCGGCGGGGGGCGACGGTCAGCGTCACGGCCTGGCCGACGGAAAGACTTCCGGACTCGACGCAGCCGACGTGGACAATGCCCGAGCCTGCAAGCTGGGAGTCCTGCACGTCGAAACGTCCGCCGGGCCATTCGATTACGCCGGAGTCGCCGACCTGTCCGCCCTGTTCGGCGTAGAAGTTTGTGCGGTCCACAACCACCGCGGCGACCTGGCCTGGACCTAGCTCGCCCTGCGAGACAAAGCTGCCGTCCAGCACCCAGCCGAGCACCTTGGCCTCGACGGGTCCGGCGGTGAACTTGGCGATGTCGTCGGTTGCGGGCAGGTCGACCACCTCGGCTGCTTGAAACGCCTTGCCGGCGCTGGACAATTCGCGATGTTGGGCCATGGCTTTTTCATAAGCGGGCATGTCCACGTCCAGCCCGGCCTCGGCGGCCATGATCTGCGTGAGGTCCACCGGGAAACCGAACGTCGCGTAGAGGTCGAAGGCGACGTCGCCCCCGAGCGTCTTGCCGCCCGTAGCGCGGACCTTGTCGGCCTGCTTGGCGAACAGGTCGATGCCGCGGTCGAGCGTGCGTCCGAAGCTGACTTCTTCCTCTTGAATGGTCTCGGCGATGTAATCACGCCGGCTTTTCAGCTCGCCGAACGCTTCGCCCATGAGTTCGACGACCGTATCGACGAGTTTGACGAGGAAGGAGCCTTCGATGCCCAAATACTGCCGACCATAGCGGCAGGCGCGGCGGAGAATGCGTCGGAGAACGTATCCGCGTCCATCGTTGCTGGGCAGCACGCCGTCGGCGATGGCGAAGGTAAGTGTTCTCGCGTGGTCGGCGATCACGCGGAACGCGACGTCGGTGATGTTGTTCATGTCCGCGACGTCGAAGCGATCCATGCCTTCGGCGCAGGAGTCCTTGCCGTATCTATGGCTGGTCAGCGTCTCGATCTTTTCGATGATTGGCACGAACAGGTCGGTGGCGTAGTTGCTGCGCTTGCCCTGGAGGACCATGCAGATCCGCTCGAAGCCCATGCCCGTATCGACGTGCGTGGCCGGCAGGGGCGTGAGTTTGCCATCGACGGCGCGGCTGTACTGCATGAAGACCAGGTTCCATATCTCGATAACTCGCGAGTCGCCGGCGTTGACAAGCGACTGGCCCGAGCCGTCGGGCGTCATGTCGATGTGGATTTCGCTACAGGGTCCGCACGGGCCCATCTCGCCCATCTCCCAGAAGTTGTCCTTCTTGTTGCCTTTGAGGATATGCGATGGGTCGATGTCGGTGCCCGTTCGCCAGAGTTTGGCTGCGTCGTCGTCGGGCTCGAGGCCCTCAGCCTTGTCGCCCTCGAAGACGGTAACGTAGAGGCGGCTCTTGTCGAGTCCCCAGACCTTCGTCAGCAGTTCCCACGACCAGGCGATGGCCTCGGCCTTGAAGTAGTCGCCGAAGCTCCAGTTGCCCAGCATTTCGAAGAAGGTGTGGTGGTACGTGTCATGCCCGACATCTTCGAGGTCGTTGTGCTTACCGCCGGCGCGGATGCACTTCTGGCTGTTGGCTGCCCGGACGTAGTCGCGATGCACCAGCCCGAGGAATATGTCCTTGAACTGGTTCATTCCGGCGTTTGTGAACAGCAGCGTCGGGTCCTCGGCAGGCAGGAGCGGGTTCGAGGGCACGAACGTGTGGTCGCGCTTCTGGAAGAAGTCGATGAACTCATTTCGTATGTCGTTGCAGTTAAGCGTCATAGTTTGAACTCAACTCGGCTCTTGAACTCCCCGTCAGAGGCGGGGGGCGGTGACTAACATATCCCTGCGAGTAGACTCGGGGAAAGACGGATATTCTAACCTACCCGATTGAATCTCGCCA
>CAZMBZ010000139.1:0-12957 GCA_964564285.1 uncultured Planctomycetaceae bacterium | reverse complement strand
TTCGCATCATTTCACCTTCGCTTGGACCATATTCTTATCGGTCCGGCCGGCACCTGCTACTCCAGCTATTCCACCATCACATCGTCGAGCCAGAGCTCCTGGATGGCTCGCTCTGCCTGATCCAGACCGATGTCCAGCGAGGCCGGCGGCGCCGAGGCCAACACCTCGGCCTCGAGTTGGTCGATCTCCACGGCGAGCAGTTCGATCGCGGGGTCCTGGCTGGCCGCGACGGAAGCGATGTACGCTTCGGCCTGACTGGCCGGGGCGAGGGTGTCATGTGGCTGTGGGCGGATCAGCGTCAGCGTCAGCAGCACTCCGGCAGCGACGGCAACCGACGCGGCGACGGCACCCACTCGGAACAGAATCCGCTGCGGCCTGGCCGTGGCGACCTTTGTTCGCTCCCACGCCTTGTCCATCGCAGCCGGGGGAACATCCACGTCAAGCATCTCGCCAAGCAGTTTCTCCTGCACGCCGATCTGGGCGAGAATCTCAGTTCGCCGCAAGACCTTACTGCTGGCTGCGCCAGGCGCCGCCAGCGCCGGGGCCAGCCGTAACTCGTCAGCGGCGATCTCGTCGAAGACAGCCTGCTCGTCGACCGAGAGAGCTACGGCCTTACCATCGAGGCACCGGGCTATCCGTTCATATTGTTGTTCAGTCAGGTTCATCATCCGCGTCCATTATCCGCCGAAGCGTCTTCAACCCCCTGTGCACCCTTGCCAGCGCTGTTCCCAGAGGACACTGAAACAAATCGGCAATTTCCTTATAGCTCATCTGGCTGAAATGACGCACCAGAATCATCTCCCGCGTCGTTTCGTCCAATCTCAAAAGGGCCTGCTGCAAACGTTCTGAAACCTCCTCGGCCAGTAGTCCGTCTTCGATCGGGCCGGTCTCAGCCATGAGTTGGTCGGCCCGGCTTACTCCGGTGTCACTTTCGACCGAAAGGCTCGCCGGCTTCGGGTTAGCCTTGACCCGCCGGATCCGATCGCGGACCATATTCGAGGCAACCCTGAAAAGCCAAGGCTCAAACCGCCCTCGGTCATCGTACTTATCGAGCTTTGAAACCAGCTTGAGCATTAACTCGCCGAGCAGGTCTTCGGCGTCATGGTGGTTGCCGATAGCGCGAAGAAAATACCCGTAAAGGCGTCGGCCATACGCGTCCAGCAACTCACGATAGGCACCCGAGTCGCCTGTCTGCGCCGCAACAATTACTGCTCGAAGCCGCTCTGGTTCCATTCTCTCAGCCCGTATAACGTCTCCAGCGGGTCCATATTGCAGCCAACGGAACGCGATTTACTTTATATCCGTCCTCGCCGGGAAAAGTCGCCAGTCGGATTTCTGTCCGGTTGGCGGTCGGTCGCTTTTCTGCTGGCCCGGGGGTCGTCGTCAATGAACGTCAAGCCCGTGTAGCATGCAGACAACGTGCGTGAAGGTCTTGAGGATCTCGCCCATGTATTCCTCGACGGCCTTGACGCTGCCGGGCAGGGCGTAGACCTGCATCGTCCCGTTTGTGCCGGCGACCGAGCGGCTGAGCAGGGCGTTGGGGTTCTTTCGCCCGTACTTGAGCCGCACAAGTTCCATGATACCCGGGACAAGCTTCTCGCAGAAATCGCTGACGACCTCCGGCGCTAAGTCGCGCGGGCCAACGCCCGTGCCGCCGGTGGTGAATATCGCATCAGCTCCGCCGGCGAGGGCGTCATCGAGCGCCGCCCGGAGTTGGACGCCATCGTCCGGCAGGATCGTATTGGTTATCTTCAGTCGCCATCGTCGGTTGGCGAAGTGCTCGTCAAGCAGTTGTTTGATTCGCGGGCCGCTGCGATCGGTGTAGGTGCCAGCAGAGGCGCGATCGCTGAGGGTTATCACGCGGACGTCCAGAGCCCTGGGCAGGTATTGGCCCACCTCGTCGCAGTGCAGGGAGCCGCCGGACAGAACGCGGCAGAATATGCCCTCTTTCGGCATGATACATTTGCCGGTGGTCTGGAATATCTCGCAATTTTCGCCGTGGCATCGCTTGCCGATCTGCGTGACTTCAAGCTCGACCGAGCCAAAGACAAACCTATCCAGAATGCTCGCCGACCGCAGGTCCACGCCCTGGATGCCGAGGTTCTCGCCGAACTCGCCGGGTCCGATGCCTCGGCCTGTCTCGGCCTCGAACTCCTCGATGCTCTCCTGGGCCAGCATGCTGATCTGCCTGTGCCAGTCGCCGGCGTGGGCGTCGCCGACGAGGCCTCGCTCATCCACCTCGGCCTGCTCACAGGGCATCTTCAAGGTGCCCTTTTCCTCGGAAAGGTTAATCGACACGATACGTGCTTCGGTTGGGTCAGACATCTTCCTTCACTTTCTCTATCAGTCGGATCGGCCCGATCGTCATTTGTTTATCGACAGCCTTGCACATGTCATACACACAAAGCATTGCGACACTGACGGCCGTCAGCGCCTCCATCTCCACGCCGGTCTTGCCCGTGCAGCGAACGAGCGACTCGGCACGAACTCCAGTGTCGGTCAATTCCAGGCGGACGTCCACCTTTTCGAGGGTGATGATGTGGCAGAGCGGGATAAGTTCAGCCGTGCGTTTAGCGGCCTGGATGCCGGCGATTTGCGCTACGGTCAGCACGTCACCCTTTTTCATTTCGTTATCGGCGATAAGTTCCCTCGTCGCCGGCGCCAGGGCGATGTGCCCCTCGGCGCGTGCGGTTCGCCGCTGGGGCGGCTTGTCGCCGACGTCCACCATATTGGCCCGGCCGGCGCTGTCGGTGTGGGTGAGTTTGCGATTGGGCATCTTCAACTGTTCCTTCACCTGTTCAACTGTTCCACTGCTCGCCTGCTCCAGAAGTCCTTCAACGAAGGACTGCTAGCCTCCAATCCCGTTCATGGTGCGGTCGTCGCACGTCCGTCCTGCCTCGGGTTTGACCGCGATAGCCAGGCGGATAGCCTGGCGGGGGCCCAACTCTCGCACGCCGTACTTGAGGTTGGAAAACAGGCAAGGCCGGATGAAGCCGTCGCTTGTCAGTCTCAACCGGTCGCAGTTCGGACAATCCCCGCCCCTGCCTCCTTGTACGACCGAGAACTTGCCTTCCGGCAGGTTCATCTCGTGGATGAACCGCACCTGGCAGCCGCGATGCTCTCCGAAGCCCGCGACGTCGCGGGCGTTTCGCTCGTCGGGCGATTTGGGGATAACGCAGTTGATCTTCACCGGGGTGAGCCCGGCGGCGATGGCGGCATCGATACCGGTGACGACATCGGCGACGTTTCCACCTCGCGTGATCTCGGCGTAACTCTGCGGATCTGTGGCGTCAAGGCTGACGTTAACCCGCATCAAACCCGCAGCCTTGAGCGCCTCGGCATGATCGGCCAGTAACGTGCCGTTGGTGGTCATCGCCAGGTCCTTCACGCCATTGATCCGCGAGATCATGCTAACCAGATCAACCAGGCCAAGCCGAACCAGCGGCTCGCCGCCGGTAAGGCGGAACTTGTGGAAACCCATCGCGACGGCATCGGAGACCAGGTCGGCAATTTCCTCGTAGCTAAGCATGTCCTCGTGACGGAGCATTTTCACCCCCTCGGCCGGCATGCAGTAGCGGCAGCGAAGATTGCACCGGTCCGTCACCGATATGCGAAGGTAAGTTATCTCGCGACCAAACGAATCTTTCACGGCATGAGACTCCGCAAGGGCGTGAATACGACAGTATCCCCGGCTGACAATTCCGCCACGCCAATGGGCACCTGGAACAAGCCATCCGCCTGACCAAGCGCCAGCAGATGAGCCGATCCGTGGTATTGAAGCGGCTGGACCCGGCCATCGTCGTCGATCGCGGCCGGGATAAACGCCAGGCGGTCAGTCTTGCGACGTTTAAACGTCCCAGCCAACGGAAGACGTATCTGCCGCAAAGGCCAATTGCTGCCTCTTAGCCTGGCTACGGCACGAAGCACGAAAACGTGGAACATAACAAATGACGATACCGGATTGCCCGGCAGGCCGAAAACGACCTTGCCGGACTCGCTTGCCCGAGACGGCAGGGCAAAGACCGTAGGTCGGCCTGGCTTTATCGCGACGCTGTCGAATCGCCTCACGAGCCCCACTTCGTCCATGGCCGCCAGGACGTAATCGAAATCGCCCACGGACACACCACCCGAAATCGCGACGATATCCGCCACTTCGAGTGAGTCCCGCAGTACCGCGGCCGTAGCGCCAAGGTCGTCCGGCACGCGCAACTGACAAACCACCTCCAAACCCCATCCCGCCGACAAGGCTGCCAACATCGGGCCGTTGGAGTTCATTATCTTGCCCGGAACGATCTTCGACGGGTCGTCTACAATCTCGTCGCCGGTAGAAATGATCGCGATTCGAACACGCTCGGCCACCGGCACCTCCATGATGCCGCAGGAAATCAGGTTCGCCGCGTCCGCCGGGGTGATGACTCGCCCAGCCGAGAGAATCAGATCCCCGATCCGCGTGTCCTCGCCGTGGAGACAGATGTTCGACGCGCCGCCGTGACGCAGTACGCGAACCGTCGAGCCGACCTCCTCGGTGTACTCCCGCATTATGACCTTCCCCGTACCTGCCGGAACAGGCGCTCCGGTCATCACCTTTACGGTACAGCCAGACGCAAGCGGCTCGGCCGGCGTCTGCCCGGCTGCGACGGTCGCCAGCAGACGATACGCCTGGCGCTCGTCGCCGGGGCAGATCGCGTAGCCGTCCATCGCCGATTTGTCGAACGGCGGCAGGTCCAGCCGGGCGTGCTGGTCGGCCTGCAAGATGCGTCCGACCGCCTCGGCCGCCGGCAGCATTTCCGCCGTCGTGTCAGCCGGCCCGAGTTCGCCATCCACGGCGGCCCATGCTTGTTCCAAGGTCACGCTTTTTCGCGGTTTATTCATTTTCGGATGTTTCCCGGATCAGTCTTTCCAACCGTTCGGAAGCGAACGCGGCGACTTCCACTTCGAGCTTCTCGAACACACCAAGGAGGTTTCGCCCGGTCTGGGAAAGCACCGACCCTCCACCGTGGCGTCCGCCGCTTCTGGCGATGAGCAAGGGCTCGCCGAGGTTGGTTTCGGCCTGGTGTATCAACTGCCACGCGTATCGGTAACTCATTTTGGCCTGGGCGGCGGCCCGGGTAAGCGACCCGCCGGCGTTGACACCTTCGAGCAAAACCGCCAAGCCTCGACCAAGTGCATGTTTGCCATCGGTTTCCAGCCAGAGCTTCGTTCGCGCCGCAACGGCGGGGATGCGCAAGGCCGCCGTGGCATCGCCATCGTCGCCGTATGGACGGGCAGCAAAGGCGGCCTGCTCTTCCAATACATTCAACACCAGCCGACGCAGGTTCGTATCGGGCAGTATGTCCGTCAGAGCCCGGTTCCACTGCTTTGGCGACGAGCCGGGCTCGATTCGCACCCCGGCGGCCGACCTGAGCGACTCGGCATCCGCCCGCACATTCATGCTTCGCCCGGCCTGCGGGGCGAGGTATATCACCACATCGGCGTCCTTGCGGGCAGCCAGAGCGTTCGACTCGACCACGACGTGCCTCCGCCGTTGCCGCTGCTGGTCCATGAAGTCCTGTAGCTGCTTCTGGGTACGGAAAAAGTGGGGCCAGCCGTCGGGCTTTCGCCGTCCGTGGCCAAGCTTTGCGTAGATGCTCTCGGGCAGCACTTCGCAGAGTCTCCGGGCCAGGTGGGTTTTGCCCACGCGTCGCCCCGCACCACAGATAATCCATAATCCGTACATTGAACACATGCTATCCGCCGCGGCGAAGTTCCTGCCACCTTGCCATGTCCTCGGGCGTGTTGACGTTGAAAAACGCCCTGTCGTCAGCGAACCGAATGCCGACAGCGCCAAGCTCTCTCCAAAGCCGCTGGACGCCCAACCGACCGGCGTCCATCGCGGCCCGGACGTCCGCAAGTATACCGTTATGAACTACAGAGCATAACGGCTGCCATGAAAAATCCGCCGTCTCCGCCACGACTATGCGGGCGGAGCCGCCTCGAAACGCGCCGATAAGGGTGGAAATCACCGAGGCATTAACCCCCGGCATGTCGCAGGCCAGCAAGACCGTGGCGTCGTATCGCGGCTCGCCCGGCCCATCCAGTCCGAGCCCGGCGAAGTGGGCAAGCGCTGCCTCGACGCCCGACAGCGGGCCCAGATGGGGGCGATTGTCCGGCACGGCGGGCAGGCCGGGAGCGTTCGCCGCGCGGGCGGTCTCGTCATTGGCGCAAACGATCACATCATCCACGCCGGCGGCGGAAAGCTCGGACCAGAGGTGCTCAAGCAGTGTCCGCCCATCACCAACGTCCAGGCTGGCCTTGTTGGCCCCGCCGTACCGCCTTGCTCGCCCGCCAGCAAGAATCGCGCCGCCTATTCTGTCTCGCTCGATGGTCAATGTCGCATTCCCACGTCAGGTTTCTATCCCCAACCGCGAAAGACGTTTGTAAAATCCGACACGCGCAAGTCTACCACGCGTAGACGGTAGTAGAGGTCCTCGCGGAACTCGCCCATTCCCGCCAGAGTGTCATTGATCTGATCCATAGTAGGTTTGCGCCAAGTATGCGCATTATGGCAGAGTGGAACCCGCGAATCGATTTAAAACGCAGCGTTTAACCCCGGCGTGATCGGACCATGAACAACTCCGGGCGAACACTGAAGCGGTCGGCGAGTTTGAGTATGTGCTCGACGGTCAGGGATCGTTCCCCTTTGAGGATCTTGGATCCCATGCTGGCGTGAACACCAAGCAGACGGGCAAGGTCGGAGGCTGTCATGTCGTTGGCTGTCAGCAAGTGCCGCAGCGCGTCCAGGCCGTCCAGGCCGGCAGTGTCGATGGAATGACACCGGGCCTCGTATGCCTGCACAAGCTGCACGAGCGTCTCCATGTAGCTTTCCTGCCCCTTACTCAGCCTGCCCGAAGCCATCAGGCTGTCTATCATCTCGACCGCGTTCTCGTAGTGAATGTCATCCATCAAGGCCTGAGGGGGTAAGATATTGACAAGCTCCTCGAATCGACCGGGCAGTTTCTCGCTGGTGTTACTTGTCCTGCGCATAGCTATTCCTTCCACTTGCCCCCATCGTACTTACGGTGCGTCAACACGGCCCGAACGTTCATGAGTTGGTACTCGTACCGAATACGGACAACGAGGCGATACTTGTTTCCACCGATATTGAACACAGTCAACGTATCGCCACGCGAGGCCCTGATTCCATCCGCATGCGGGTACGTCCCGCGCAGGTCCGGCAGATTTGCCCACGTGGCGTTCGTGGCCGTCTTATACCATAACCGCAACGGCTCCTCCGCGTCGGGGTGACGCAACCAGAACTCCCGCAGAGGTTTCAGGCTTATTACTCGCACATAGACATTATGTCTAATCGCCGGTCGTAGGTCAAGCTGGATTTAGACAAAATGTCTAGGACTGCGCCCCCCGTCATTCCCGGCCTGGGACGGGCAGGGCTACTTGTCCCGTTTGGGTCTCAGCCACCATGGCAGCGACGACGAGGGGGCCAGCCGGGAAAAAGGTGGGTCGCCAAGGCGGTTGCCGGCACTGGATAAAATGTCAAAGCGGGTGGTTCGCGTCGTGGCGAACATGGCTGCAAACCACTTGGCGGACTCTTGTTGTGATAGCACCGGGTCGGCAACGGGCGCGGGGGAGATGCTGGCCGGCTCGACAGCAGGCGCAGGGGCGATGCTGGCCGGTTCGGCCGGCGGCAACTCTGCGGAGGCAAGGGAGCAGACTTCGCCGAAATGGGCCAGCAGTACTGTCAGGTCCGAGTGATCCACGTCGCCGTCCTTGTCGAAGTCGCCGTCACTCCACGCGGCGCCACCGGTTGTGCCCATGGACCTCTTGAATGTCACGTAGTCCAAGACGTCCACGACGCCATCTACGTTCATGTCGCCGAAAATGCTCGGGTCGCTGCGAATGAACATCAGATCGACGAGGAGACTGTCCCGGCTCACGTGGTGACGAGTCCGGTCGGTATCCGTAGCGCGGATGAGCACCGTGCCGGAGAAGCTCTCCGGTAGTGCGGCCTGCTGAAGCGTGTTGTCGTCGGCCGTCTTCGTAACCGTCAACAACGTTGTCCAACTCTCTCCGTCAGTAGAGCATTCGAAGAGGAAGTCATCGCCATCGCTGTTAACCGAGTGATAGGCCTCGACAAAGAAAGTTACCTGCCCGCCGCCGGAAACGTCGAACGTCCAGGTGTGGTCCAAGGTGCTGTATTGCTTGCCACCACTGGACAGGAGCGTCTCCTCGATCCGCTCGTATTGGTCATCGCTAACCAGCGTATCGGCAAAACTGCCCGTCATTATCGCGCCGGTGACCGTGGCCTCGCTCACGGCGAAATCGTCCATAGTGAATACCAGGTCGTCGTCGGCTATGGTGACCGTGGCGTACCAGGGCGTACCCGTGAAGAAACCCTCGGCCGCATCAAGCGACAGGGTTACCGCCTCGTCGCCCTCACGCAAGGAATCGTTGATCGGGGAGATCGTGACATCGGCAGTGTACGAACCAGCAGGGATGGTAACGTAGTTTGGGATAGCGTCATAGTCCAGGCCGTTTTCGGCCGAGCCGGTGATGATTAAGAACACGTCTATCGCCTCGGCGGTGCTGCCCGTTCTGGAAACGGTGAACGTGCCGGTATCCGAGCCTTTCTCGCTGGCCTCGGCGTCGGTGGCGTTGATGGTCAGCCAGGGCAGCGAGTCGGGATCGACGATTGTTCCGGTGATGGAATAATAGCCGAGGCTTCCGTAGTCGCTGTAACCCGTGGCTAGATCGCCCTCGCCGGTGCCGTCGATGACAAGGTAATACGTGCCGGCAGTGAGGGTCAGGCTGAAACTCGCGTCGAGTGCCCCGGTTGGGTTCCTGGTGGCGACGACCTTGTAGGAGCCATCATACAGCGTCGCAAGTATGTCGAGGTTGGGCCCGCGAGGGGCAGGGTCGATCGACAGGGCGATAGCGCCCTCGCCGGTCTCGAAGGCAAAGTAGTCCAGGTCGGAAGCGAGTCCGATGATCCCCTCGTCCGATACGTTCGTGCCGTCGATGACCAACAGGCTGTCGGCCAAGACGAAGCTTCCCCCGTGGTCGTCGGCGCGAAAGCCGAAACCGCCCGTGTTTGCCATAACGGCCATATCGGGCTGGGAGTTGTTGGCATCGGGGTACTCGCCCTTGCTGAACTGCGTCAGCGACTTGTAGTAGGCGGTGCCCATAATCGGTGCCCAGCCGGTGTCGCCGCTGCCATGGCCTCCGTAGTATTCGTCGCTGCTTGTGCCGTCGTGGTAGAGGCCCAGGGAGTGGCCGGCCTCATGCGATATCGCCTCGGCCGTGTACTTCTCGCTGCCATTGCCGAGCTTCAACGAAAAGACGAATACCGGAGTGTCGCTTTGCCAGTCGAAAGAACCCACATAGGCCAAGCCGCCCGCGTCCGTGCCGTACCAGTCGTCACTGCTGCCGCCGATGCATACCCGAAGCCCATACTCGGTGTCGGAGCTGCCGTAGCTGCGGAGCCCATCCAAGCCTGGGTCTTCGGTCGTCACATCCATTTCGAACGGCAGGTAGTCTTCGGCCACTCGCTGCCAAATGTACTGGATTCGCGCCTGTTCGTTGTCGGAGAAGCTTTCGTCGCCCTCGAAGCTGTAAGCCGGCGTGACAATTGGCGCGCCGCCGGTGTAGGAGGTGTTCCAGTTCGTGCCTATGGTGGTATGCCCGTCGAAGTCCAGGTAGAGGACCCGACTGGCCCCGGGATTGCTGTGAAGCAGGAACGTGTCGTTCAACTCGAAAGCCGAAGATACCTCCGATTCCATGACAACGGGAGCAGCCTGAACCAGGTCGGTCAAAGGCGATGGATCAACGGGCAAGGAACTGGCCAGCACGAACTCGGCGTCGATGAGTTCGGTGGCACTGAGCATCAGCCGCGGTTCGAGTTGCTCGATTACCGCCTGCGGGAAATCGCCGCGAGCGTACAGAAAGCTCGCCGCCTGCGAATTGAAAAGTCGGATGCGTCGGCCAGACATAGTTAGTGACCATCCTAACGAATGGAGAACATCCTGAGCCATCAGCGACTACCGCGAAAACGAGACCCAAACACACGCGCCATTCCATGGCGACCGGCGCCTCGGACGCATCCTCCTTGCCTCAACGCGATGCCGCTTTTACTACCGCGTCATTATAACATGATAAGCTAATGATCCATTTATGTCAATATGAGTACGCAACTGCTTTGCTGAAAAAGAGCTCCCGCACAAACCAGCCCATGAAGGCCCAGCGACGCATCGCCGGCACTAATTATTATAACGACAACTCTAGTACGCCGTTATGACTGGCGAGTGGCGAATATGGGCCTGACCGATCGAATCGTTCATAAAATGCTGCCAGAAGGCGGCCAAAACAGGATTTTGTAAGTATAGAAACCTATTTATCCAACAGTTACCTGTTATGGCCGGATCGGGCTTCCCATGCGCGCATCCGTTGACTTCCAAAGACTCCGATGCTATACTTTTGATGATATGTTTTGAGAATAAGACGATTTCCCGCCGCGAGCGGGAGCAACAGTAACGGCTGTTTTCATGCCGTGGCGACCTCCGGCCCATGCTCCCAGGTGTGGGCCGGAGGTTTTTTTGTCATTATGCCGATTTGACTGTCTGTGATGTTTGGCGGTCATCTCGGCCAAGCAATCTTGATCTGAGGCACAATGGGCCAATCAATCCAAGGAATTCTGTTCGATCTTGGCGATACTCTCCTGGAATTCGGGAAGATCGACGCGGTCAAGCTTTTTAACGTTGGAGCTCAGCGCGGATACGATTACCTCGCCGAACTTGGCGTGGACCTGCCTGATTTCACTGTCTACCATCGCCGCCATTACTGGACAGTTCGATGGCACTATTTCAAGAGCCGCTTTAACGGGCGGGATTTCAACATACTGGATTCGATCGATCGGATCGGACATACATTCGGGCATCGGCTGGCGCGGGAGAACCTGGTGGAACTGGCCTGGCGGTGGTACGAACCGCTAAGCGAGATTGTCTGGGTGGAGCAAGGCCTCGCCGAGATGCTGAGCGGCCTGGCCCGGCGCGGCCTGAAACTTGGCGTAGTCTCCAACACCATCCTGCCAAGGGAGGTGCTGGACCGACACTTGGCCCAAGCGGGCCTGCTAAAGCACCTTCCGACAAGGATTTACTCGTCGCAGGAAGGCTTCCGCAAGCCATCGCGAACGATTTTCGAGACGGCCCTGAGCACCGCTGGGCTCGAGCCGGCCCATACAATGTTCGTCGGCGACTCGCCCTGGGCAGACATCAAAGGTTCCAACCGGATGGGTATGATCTCCGTCCTGAAGGACCCCGCAGGCCGTCACGGCCCTTGGAAAGCCCGCCCGCGACACCGCATCCGCAGTATCCTTCAAGTGCCGAAGATACTCGACCAGTATGACCGCTAAATCCGCTTAGCCAATGGCCGAGACGGCGTAGATCATGGTGGCCGCGCCGATCGCGCAGATCGCCACTTCCACGGCGCTTGCGAAGATAGAATAAATATACTGCATGATAAAAGACCTGAAAATCCCAGTCCGGGCGCTTTCACCGCTTCGTTTGGTATTATCGGCAGGCGGGCCGCGAACCTTGAGCGGCGCGGCTTGACAGGTCGCATCGGCCCCGCTGACCGCGTATGCTTGCAGGATGGAAAAGTCATGTGTTCCCCCGGCCAAATGTGTTGCGTTCGCCGGAGGGTTAAGGTAAATTATGCGATTCGCACGGTAGGGCAGCAAACGGCTGTCCCGTTGCGCTAATGGCATTGCAGGATTCTGGAGAAGCCCATGGGCGATTACAAAGACCTGGACCGTAAGGTCATCAAACTGAGCAAGCAGATTGTGCAGATGTGTACCGAAGCGGGCAGCGGACATCCGTCCAGCGCCTTGGCATTGGTGCATATAACCACGGCGCTGATGTACCGCGTCATGAAATACGACCCGCGCGATCCGTGGAACCCCGCCGCCGACAGGCTTGTGCTGTCCGAAGGCCACGCCGTGCCTGTGGTTTACGCGGCCTATTGCGACCTCGGCGGCGTGGTCAGCTCGCAAGCCGAGCCATCTCTGCTTCGATTCGAGGACGCACTTACGCTTCGAGCCGCCGACAGCGTGCTCGATGGGCACCCCAACCCCGCCATCGGATTCCCCTTCTTCGATGCGGCCACTGGATCGCTGGGACAGGGAATCTCCGTCGCCGCGGGCCTGGCATGCGCGGCCCGGCTGGATGAGACCCAACGAACCATCTACTGTATCGTCGGCGACGGCGAGAGCCGCGAAGGACAGATTTGGGAAGCACTGGACTTCGTCGTCGATCACAAGCTCCTGGCTGTGCGGACGATCTTCAACTGCAACCACCAGGCCCAGAGCGACTTCGTGTCGCCCCAGCAGACGCCCGACGTCCTCAAGGCCAAGCTCGAGGCGTTCGGCTTCGAGGTACGGGCCATCGACGGGCACAACTGGGACGAGACGTTCAAGGCCCTGACGGACCCGGTGACCGACAAGCCCATCGCTATCGTGGCCCAGACCGTCAAGGGCTGGGGCGTGAAGGAACTTCAGGACCGCTCCTATCACGGCAAGCCGGTGGCAGCTGAGAACGTTGCCCAGGCAATGGCGGACCTGGACGAAAAGGCCGCCGAGCTTGGCGTCGCCGACATGGAAGACACGCCCGCAACGGCGCTGAAGTCGCCGGCCCATCTTGACCAGGCCCCGCGCCAACGGGTTATCTCGGCTGGGGCGTTTGGCCAGGCCATCAAGGCCGCCGGCATGGAAAGTGCCCTGGAAACGGGCATACTCAGCACGCGAAGGGCGTACGGCGCGGCCTTGGCGGCCCTTGGCGCCGCCGACGACCGTGTGGTCGCCCTCGACGGCGACGTGAAGAACTCGACGTTTACAGGGATCTTCGCCAAGAAGTATCCCGACCGCTACTTCGAAGCCCGCATCGCCGAGCAAAACATGATCTCCGCCGCCGT
>CAZMBZ010000138.1:0-13012 GCA_964564285.1 uncultured Planctomycetaceae bacterium | reverse complement strand
TGAACAAGGGAAACGCCCTGCAAGACCAAGGCGACCTCGCCGGCGCGATCGCCCAATGCGACCGCGCGATCGAGATCTACGATCGCCTGGTGGCCGCCGGGCGTACGGAACTCGAAAACGACCTGGCGAAGGCCTGTTTCAATAGGGCGATCGTGTGCGAGAATGCGGGGATCCTTGATATGGCGGAGGCCTCGGTCGCCCAAGCGATGTCCTGTTGGGCATCGCAGTTGACCCAAAGGGAGGATCCGCAGATTCGCCAATACTTGAGAATGGCCGAGAAGTTTCGAGACAGGCTGGAGGAAGCATCTGGAACCGCCGACACCAACACGCACCGTCCCGATAAGCCGCCAGCCGAACAGGAAGCCCTGGATATGATCGTTCAATCTGCCGCTATCTGGAAACAGGGCGATGCGCCGAGGGCGGCCGCGATGCTCGACGAGGCGACGGCAACGCTTGAGAGGCTGATACGCGATGAGGGGCGAAGTGATCTGTTGAGAAGCTTGGGCTCGGCCCTGGTGGATCGATCGAACGCCGCCAATACGCTCGGCGACTTTGATCGCAGCGTTCAGGCTGCGGATCGGGCGTTGGGAATCCTTCAGCCGATGGTGGAAAGCGGCGACCACTGGGCGTCGTACCTTATGGCCGCGGCAACGGGAAATCGCGGCGAGGCGATCGCCAAGCTAGGGAACAAAAACGAAGGTCGAGAGAATTTCGATGAAGCCATCGCCCTCCTGACCGAACTGCCAGCGGATCAATTCTCCGACACCGCCGAAGCCATCGCCGATTTCGCCCGGCTGCGAGATGAACTATGCTAGCCACCCCGTAACGCGAGAGACCTACCGATGATCCTGCTGCGACAAATCGAAGGACCTGAGCCTGGGAAGATTGTTTCCCTGGAATTCAATGATGCGCCGGCGAAGGACGTGATCCTGGGCCGGGGCCCCGAGTGCGATATGCGCATCGCCAATGGTCAGGGCGATCTCGGCGTCTCCCGTCGTCATTGCCGCCTGCATGTCGCCTCGCCGTGGGATCTGTTTGTCTGCGACCTCAAGAGCACCAACGGCACGTTCGTCAACGGGCAGCCGGCGGGACTGGCCGAGGACAACGCCACGCCATTGGGGCCGGGCGACATCCTTCGCCTGGGCGAGGTGGTCTTTCGTTGCGAGTGGGATGGAGTCGTCCCAGCCGAATCCGTCGCCAGCATCCTGGCCCGCTACAACAATGTCTCCCCCGTCGGGCAAGGCGCCAGCGGCATGGTGCACCAGGCCATGGATCCCGATACCGCCGAGCCCGTCGCCCTCAAGGCCATCACCTTGGCCGAGCCCATCGCCGACGACATGCGGCGCCGGCTCCTGCGAGAGGCACACCTGTCGGTGCAACTGGCCCACCGAAACATCGTGAGGACCCACCGCTGCTGGCGATGCCCCGAGGGATTCGTCCTGGCGATGGAGTTCTGCCCCGGCGGGACGCTGGCGGATCGCTGCGCCGAACCAGAGCATCGGCCCGACGCCGGCCAGGCTGTCCGGTGGACGCTCGATCTTCTGGGGGCGCTGGATTACGCCCACAACGCGTCCTTCTGGGCGCAACGCGGCGACGGGGCCATCACCCAGGCCACCCGGTTGGTGCACCGCGACGTCAGTCCGATGAACGTTCTCTTCGCCGCCGATGGAACGATCAAGCTGGCTGACTTCGGCATGGCCAAGTCGGCCGAGCTAGCAGGCGTCAGTCTCCTGACCCAACAGCAGCACCGCGCCGGAAGGCCGAGATTCCTCCCCCAACAGATGGGCAGACCAGGCGGACTGCTTCACGCTGGCCCGGAAGTGGACGTTTGGGCCGCGGCGGCGGTTCTCTACTGGATGCTCTCCTGCACCACGCCGCGACGGTTCTCCCGCCGCGAAGATCCCTGGCTGACGCTCAGCCAAACCGACGTCCGTCCAATTCGTTCCCTGACGCCGGCGATCCCCGATCGCCTTGCAGACGTCATCGACGAGGCATTGATCGACACGCCAGATATCCGAATCAAGACGGCTTCTCAGTTGCGAGATCAACTGCGAGACGCCGCGAACGGCCTCTAGCCCTCGCCGCCCTCTGGCTTCGCCGATCTTGGCCCAGATTCGACCTCCTTGGTGGACGCGGGATCAGCCAACTCGTTCCGATTCTCGCCACGGCCCAGATCGACCGGGCCGCGATTCTCGATCGTCTGAATCCCTGGGCCCCGGTTGTCGCCGCTATCGAAGGTGATGTCCCGTTCCGTCACGGGGATGTTCACACCATGGGCCTTGTCAACCACAAGCGTGTTGTCGGGGAGGATCTCGCCTCGGCGCCAGGGCTGACTCTCGACGTCGAACTTGGCCATCATCTGGGCCACCGCCCCGCCGCGAAGGGCGTACTCGCTCATGGGCAGGCCGACAAACGTGGCATAGCCGCGACGGCTGATCCGTTGAACCGCTGCCCCTCCCGTTGCCTCGGCCATGACCGCCACCGCCATGCTCGAGTAATCGATATCGATGCCTTTCATCGCGGCGCAGGTGATGCGGAGGTCAAAGACTCCATCCGGACGAATCTCACTGGTCACCATGATGGTCTGGTGGCGTCCCCCCAGGTCCAAGGCCGAGAACGGACCGACGACAACGCCTTCCAGCAAGCCGGCGAGTTCCGCCGTCACCGAATCATGAGCGATCGGACGCGACGTAAAATGGTTGTTCATTGCATATCTCCTATTCATCGCTGAACGTAGACAAATGGCTCATATCGCCATCGGTCAATTCCATCCGAGCGAAATCATATCGCCACGCCGACATGGGGTTCTGCTTCAACTCACACTGTCCCCCCGCCTTCATGCACGACGGCTTCTTGCAGAGATCGGAACGCTCCGCCGGCGCACGCCGCAAACTTCGAAGAGCCGTCAGGCACCGTTGAGAGGCCATGCGAGAATCCATCGCCATGCCTTCCGGCGTGGCGAGTGCATCCAGAGCCTGTTTGATGGATCGAACCGCGGCCGGGGAAATCTGATCGGATCGGCGCAGGGCGGCCAGAATCTCCACCATACCCTCGGGCGGCGCCTCGGTCGTCATCGCGGGCGCCGCCAGCCGCTTCAGCATGCCGAAAAACTCGTCGCGGAGCGAAGTCATCTCCAGGAGATGCCCCTCGGTGCAGACCCCATACCATCGGCGCTGCCAGCCGTCGTCTCCGACGGCGATCAGTCTGCCCTTGCCCGGCGTGGGCGGCGCGTTCTCGATTCGCTCCCCGTTCGGCCCTGTCGCTGGTGTTGCCACCGTAGCCACGGGACGAATCAGCCCGCCCCCGTCAATCAACAACGGTAGATACATCCCAGACTTGAGGCTATTCATTCGGTAGCGGATATCCCCGCCCGTGACCGCCTCCCACAGAAACCGGCCGAATGGAGCATCGAGCTTCCAGGAATCCACGCGGTGGTTCTCCTTACAAAGACGCCCTCCGCACGAACAGCGAGCGACCCGAGCCGATTGAACGTTACGGACCTCCAGCCATTCCGGGATCTGTGGGTCGGCCGTGTGATTGCTGCGACCATCCACCGTACACTGCAACTGATCGAGGTCATTGAGACTCACCGCGAGGTGCGCGGAAGTCTTGATCGTCGTGGCGTTGCCCGCAGGCTGTTTGACGATCGTTATCTTCTCGCCAGCCACAGCCAACGCCTGGCGAGCATAGTTGAGACGGTCTCTTGGCTGTCGATGCGTGCCAACAGCGACATGCGGCCCATCGTCGTCGGATTCGATCCACAACGTCTCACCGGAATCGATCGGCCAGGATTCCTCGGGGCTCACCATCGCCCACGAAAGGAGATCCGAGTGATGCGCCAACGCAATGGTGAGCGAGTCACTGCCGCCAGACTCCTCCGCCACCCGCCGATGCACGGATAGCCCTACGACCCCCATTCGTTCGATGGCCTTGAGAACCAGTCGTTCATACCCCACGAGACTCTCTGCAATCGCGGCGCGAGCCTGGGGCCATACGCCCAGCCACGCCGCGTCGACGTCATCGGAAGCCTGGATCGATTCGCGGCCATAGCCGGCGCCGAAAGCGACCGTCGCCTCCCACACCCGCTCCATCGAGGGCATCTTCGGATGCTGTTTCGCAAGACGGGCGTGCAACGAGGCCAACGCGTCAAGAACAGCTCCAGGAACATCGGGGATCGGCCAAGCCTGCCTGGTCGGACCCAGCATGGCGGCGAGAATCAACAACGGCCGTCGATCTTCAGGACACCCGACGACGTCGAGATCCTCTGCCCCGACCATGCTCTCGCACAGAAGTGTATACACGTTCGCCCAGCCGTCTCGAGTTCGCCAGTGAGGCTGGGTCTCACACAACTGCTTGAGCGCCGTTTCGACTGTATTGTAAAGGAGCATACGCCACCTTCCTAAATCCCAAATCCCATTCTCAACGAACCACGCGGATTCTCTCACGCCGGCCAATGCAAAGCAAGGCGGCAAGGTCGTCCTTCTTCGGGTCACACCGATAGAACCGACCAACTCGCGCGGCGACCTGGGTAAGGGAAGCGAGACGGAGCATGGCGCTACAGAACGTCATGACCGTCGTATCTTGCTCCCCTTCGACGAGCCATGGAAGCACATCCACGAAGGTGCCGTCGGAGGGCATTGGGGAATCTTCGACGCCAACCGCAGCGTCAGACCGACAGCGGAAACATTCAGGCTGGCGAAGCTTCCGCCTCGCTCGAGCAAAGGGCGTCGGGATGCCAGAGACGGCCTTCCGCCTCGGTATTCCTCAATGCCTGACAAGTGCCATCGGCGTCCGAGCCGCCCAGGCATCATGAGAGCATCCTTTTCCGGCCGATGCAGGCTTGTACGTCTTCAGGAGATTCGACGCTTCCGGGCCTCGCCGGATGCCACACCATCCCCACGGTCACCTTCACATCGGCCACCAGAGGGCCTGCCGCGTCGGCCGAGCAGCAACGACCTTGCTCTGTGTCTCTCGGAGCACGGGCGTCGACGCCGGCGCGAATGACGCTTGTGTCACAGGAACGTCCATCGAAACGCCGCCGGCAACTATCCGCGCCTGGTAGCGAATATGACGAGAGGTTTCCGTAGTGGTCACACGGATGTTGGCCAGGCCGGGCAATGCGTTCGGCATCGGGGTGGGCGCCAAGAGCGGACACTTCACCAACGGCGTCAAGTCCAAGCCCGCCTTTGCCACAAATCCATGATGCACCATCGCCTGCGTCAGAGCCAGCAGTTTGTACATGCTCAACAGCCTCGCCACCGATGCTTCTTCCTCCGCAATCGCCGTCATTTGCTCGGAGAATTCATCGGAGAACCTCTGTGATGAGGCGTCGGCGGGGCCGGC
Source organism: uncultured Planctomycetaceae bacterium (assembly GCA_964564285.1). Taxonomy (GTDB): domain Bacteria; phylum Planctomycetota; class Phycisphaerae; order SM23-33; family SM23-33; genus JAUWQU01. Next base: position 7,669 of record CAZMBZ010000138.1, on the reverse strand, counting down.
GTCATGAAGACTGCCGTCGGCAGCGGCCATCTGACCTTCCGTCAGGACAACAACACGGCATGACGCCAACTCGATGATGCCCTCGTCCCGAACAAAGGACGGAGAACCATCCGCCACGTGAAACCAGTGGCGAGCCATGGACATCGACTTCGCGCCCCCGCTCCGGGCCACGCCCGACGTAACGCCCTCGACGAGGATATGGCCCTGCGAGACTTTTTTCATGTAATAATCCGCATCGATCATAGTGTGTGCAACGCGGCTCTGCTCGTTCACGCCGCCGATACGGGTTCGCTGAGGACCGACCGCCTCCACCAGATCCCGTCGGTACTCCTCCATCGCGACGGCGTTCGACAGCGGCGCTGGCTTCGCCAAGTGCTCCTGGAGACGATTGATGCTCTTGGGCATGGGGTCAAGGCTGCAGTGAATGTAGGGCTGGCGTTCCATCGCGTTGCGTAACATCACGACTAGATCGTCCAGGTGGAGAACCGGCGCGTCAGGCTGATATATCCCGACCAGAATCACGTCGCCGTTGTCCGGATCCGTCATTACCATCTCAGGCTTGCTGATGCCCGCCAAGACGATCGCGTCCGCGTCGAGCTTTTCCACCGGGCCTGCAACCTTGGTCGCCAGGGCCTTGAGCGACAGGCATCTACGCTCAGCCAGGCCCGAAAGACAAGGCGCGGAAACAGGATACGGGTCGAGGCCGGACCTGACGTCATCCGGTCCACCGGTGCACCTGCCGACCATCGCGAGGGTCAGTACCATGCCGAGAACCAAGAGCAGCTTCTTCGCAAACGGTGTCATGTCTATCTCCTTCGTATCTTGAGGTCATGGCCAGAGGGAAGCTATTCGTCTTGGCCGGCCTTGTCCTTCTTGATCTTCTCGAGCAGACGGGCCCTGATCGCGCTCAGCCTGCCGGTCTTGTCCTCGGTGAACGACTCAGGCGTGACGTTCGTCTTCATCGAGACTCCTTTCTCGCCAGGGGCTCCGCTTTGCGGCGGAGGCGGTGACGAGATATAGTCGGGAATCCTGGGCATCATCCGATTGATCAGTTCAGGATCGGTGTAGCCATACGATCCGCGTTGCCCCTCCCGATTCAACGCCTCTTGGATTCTCCGGTTCTCCTCGGCGCCGTTGGTGCGAATCAGGGTCACGGTATGCTCGCGCCGAGTACGCGTGCGTTGGAACTCGCCCGGCCCCTCATATTGCCCCCACGTGTTCGTGATGGTTCCGCTGATCCTGGACCGGTATCGATCCCTGCGGACCTGATCGTCTAGTGTCGTTCGGGTGAAGCCCGTGTAGTGACTTCTCGGCCTGAACAGATCACGAAATCGCCACTCCTCATCCACGGGGTGAGAATGCTGGAGAGAGTAACTTCCTACAATCTTGACGCCGCCGTCTGCGGTCGCTCCATAGAACGATCCCGAGCCAAAGCGAGCGTCGATGCTCTGCTCGAACGAAAAGGGCTGCACCGGGCCAGCCAACGCTGGAACTTCAATCATGGACATCGTGCGGTCGTGCAGGACCTGAGCCCGGACCTCCCGTCCGACTTCCGTGGCATAGCCGACCCCCTTACTGGCGGCGAGAAGCACCGGCGCAGCCGGGCCGCCCGCCATCGCGGCGACGCCCAGGCCAAGCGAGACGCCTTCAAATCCCACAGCGAGATCCCGTGGCTGTGCGCGAGCCGATTCGGCCCAGTTCATCACATCCACCATGGTATTGATCGATGTCTGAAACTGGCCGCCAATCTCGATCGTGTCCGTGATCAGTCCAGATCGAAGCCCCAAGCTTTCCCGCGGCAGCCATCGGGCGCCAAAGCCCTGCACCTTCGGCCAATGGGCGATCGCCGTGCGATCAAGCCATTCCCGCTGCCCGTAGATCACGACATCGGCCAGATCCGCCAACTCGCTCAGCAATTCGCCTTTGTCCATCCCCCTCCCGCTGAGCCTGTCAACAAGAGGCAAGATGGGCTTGGTATACTTCCACGTCGCATCCGCCGTCTTGAACAGTCTGTCTTGCCCGCCTTCGAATTCGACCAAGTCGCTCCACGCCGACTCGAGGCGATCCCTGGCCACGCGGTCCAAGATCGCCTCGGTGCGGGATAGCGTCGGCGATGAGACGAGAACTACGTTCCGCCCCGTGGGCACGCCCCATATGATCGGGGCGTCGCTGACCGTCTGCTCATGCTGGATGATCGATTTCTCGTTCCACCAGACCTGCCAGGCTGTGCGACGTTGGACGTTCTCGTCTTCGGTCGCGTACTTGCGGGTCTGCTCGGCGGTGTCGGGTGTCTGGGCGTAAGCGAGGCAAGCGCCAAGCATCACCACCGCACCCAGCAGTGTCGCCAAGCAATGTGTCGGGGTTCTCAGGGCCATCGTTCGCTCTCCTTTAGAAGATGGATCGTTGTGGCGGTCATAATCTTCTCATCAAAGGGGAGCGAGTCCAACCGCCCCCCGCAATCCCCCAAGATGGACCACGTTACCTCGCTTCCCTTGTGGACGTGGACGCGGGAAACGCCCGCCCCAACCCCCTGGCGACAAGGAGATCGAAATGAAGAAAATCCTACCCCTCCTAACGACTCTGGCGATGCTCGCTGTGATGTTTCACTGCAAGCACTGGGTCGACGTATTTCACATGACTGCGGTCATCCCCGCCGTCATTGCTCTTGTGATGCTTTGGATTGCGATTCGAAAGCGAAGTCAGGTCGGTGCCCCGCCGACCCCGGATCGCCCGTTGGCGGCCACTGCTGCCCTGGCCGTGATCAAGGCGGCGATGCTGACGGCCGTCGCCATCAGCGCCGGCTGGTGCGCCGAACAGACGCCCTTGTACGACCGGTACGTGGATCGTGACCTAGCCGATCTCCGCACACGATGGACGGCCATGGAGGAAACCGGACATCTGGTCACCGTCGCCGATCAAATCCAGGCGCGGCTCGACCAGCCGGTTTCAGACCACGCCGTCCAGATGCTCGCCAAACGACTGATCCGGGATCTGACAGACGCAGGCAGGACCACCGCGACCATGGAAACCCGCCTAGCTGTGCTGGATCGGGCCATCGACATAGCGACGACACGCCGGATCGACGCCAGCCTGGCCGAAGCCCTGCGGGCAGGCCTCATCAAACGCCAGCAGTTCCATCAGCGGGTCAAGCAACTCGAACAGTCCGGCCAGCATCAGAAGCTCCTGGATGTCGTAGCCGAAGCCGCACGGACCTGCCCGGAGATTCAGAATGCCTGCGTGGCCGAGTGCGTCGCCGCTTGCGTGGCGCTTAGCTCCGACGCAACTCGCTCCCTCGCCGAACGGACAGCCATCGCAGCCAAAGGACGCCACCTTGCCGTCACAGCCAGCCAGAACCCCACGGCCGTGGACGCCATTCTGGCCCCACTCGAACGCGAGATGACACGCCGGCGCGAGTGGGCTGCCGTCCGAGCGGACCTGACGCGGGCCAACGACCATGACGCACTGACCACGATGGTCCGAGATGAACTCGTCCGGGTCGAATCGGATCCGCACCGGATTCGAGAAGTCGCCGCCATGCTTTTTGACATCCTCGTGGCGCATGCCGAGCACTTGGTTGGGGCGAACGAAACGAACGAGCAAATGCGAGTTCTGGCCCAAGCGATCACCCATGCCCAGAAGTACAACCTCGACCCCAAGATCGCCCATGCCAAGCTGGATAGCCTGGCCGGCAAGATCGATGCCGGCGCAATCATGGCGGATCTGAGATCCCAGATTCTGGGAGCTCGCAAAACCGCCGCGGACGCCGACATCAAGTGCGAGGCCGCCCAAGACGCCCTTCTGGTCGCAGAGGCCGCCCGCAAGACCGCCGAGGTCAATCTGGCCACGCTGCGTCGTACAAGCATGCCCGCCGAGCTGCCGTCTGACACCACCGCCAAGCTCCTGCGAGTCCACCGCCCCCAGTCCATGGCGCCGTTCCTGATTGCCGACGTCGCGGTGAGCAACGCCGCCGGGGAGCCCGTGGCTAACCTGGCATCCCAAGACTTTCGCGTTTGGACCGACAGCAACCGACCCGCCACAGTCGCCAGCGTATTCCGCTCTGGCCAGGTGGTCGATCGGAAACTTCAGATCGCTCTGGTCATCGACCGATCTGGGTCGATCAGAAGCGAGTTGCCCGCCGTCAAGCGAGCCTATCGGGATCTCCTGACGCACATGGGTCCCACACAACGGTTCTCGCTCTTCAGTTTCAGTGACGCTGTCGAGCGTCTGGTTGCCGGCAACGGCCAGGACGCCGTCTCGGCGATCGACGCAATCACCGCTTCCGGGGCCACCGCGCTGTGGGACGCAATCCACACGGCCGCCACCGACCTGGCCCAGGACGCCAACTCGTCGTCTGAGCGGTTTCTCGTCATACTGACCGACGGCGCCGACAGCGGTTATGGCCGCAGCATGGCCCAGGCGATCCAGACGTGTCGGCAGGCGAACGTTCGGGTCATGACGCTGGGGCTTGGCACCAAGATCAACGCCGCCGCCCTTGAACAGGTCGCGGCAGCGACAGGAGGCATGCACGTCGCCGCCGCCAAGGCCGACGACCTGCTCGACGCCATGCGACAGATCAGCAGAACCGTTCTCGCCCCGACCTATCGCATTGCGTTGGCCTGCCCGGCCGATCCCACAACGCCGTGGCGTCTGGTCATCGGAACCGGCACGCACGCCCAGACCGTCACCATCGAGGCCGCCAAGGCGGTCGTCGCCAACATCCCAAGGCGATAACCGAACTCGCTTCCCTTGATGGTAGTGAGAGCAAGAGACAGGCCAGGTGATGCTCACCGGCCAAGACCAGACTAAACGAAAGGAAACCAGCCATGAGTATTCAGACCCCCTCAATCAGCAGCCGAACGGCTCGCGTCATCTTCTTTATCGGTGGAACCGGTCGGGATGCGGCGCTCCGCTGGAGCCACCTCCTTAACGCCCAGGCAGTGATCTACTGCGACGTCGTCAAGGAGCTCGACGCCACCGCCTATGGAATCAGGCAGTTCCCTGTCAGCAGCGGCGCACTTCGCGAGCTTCTTGACCGGACCGACGTTGATGACCGCTTCAACAAAGCCTATCGCAGGGCTTCGATCGGCGATAGCGGCGAAGGCGCCTCACAGAATCCCATCATTGGCCATTGCCTCATCCAAGACCTGATCAACAACGGCGAACTGGCCCACTTCCTCGAAGAGCTCGCCAGTGGGCTGCTGGTCTCCGAGAATGCGGAGTTCGACTCGGTCGAAGTCTGGATCGTGGCCAGTGGCGGCGGCGGCACTGGCGCCGGCATCGCAACGGAGATGGCGACCGCGTTCGAGACCGTCGCCATCAAGAGCCTGTGCTGCATGACAGTGACCACCAATATCGTTCGCTACGGCCCGATCACCCATGTCGGCATCGGCACATCTGGCCGAATCGACATCAACAACGCCGCCACGGTCACGAATGATATCCTCTGGTACCTTAACCAGGAAACGGTCTCGAAGTCCTGTCGCCGGCTGTGGCTGTTGGAAACACCGGTGATGGGCGAGGACGCCGCCAGCCGCAACCACTATGTCACGGCGACGCTGGTGGCGCTGCTGGGCCGGGAGGCCAGTGATCTCGGCATCCGACTCACCAACTGGGGTTCGGTGAAGATCGCAGGCGGCATCACACTGGTCCGAACCCGCCATCTTAGTGAGATTCGACCCATTGACCTCATCACTGACGTCGCGGGCCAATGGAAGTCGAAACTGGTGAAGCTGATCTCCGATCCGACCGCCTCGAACCTGGTGACGAATGTCGATATCGAGTGGCGGTCCGACACGACCGCCAGTGAAGTCGTCGAACTCGCCATGCGAGAGGCCAGCGGCGCCGCCGAACGTCCCGCCCGCTATGATCGACGAAAGATGATCGCTCCTTCCTATGCAATCTCCCTGACCACGACGATCAAGAGCCTGACGGGCGTCACCGACCACATCCGGCTGTTTGACATGCTCAACAGTCCGGTCCGGTCCGCCGCCGAATTCCGCGACCGCATGGACGTGCTGTATGGGGTCGCCGAGGAGATCCACGGCCTGGAGGAAGCCTACCGCACCCGAAGGGACGCAGCCCAGACGAAGCAACAGTTGGCTGAGGCGGCTGTGAAGAAGACGGAGAACTCCCTCTGGTCGCATGATCTCGGGCCGACGTTCATCCGAATGTTCGTCGCCCGACCGAAGCTGGAATCCGCTCTGCGAGCGGCCCTGATGATGGCAACCGAGGCGGACATCGAGGCCAAGGCCTGCTCGGCGGCGTTGGACCAGTTGGGGATCTGGACCTCCCAAATCGCCACGATCAAGAACGAGACCACCCGTCCCCTGAAGCAGGTGATCCGCCTGGCCAACGAAGGCATCGCCCGCACGGGCGACGGCGCAGTCTTGACCGAGGTGGACGATGCGTTGGACGCTTTCCTGACCGACCTGGCTGACAACCCCACCGCCCGTACCCTCGACACGCTCAGCCGAAGTCTCCAGCAGGCGATCAAGAGCCTCACGCCCGCGGGGCTTGGTGCCGTGCTGGGCGCCCGCAACGGGGAGGTCTCCCACCTGGCGACGGCCCTGATGTCTCCTAGTGGTTGGGTTGAGTCGCCCTGGTACGCCAAGGGTGCCGGGCCCCAATCGCACGGGTACACGATCATCGCGATCCCGAAGACCACCTCGGCCCAAGCGGCAATCTTGGCTCGCGAGATCAGCGAGCGACGCGGCGGCCCGCAGGTTCATACGATTGCCGGAGTCTATCCGGCTGCGGTCGAACTGACCCTCCGCCCTGCTTCCCGCATCGAAGACATTTTCCCACCGCGGCTCCGGACACAGCTGGAAACCATCGGCGCCAATCCGCACCGGTGGCTCACGAAGGCCGCCACGAAACAACTGGATTACGATCGCTTCGAGTTCGGGATGAACGTCGATGAACTCTTCCGGGACCTGATGGACAATGATGCCAAGACGAATGCCGCGTAGGAGATCGACCAGGTCCGTATGATCCTCCCGAATGTTGGCCGAGGGGGTCGACAGGCGCCGGCGTGGGCTTTGGCCCGCGTCGGCGTCACTGCTTAATTGTGAGCGGCGACGGCCTGTGCGACGGACCACTAGCTTGAGCCCATGATCGCTCCTCTCATTGCCTGTAAAACTTCGACCAGGCTGACGCCGGCCAGGATGCGGCTACGTCCGAGGTCCCTGTTGTTCCGGCCCTCGGGGATTCACCGCAGGTCGCCACCGGCGATCCGAAGCCCCCGGAGGGAGGATACCCCTTGTCGCACACCACCTCCTGCGGCAAAGCCCCTTGTTCGCCTGACTGCCGGCTACAACCCCAAGCAGATCGCCCGCCAGACTATTGAGCAGGCAAGTGACCGACTCGAATCGGTGGCCGTGGCTGCCAGATAGCGCGTGGCTCTTTCTCGACCGGGAACTCCTGATCGTGATCGCTAGCTCGGTGTCTCCCCGAATCATTCTGGCGTGGCCGTGCCATTAGGACTTACGACGGGTTGCCATCGCAGGCTTACAGCGAACGATTACGCCACGCGACGCCTTCAGCCAAGGACCATCAGCCCTCTTAACCCTTGCCCTCTTAACCCTTGCGTACACGAGCGGACGGGCCTACGATCATGGATGATGGGCGGTTGGGGGTCGCGCCGAAGCTCGGTTCGCCGCGGCCAGTCCGT
>CAZMBZ010000137.1:8009-13113 GCA_964564285.1 uncultured Planctomycetaceae bacterium | reverse complement strand
GGCGAGGGCGTCGATGGTTTCCAGCAGGACCTCCCGGCCTGGCAGGTCCAGGCCGGCGCATGGCTCGTCGATGAGCAGGAGTTCCGGGCTGGCCATCAGGGCTCGGGCGATCAGCACTCGTTGCTGCTCGCCGAGCGACAGCGTGCCGTAGAGCTGCTCGGCCAGGTGAGCGCAGCCCAGTTGGGCCAGGAGTTCATGGGCGCGGGCGTGCTGGTCGGCGTCGGCTTCGTCGAACAGGGCGGTCGATGCGAACGCGCCGCTCAGGACGATCTGCGTTGCGGTCTGGCTGGGCCGGATCATCTTGCTGATGGCTGAGCTCACCAGGCCGATGCGTTTGCGGAGCTGGCGCAGGTCCACCTGGCCGAAACGGCTGCCCAGGACATCCACCTGCCCGCCGCTGGGCCAGAGATAGCCGGTTATCACGCGAAGCAGGCTTGTCTTGCCCGATCCGTTGGCGCCGAGCACGGCCCAGTGCTGGCCTAGGCCCACACGCCAGCGGACGCGGCGAAGGATCGTATTCTGGTTGAGCGTAAGCTCGACATCTTGGAGGTTCAGGACTTGCGGGCCGTCGGTTGCGTTATCTGTCGACATGACACAAGCCTACGAATGCCGGAGCGTCAATACAACCGTTTCACCTGCCAAAGCGGCCATTCCAAGGGGATGCAGCGGTCGAATTGGCATTCTTTCGCGAGTTGGCGGCATGCGCAAATGCCTATCATAAATAGATATACAGTAGTGGCATGTAGCTTGCAAACACATTATGTCAGCAGGAGTAATGAATGGATCGTCCCTGCATCAGGCGGGGCTGTTAGTAAGGAAGGTAACAAAACATGGCATCGAAGAAAATCATAGGCATTGATTTGGGCACCACCAACAGCGTTGTGGCTGTGATGGAAGGCTCTACACCCAAGGTACTTATCAACCTCCAAGGCAGTCGTCTGACTCCCTCGGTGGTTGGTTTCACGGAGAAGGGCGAGCGGCTTGTAGGTCAGCCAGCCCGACACCAGCAGGTGACAAACCCCCAGAACACGGTGTTCTCGATCAAGCGGTTCATGGGCCGACGCCACCGCGAGGTGGCGACTGAAGAGAAGACCGTACCCTACGGCGTGATCGGCGGGCCTGAGGAACTGGTCAAGGTCGAGGCCCACGGCAAGGAGTACACGCCGCAGGAAATCAGCGCGATGACCCTCCAGGAGCTCAAGAAGGTTGCGGAGGACTACCTCGGTGAGGAAATCACCCGCGCCGTCATCACGGTTCCGGCGTACTTCAACGACTCGCAGCGCACGGCTACCAAGGAAGCCGGCGAGATTGCCGGCCTGAAGGTCGAGCGGATCATCAACGAGCCGACGGCTGCGGCACTCGCGTACGGCTTGGAACGCAAGAAGAACGAGAAGGTGGCGGTCTTCGACTTCGGCGGCGGCACCTTCGACGTCTCGATTCTGGATATCGGCGACAACGTCTTCGAGGTCCTCTCGACCAACGGCGATACGCACCTTGGCGGCGACGATCTGGACGAGCTTCTCATCAATTACATTGCCGACGAGTTCAAGCGGACTGAGGGCATCAACCTTCGCACCGACGCGATGGCGCTTCAGCGGCTCAAGGAGGCCGCCGAAAAAGCCAAGTGCGAGTTGTCCACGGCAATGGAAGCAAACATCAACCTGCCATTCATCACTGCCACGGCCGAGGGGCCCAAGCACTTGACGATGACCATGACCCGGGCGAAATTCGAACAGCTTTGCGAGCCGATATTCGAACGCCTGATTGGTCCGTGCAAGCAGGCGCTTTCGGACGCGAAGCTCACGGCCGACGAGGTTGATGAGGCGGTGCTCGTCGGCGGATCGTCGCGTATTCCCAGCGTCCGCCAGATCGTCAAGGACATCTTCGGCAAGGAACCCAACAAGTCGGTCAATCCCGACGAGGTGGTCGCCATCGGCGCCGCCGTCCAGGGCGCTATCATCGGCGGCGAGATCGAGGAGCAGATGGTTCTGCTTGACGTCACTCCGCTGTCGCTGGGCGTCGAGACCCTCGGTGGCGTGATGACCAAGCTCATCGAGCGAAACACGACCATTCCGACCGAGAAGAAGGAAATCTTCTCGACGGCCGCAGACAATCAGCCGGAAGTGACGATCCACGTGCTCCAGGGCGAGCGCGAGTTCGCCGGCGACAATCGCACGCTTGGGCGGTTCAACCTGACGGGCATTCCGCCGGCCCCCCGAGGCGTTCCCCAGGTCGAGGTCACTTTCAACATCGACGTCAACGGCATCCTGCACGTCTCAGCCAAGGACATGGCCTCGGGCAAGCAGCAGTCCATCGAGATCAAGGGCTCCAGCGGTCTGGACCAGAACGATATTGACAATATGCGGAAAGATGCCGAGTCCCACGCAGAAGATGATCGCAAGCGTCGCGAACTGGTGGACGCCAAGAACCAGGCCGACCAGTTCACATGGTCCACCGAGAAGATGCTCAAAGACCAGGGCGATAAGGTTTCCGCGGAAGATCGCAGCCAGATTGAGTCGGGCCTGAACCAGCTTCGCGAGGCAGGCAAGGGCGACGACATTGACGCGATCAAGCGGGCGATGGAAGCGCTTCAGACCGCATCGCACAAAGTGGCTGAGGAAATGTACAAGCAGGCCGCGGGCGCCCAGCAGGCACCCGAAGGCGCCGCACCTCAGGGCGAAGGCAGCGAAGAGGCGAAGCCCGATGCAAAGGGCGACGACGACGTTATCGATGCGGAGTATGAAGTGAAGGAATAGCCCGTTTCCTTTTCTCAGCGAGCAAATCATAACGAAACCCCGGCATGTCGGCCGGGGTTTCGTTATGATTGACGGGCTTGGGCGTGTAAACTCCCCGGTGCGCGGGCCGGGCCGGGACTTCTCGGCCGGCCAAGGCGGTTTGTGAAGGCGGAGGGCGAAAGGGATTGTAATGCGACGCATATTGCTTTGTCTTGTCTGCTTGGCGGCGGCGATGATGTCCGGCGGTTGTTACCGCCAGCCCTACCAGACACCCGAACGGATGAGCACGGGCCTGGTGGTGGTCCTGCCCGGCATCGAGGGCACGAGCCCGCTGAACAAGGACATTGTCCAGGGCCTTGCTGTCGGCGGCGTGTCTTACGGGATTGACTTGGAGAACTGGACGTCCATGCTCGGGCCGCTGTACAACCTGCGAGCCGAGTTTCACAACAGGCGCAAGGCGACCCGAATCGCCGTCAAGGTCGCAGAGTACAAGTTTGCCCACCCGGACAAGCCCGTGATAGTTGTCGGCCAATCTGGCGGCGGGGCGATGGCGCTGTGGGTCGCCGAAGCCATGCCCGAGGGCCAGGAAATCGACGGGATCATTCTCATGGCCCCGGCCATCTCGCCCGGTTACATGGTGGACTTCGCGCTTAGCAAGACCAAGCGTGGCATCGTCAACTTTTATTCGTCCAAGGACTGGCTGTTTCTGGGCGTAGGTACGACCATCAGCGGAACGATGGACGGCAAGCACGGCAACTCGGCCGGTCGGGTGGGCTTCACCGTGCCGCTCAAGCCGGGTCGGTCCAAGCTCTATGACAGGCTTTACCAGGTTGCGTGGCATCAGCAGATGGCCATGGCGGGCAACACCGGCGGGCATCTGAGCAGTTCAGCGGCGGCGTTTGTGGCCAACTACGTTGCCCCGTTCGCGCTGTCGCGCCGGTGGAGCGATGAACTTGTCGCAAAGGTCCTATCCGGCGAAAAGATAGACTACGAGAGCCTGCCCCCGATGGATCAATGGACCCCCCAGCCGGATAAGGATTGGCCCGCAGGATACAAGCCGGGCCAGCAGGCGCCTAAGTAATCATCGGCAGTGTCGCGCAGAGGTCTGTCAGCCATCCCGATGTACATCGGGACAAATGTGGTGCTGAGCATGGTGCCAATTCGCCAATCACGGCAGCAGTGAAATCACCTGCGACAGGGCGTTAGTTTTCGTCGTCGCGGTTTCCTGGTTGGTTCTGGTCTGGCGGCAGGGGTGGCGGGGTGCCTTCGGGATTATCACCATCTGAGTGGCCGTTCTGGCCGCCTTCGCCCTCGGTCGGCAGTTGAGCAAGACTGGCTGCATCCACCACGGCCGTTCGGGCGAGCAGGTCGCCTATCCGCTGGTTGTAGCGGGTCAGGATCACGACCATCGGGGCAAGGGGCAGCAGCACAAGCGTGGTCATCGAAACGATTTCGACGATCTTCGTGAGGTTTCGGATGATGCACTGTCGAACATTCGCCCGCTTGGCGTCGGCGCCCACCACTCGCAGCCGCATCAGCATCTTGCCGAGAGTCGTGGATGTGCGAATTTCCATCACGGTCGAGTAGATGGCGAAGGTCAGTATGATGGAGATGAAGACCACTACGAACTCGACCGGAACATCGATCTGCTGGCCCGCGAGCATGCGATTCATCATGTCCGTCATTTCCTGCTCGCTCATTGCATATGGGCTCAGAATGTAGATGAATCCCACGATGAAGTAGCACAGCCCCAGGTCGATCACACTGGCCAGGAGTCGTCTGCCGAGGTGTCCCGTTTTGACGGTGGGAGGCAGGGCGAACAATTCCGGCGTGACGTGCCTTGGGCGGAGCAGCAGCATGGCGGCGAAGACGCTTGCCACAACGACCCACAGGAAGTCCATCATGAGTTCCTGGGCTGCATCGCTGGCGGGGGCGTGCTCGAAGACGTCCACCTCGCCTTCCCGGATGAGTTGGCCCATTCGTGGCTCGCACTTGCCGAACACCAGTCCGTTTGCGTCCTGCCAGAGCAGTGCCAACTGGTTGCCCATTCGCGCTACCTCGGGCGGCGTGCCAACAGACCAGGTTGCGGGATTGTCTCCATGCAGAATGGCATGGGTGGAGAAGCTGGAGTCTTCCCGGGAAAGCTCGGCCAGGATGATCTGTTGTTGTCCCGCCTTGTCGGCGCTGCCGGCAAGGACGACCACCACTCGCTTTGCGATAGTGACCATGGCCAGCGGCGCGTCCGAGGCCAGCGGGTCGGCCAGGAGGATTTCACGCCAGCGGTAGATGCCCTCTTTCTCGTTGTAATACCACGTGAAAAGCCTGTTTGGCGATCGGCCTGCATCGGAGATCATCAGATACAGTCGGCC